>NZ_JAGKWP010000016.1 GCF_021151785.1 Flavobacterium sp.
AAATTATGTGGTTAACGATTAAAAATATTTTTACTAACAAGTGTCCAAATTGTACTAGAGGTCTTGTTTTTGCTGATAAAAGTTTTTATTTCAGTATGGGTTTTCCTAAAATGAATAAAGCTTGTTCAAATTGTGGATTCACTTTTGAAAAAGAGCCAGGGTTTTTCTTTGGTGCTATGTTTGTCAGTTATGCTATAGGAGTGGGAGAAGCATTGATTACTTATTTTTTAACTCGTCCTTTTTTTGAAAAAACGTTCGACTTAAAAATTTTCCCTATAATAATGGTCGTTTTACTTCTTTTAACGGCCTTCAACATTAGACTGTCAAGAATGATTTGGATTTATATTTTCAAGAATTATAAAAGTTAGTGTTCTTCTATTTTGAGCTTTTAATTCTTTGCAACTCTGCAACTAAAGTAGTATCTTTGCCGCCTATTTTAAAATAAAGTAAATGAGCAAGTTATTAATTGTAGGAACGGTAGCTTTTGATGCTATAGAAACCCCTTTTGGAAAAACAGATAAAATTTTAGGTGGAGCAGGAACGTTTATTGGATTATCCGCTTCTTTCTTTAATGTGAAATCGGCTATTGTATCTGTTGTGGGTGAAGATTTCCCTCAAGAATATTTAGATTTATTAACAAATAAAAATATTAATATCGATGGTATTGAAGTAGTTCCAGGTGGAAAAACATTTTTTTGGAGTGGACGTTACCATAATGATATGAACTCTCGCGATACATTAGCTACAGAATTAAATGTATTAGCTGATTTTAAACCCGTAGTTCCATCAGAATTTCAAGATGCTGAAATTGTAATGTTAGGTAACTTACACCCATTAGTTCAATCAAGTGTATTGGATCAATTAACGGCTAAGCCTAAATTAGTGGTTTTAGATACGATGAATTTTTGGATGGATTGTGCTTTGCCTGAATTACTAGATGTTATGAAGCGTGTTGATGTAATTACCATCAATGACGAAGAAGCACGTCAGTTATCTGGTGAGTATTCATTGGTTAAAGCTGCCGCTAAGATTCATACCATGGGACCTAAATATGTGGTAATCAAAAAAGGAGAGCATGGTGCTTTATTGTTCCATAATAAAGATGTGTTCTTTGCTCCAGCATTACCATTAGAGGAAGTGTTTGATCCAACAGGAGCAGGGGATACCTTCGCAGGAGGATTCTCTGGTTATATTGCACAATCAGGAGATACTTCTTTTGAGAATATGAAAAACGCGATTATTCACGGTTCTAATTTAGCTTCATTCTGTGTAGAGAAGTTCGGAACAGAGCGAATGGTTGCTTTAGATAAAGAACAGGTCTTAAACCGCCTTCAACAGTTCAAGGCTTTAACACAATTTGAAATTACATTATAAAATACGCCCCGATTTATCGGGGCTTTTTTGTACTTTTGCATTACACAATAACTACAACAAACAACACACTACAACAATGAGCGACGCTATTAAACACGAATGTGGAATTGCTTTATTACGATTATTAAAACCTTTAGAATACTATAAGGAAAAATACGGAACCGCTTTTTATGGAGTACAAAAAATGTACTTATTAATGGAAAAGCAACACAATAGAGGGCAAGATGGTGCAGGTTTTGCTAGCATCAAAATGGATGTAAAGCCAGGAGAACGTTATATCAGTCGTGTGCGTTCAAATCAATCTCAACCCATACAAGATGTCTTTGCTCAAATTAATCAACGTATTAACGAAGAGTTGATTAAACATCCTGAATACCAAGATGATGTTGCACTTCAAAAAGCAAACATTCCTTATATTGGAGAGTTATTCTTGGGCCATGTACGCTATGGAACTTTTGGTAAGAATAGCATCGAGAGTGTTCATCCTTTTCTTCGTCAAAATAATTGGATGCACCGCAATTTAATTGTGGCAGGAAACTTCAATATGACCAATGTTAAAGAATTGTTTCAAGATTTAGTTGAAGTAGGGCAACATCCAAAAGAAATGGCAGATACGGTAACTGTCATGGAAAAAATTGGACATTTTCTAGACGATGAAGTCACTAATTTATATTTAGAATGTAAGAATGAAGGACTTTCAAAGCAAGAAGCTTCTCCTATTATTGCTCAACGATTAAATATTGCTCGTATTTTAAAAAGAGCGTCTAAAAATTGGGATGGAGGTTATGCTATGGCCGGATTATTAGGTCATGGGGATGCTTTTGTGGTTCGTGATCCAGCGGGAATTCGTCCAGCTTATTATTATCAAGATGATGAAATTGTTGTAGTGGCATCTGAACGACCAGTAATTCAAACAGTATTTAATGTCTCTTTTGAAAGCGTTAAAGAACTAGAGGCGGGTGATGCTATCATTGTTAAGAAAAATGGACAAGTTTCTTTTGAGAATATTAGAGAAAGCTTAACTAAAAAGGCTTGTTCTTTTGAGCGTATTTATTTTTCAAGAGGAAGTGACGCTGAAATTTATCAGGAGCGAAAAGATTTAGGAAGATTTATTTTTCCTAGTGTTTTAAAAGAAATAGATAATGATATTTTAAACACGGTTTTCTCCTACATTCCAAATACTGCTGAAACTTCATTTTATGGTTTATCAGAAGCAGCACAAAAATATTTAGATGAGCAGAAGGTAAAAACTATTATTAAGCAAAGAAATGTTTTAGATGAAGCTGGTTTAAATGCTATTTTGGCTGAAAAAGTGCGTACTGAAAAAATAGCTATTAAGGATGTTAAACTGCGAACATTTATTACGGAAGACAGTAGTAGAGATGATTTAGTTTCTCATGTTTATGATGTTACGTATGGAGTGGTGAAGCCAACAGATAATTTAGTAATTATTGATGATAGTATTGTTCGTGGAACGACTTTGAAAAAAAGTATTATAAAGATTTTAGATCGTTTGCAACCAAAGAAAATTGTTATTGTTTCTTCAGCACCTCAAATTCGTTATCCTGATTGTTATGGAATAGATATGAGTACGCTTGATGGGTTCATTGCGTTTAGAGCCGCTTTAGAGCTATTAAAGGAAACCAATCAATACCACATTGTTGATGAGGTTTATGCTAAAGCAAAAGCTCAGCAAGGCGCCAAAGATATCGAGATTGTGAATTATGTAAAAGCCATTTATGCTCCTTTTACAGACGAACAAATTTCAGATAAAATGGCGCAAATGTTAACCTCCAAAGAAATTAAATCGGATATCAAGATTATTTTTCAAAAAGTTGAAGATTTACATAAGGCATGTCCAAAGAATTTAGGAGATTGGTATTTTACAGGAGATTATCCTACACCTGGAGGTAATCGAGTTGTTAATACAGCATTTATAAACTTTTATGAAGGAAATGACACAAGAGCTTATTGATTTGTTGCAATTCAACGATTATTTTGGTAAAACATCAATTTTTTAACATTTTTTGAAAAAACAGTTATACTTTAGTTCTACCAGAAAATTAGTAGGTTAAGTTTTATGGTAGATTTGGGGCAAAAAGGGTGAGCGTAAGTTCACCTTTTTTATTATGTTAAAGTTATAAACTACCTTTTTTTGCAGTTCAACGATTTTTTTTGTTACACATCAATTTTTTAACATTTTTTGAGATAACAGTCATATATTAGTGATACCAGAAAATTAGTAGGTTAAGTTTTATGGTAGATTTGGGGCAAAAAGGGTGGGCGTGAGTTCACCTTTTTTATTATTTATCTAGTTAATTTGAAAATAAAAAACCACGTTTTATTTTAAACGTGGTTTTTTATGTTTGTAAACTTAATCTTTATACTGCTTTTAATAAGTAATAGTTCTTTTTCCCTTTTTGAAGTAAAACATATTTACCATTTATTAAGTCTGTACAAGTAATTAAGTAGTCTTCCTTAACTTTTGCTTTATTTACAGAAACTGCATTTTCTTTCAATGCTCTTCTAGTTTCATTTCCTGAGGCTAAAAATTCGTTCTTTACAAATGCGTCTACAATTGAATAACCTGCTTCAATTTCATTTAATGCAATTTCGGCTTGAGGGACACCTTCAAAAACAGCTAAAAAAGTTTGCTCATTTAAAGATTTTAGGTCTTCAGCGGATGAATTTCCGAATAAAATATTTGATGCTTTAATAGCATTTTCTAATTCCTCTTTACCATGAATCATGGTTGTTAATTCCTCTGCTAGTTTCTTTTGTAATAAGCGAGTGTGAGGCGCTTCTTGATGTTGTGCTATTAAATTTTCAATTTCTTCTTTTTCTAAAAAGGTGAATATTTTAATGTATTTTTCTGCATCAACATCGGTCGTATTTAACCAAAATTGGTAAAATTCATAGGCAGAAGTTTTATCTCCATCTAACCAAATATTTCCTTTTTCAGATTTACCAAATTTTGAACCATCTGCTTTTGTAATTAAAGGACAAGTCATAGCATAAGCTTTTCCTTCATCCTCCGTATCAACACTCATTCTTCTTATCAATTCAGTACCAGTAGTAATATTTCCCCATTGGTCACTTCCACCCATTTGCAACAAACAATTATGGTTTTTGTATAAATGGTAGAAATCATATCCTTGAATCAATTGGTAAGTAAATTCAGTGAAACTCATCCCTTCTCCTGCTTCTCCTGTTAAACGCTTTTTAACAGAATCTTTACTCATCATGTAGTTTACAGTGATTCTTTTGCCTACATCACGAGCAAAATTGATAAAAGAAAAATCTTTCATCCAATCATAATTGTTTACTAAAACAGGTGCTTGTGCATCAGTAGCATCGAAATCTAAAAAACGAGATAATACTCTTTTGATTCCTTCCACATTTTTTGCTAATGTAGCTTCATCTAATAAATTTCTTTCATTAGATTTTCCTGAAGGATCACCTATCATTCCTGTTGCACCTCCCACTAAAGCATAAGGCTTGTGGCCAAATCTTCTTAAGTGCATTAAAATAATAATAGGTACTAAACTTCCAATGTGTAATGAATCTGAAGTTGGATCAAATCCAATATAGGCCGAAGTAGGTTCTTTTAACAATTGCTCTTCCGTTCCAGGCATGATGTCATGAACCAGCCCTCTCCATTGTAATTCGGCTACTAAATTTTTCATTTTAATCTTGTTTATTTTTTTGTTCTATTTCTTCTTCTATTTCATCGTCAGATACTACAATGTCTAACGTTGGTTCTTTCATTTCTTGTTGGTTTGCCAGAGTTCGATTTAAAGAAAGTACTAAGCTAGGTAATAAAATTAAATTAGTAAGCATTCCAAACAATAAAGTGATGGAAACTAAACCTCCTAAAGCTACTGTTCCTCCAAAATCTGACAACGTAAATACAAAAAATCCACATAATAAAACTATAGAAGTGTAGAACATACTTGGTCCTTCTTCTTCTAATGTTTTGAAAATAGATTTCTTAATTTTCCAATTGTTTATTTTTAATTCCTGTCTATATTGTGCTAGGAATCTAATGGTGTCATCAACTGATAATCCAAAGGCAATTCCAAATACCAAAATGGTTGACGGTTTGATAGGAATGTTTAAATATCCCATTAATCCTGCCGTACATAAAAGTGGTAACAAGTTTGGAATGAGTGCAACAAAAATCATTTTAACAGATCGGAATAAAAAGAAGATTAATCCAGCTGTTAATAATACAGCAAAAATTAACGATTCAATTAAATTGTCCAATAAATAACTGGTTCCTTTTTGGAATAAAAGGGCTTTACCAGTAATAGCAACCGTATAGCGGTCTTCTGGGAAGAGTTCTTTTATTTTTTCATTTAATTTTTTCTCGACTTCTACCATTTCATCTGTGCCAACTTCTTTCATAAAAGTAGAAATACGAGCGTATCGACCTGTTTTATCCACATAGCTTTTTAATGGATTTTCTTTGCCATCTTTTGCAGAATTTTTTAAGTAAGGTAATATGAAAGCTTGTTCTTGAGAATTAGGCAACTCATAAAATTCTGGATTCCCGTTGTAATAAGCTTGTTTAGCATATTTGACTAAGTTGACAATAGAAACAGGTTTTGATAATTGCGGAATTTCTTCAATTTCTTTTTGCAATTCATCCATTTTCTTTAACGTAGACATTTTCATCACGCCTTTTTTGCGTTTTGTATCAATCATAATTTCTACGGGAAGTACACCATTAAATTCTTTTTCAAAAAAGCGAATATCTTCAAAGAAAGGTTGGTTTTTAGGCATGTCTTCCAAAACACTACCTGATATTTTCATTTTGTAAACACCTATGATTCCTGCAATTAAGAGCGTTAAAGCAACGGCATAAACACGAACATTGTGGAATTTAACTTGGTTGATGATCCAATTTCTGAATCCAACTAAATAACTTCTTTCCAAATGCTCTAAGTGTTTGTCTTTAGGAATAGGTAAAAAACTAAAGAAAATTGGAATTACAAACAAACTCAATATAAACAATGCCATAATGTTTAATGAGGTTACTACTCCAAACTCGGATAACAATTGGTTGTTAGTTATAATAAATGTCGCAAATCCAACAGCAGTTGTAACATTTGTTATGAATGTAGCTGTTCCTACTTTGGTTAAAACACGCTGTAATGCTTTAGCTCTATTGCCATGTGCTCTGGCTTCCTGATGATATTTGTTGGTTAGGAAAATACAGTTTGGAATTCCAATAATAACTATTAAAGAAGGAACTAAAGCGGTTAATACTGTAATTTCATAACGCAATAATCCTAACAAACCAAAAGACCACATTACACCAATAATTACCACAAAAATTGCCATTAAAGTGGTTCTGAATGATCGGAAAAAGAAATAGAAAATCAGTGAGGTAACCAATAAGGTTGCCCCAATAAACAATCCAATTTCACTAATAATAGCAGTAGCATTTAAGGTTCGAATATAAGGCATACCCGAAACTCGAATGTCAACGTTGGTTTTATCTTTAAACTTTTTGATCTCAGGAATTAATTTTTCTAGTACAAAATCTTTCCTAATTTTAGTATTAACGATGTTTTTGTTCAAGTAGATAACACTTCTAACAACGCCACTTTTTTTATTGAATAACAAACTTTCATAAAAAGGAAGGTCGTTTATGAGTTCTTTTCTTTTGTCTTGTAAATAATTAACTTCGTTTAATTTGTTTTGATCGATGAAGGGTTTTAATTCAAATGCTTGTGTAGCATCATTTTTAACTAGTTGTTTCAATTCTTTGAATGAAATGACAAAATCAACTTCTTTTTTGTTTTGTTGAATGTTTTGCATCATTTCGCTCCAAGCCTTGAAATTTTCGGGTTTGAAAACTTCATCACTTTTTACTGCAAACACAATTAAATTTGCCTCTTCACCAAACTTCTTTAAAAAATTAGTGTAAGCAATGTTGTCTTTATGATCGTCAGGTAGTAAATTAGCTTCAGTTTGAGTAAAGCGAATATATTTCCATTGCATTCCCATAAATACAGTGAATGCTGCAATCATTAAAATGACTAATAATCTATTTCTGAGTAAAAATCGTGATATTAAAATCCAAAAACTGGTTGATAACCATTTCTTCATTTCCAAGCATTTAATTCTTTTATCTCGGATAAAAGTGTTAAAAAATAAGGTGCAAAGATACTAATAAATGTTCTATAATCACTTAATTTTCTTCTATTAGCAATGAATAAATAGGATATGATTATAGACCTAAATTCAAAGTAAACGAAATCTTTATAGCTAAGTTATCTTCCCATCGAGTTAATTGATAAGGCCCGTAGCGATAATAGGATGAAATTCCAAAACCTTTAAAAATATTTTGAATTTCTAAACCACTTTCAAAAAAACCTTTTTCCATGGTTTTGAAAGTAATTCCCGAATGGTATTCTGGATGTGTTAAATTGCCAAAAGCAGCTTTTGAAGCTAATATAAAGATGGGTTTAATGCTTTTAGAAATAACAATTTTGTGAAACTGATGTTTGAGTTGTAAAAACGTGTAACGATCAGAGTAAAATTCATTAAAGAACATGGTTTCAAACGATGTTTTACTCGCAAAAGTGATGCGTTTTAAAAGATTGTTTTTATCTAAATTATTTGGTGCTACACTATATAAATGTGATAAAGGGGTTTGGCCAAAGCTGATGCCAGATTGCCATAATAAAGTTGTTTTGTGACCAGACAAGTATTTTTTTTCAAATTGAATTCGCGTGTCGATTTTAGTAAAATTTAAATTGCTTTCTAAGACATTTGGTAAAGCTTGTGTCAATTCAATTAAAAATTTAGGATAATTTTTTTCTACTTCTAGTATGTTTTGCGGTGATTGTAAAAATATACTATAAGGAGACCATTCTAAACTCAAACTGGCAAGTGTTACATTGTACAGTTCAACAGATTGTCCATTAGGTTGAAAAATATAATCAAATAAAGGATTTATTCTTGATTTTGCTACATTTAAAATAGCCTCCACTTGAGGAATTATTTTGGATTCAAAGTTTAAACTATAGGTTTGATGACTGTAAAAGGTAGAGATATTAAACGGACGAGGATCATAGAGTTTAAATTTTTTATTATCGGCTAGTAAGGTAAGGTCGGCAAATTCAGTGATGTCATCTGTGAATGATCCAGAAACCCAAGTATCCGTTTTTTTAGATATTCTAAAGCCAGAACCTATTTGGCTTTTGAAAACACCGTCTTTTGTTCCATAAGCACCATAACCAAAAAGTTTAAACCAATTGGAAAAACGGTCATTTGTAGCGAAACCTAAACCTACTCTAAATCCTTCTTGATTATTGTATTTGAATAAATGTCGGGCTTGAAGGTCAATAAATCCAAATGGAATTTGACCATTGATTATTTTTTTTCCAAAATAAATTTTTTTTTCAATACGTTCAGTTGTTACTAAACTGTCAAGAGATTTATAAGTGTTTCCCGAACGTGAATCTATCGAGTCTTTTTCGAAGAAAGTCAAAAAAAGGGCTTGATTATTTAATGCATTTTTATCAATCTGAATTTGGTAAGGCTGCTTTTTCGAGATTTTTTCAAAATTATAATTTAAAAATTTTCGAGTAATTTTTAAATATAAATCTTGTGTGTAGTCATATTTTTGATTGGATGCTTTTTGAGCATCATCAAAGCGAATGGAGGAGCCAAGGATATCAATATTGTGTTTGTGATTGCCCTTTGTTACTAGTAAATTTTGTGAAACTGGATACTCTTTTTTAGCATTTTTACATCTTTCAAAATAAGTTTCCGTTTGAAGATTTATAATTCCTTTTATAATGAAAACAGCTTTTTGAATGGCAAAAGTATGTTTGTTAACGATGTAAAATCCAGTAACTTTATTTTTTCTGAATAATGAAGTACTATTGAAATTTAATTTAACTAACTCAGAATTTGCTGATTGATATTTTGAATCTAGGTAAAAATTATATTTTGAATTTCCATTAACACTTAATGGGTTTTTAATATTAAAAGTCAAAAATTTTAAAACATCTGCATTGAAATTTGTTGGCATAAATTCCTGACCCATTAATTCATATATGGGTTGTTTCAATCCTGCCATTTTTATACTTAAAATCTCTTCGCGTTTTTGTTTGTTTTTAATGGAAACATCTGCTACTTTTTCTAGTTGATATAAATGTTGTTTGGCAATTAGGCGTTTGAATTTATAACTAGAAGAGTCAATAGAAAATTTATTCTTTTTCTTGTTTTTATAAATAGTGTCAACTACCGCAGAAATAGAATCGGGTTCAGCAGATACAATTGTTTTTTCATAATAGGAATAATTGTGGTCTGTTACTAAAGAGCGGTTGTTGTTTTGAACTCTGACTAGGTTTTGAATTAATTTTATTGTTAACTCATCTGAAGATGCGGTTTTTTTTTGGGCAAATATCCCAAAACTCAAAAAAAAGAAAATAACCGATAAAAACTTCATTTCAGTTCGCGAATAAATAACAAAGATACAGTTTCGAATTCAATAAATGACAAAAAAAGCCGCTCTTGTATGGAGCGACTTTTTGATTCAAATAGGATAAAATTTTTATTTTTCAGTAGCATATCTTCTAGCCACTTCTGTCCAATTAATTACATTGAAAAAAGCGTCAATATAATCAGGTCTTCTATTTTGATAATGTAAATAATATGCATGTTCCCAAACGTCTAATCCTAAAACAGGTGTTCCTTCACAAGCAATTCCAGGCATTAAAGGAGAGTCTTGATTAGCTGTGCTACACACTTCTAATTTTCCACCTTTATGTACGCACAACCATGCCCATCCTGAGCCAAATCGAGTAGCCGCAGCTTTAGCAAATTCTGCTTTAAAAGCTTCAAACGAACCAAAATCTCTTTCAATAGCATCGGCCAATTCCCCAGTTGGTTGTCCACCTCCATTTGGAGACATAACTGTCCAAAACAAATTATGATTGTAGAAACCACCGCCATTGTTTCTAACAGCCATATTGTTCATATCTAAATTAATTAAGATATTTTCAATGGTTTTCCCTTCTAAATCTGTTCCTTGAATAGCAGCATTTAAGTTGGTAGTATAGGCATTATGGTGTTTTGTGTGGTGAATTTCCATGGTTCTAGCGTCCACATGTGGTTCTAATGCATCATATGCATACGGTAATTTTGGTAATTCAAAAGCCATGATATTTTAAATTTAAAATGATTAATTATTTTTTTCAAATTTATAAATTTAACTTTGGAAATAAAAATAGAAACTTCTTATAGTTTCATTATAAAAAGAAATCAGCGTATGAGTTTTAAGGTTTACAACGCTTCTGCTGGGTCTGGCAAGACCTATACATTAACCAAAGAATACTTGAAAATTTTATTTCAAGCCCCAAGCCAAGATAAATACCGAAGAATTTTAGCCATTACTTTTACTAATAAAGCAGTGGAAGAAATGAAATCAAGAATCGTAGACAACCTGATTGCTTTTTCACAAGACGAAGTGAGTAGTAAGACCGACGCATTTATGAAGGAAATTGCTGATGAAATAGGTACTGATATAGTCTCGCTCAAAGAAAAAGCAAAGCAAATATTGAAATCAATCATACATAATTATGCTGCTTTTGATATTTCTACTATAGATAAATTTACGCATCGAATTATACGAACTTTTTCTCATGATTTAAATTTGCCTACAAATTTTGATGTGACATTAGAAACCGATGCATTGCTTCGAAATGCTATAGATACCGTAATTGCTAAAGCAGGTGAAGAGGTAGAATTAACACAAGTATTAGTTAATTTTGCTAAATCTAAAATAGATGATGATAAAAATTGGGATGTCACCCAAGATTTATATGAAGTGTGTAAACTTATTTTAGTAGAGGAACATTTTTTTAGATTTAATCAACTTCAAGATATAAGTGTAGCTGATTTTGGTAAAATAGCAGAACAAATAGCAGTTAAAATAAAAGCAAATAAAGAGGAAATTAAAGCTTTTTCACTTCAAATTATTACAGATTTTGAAACACATTCAATAACAGAATCTGATTTTTCAAGAGGAACGTTTTACCGTCATGTTTTAAATATTTTTAATGCTAATGATAAAGCATATGATTACAATTATGTTGCTGATCGTGAGATAGAAATACCTGCAAAATCAAAAAACAGAAATGATATTGAACGGTTAAGTTCAAAATGGAAAATTTTGTTGGCTCAAGTTTATGCTCTACATAATGATAATGATTTGTATGAATTAGTTGTTAGTAATTTGGTTCCTTTATCATTGATTCACACAGTATATAAAGAATATAAACAGTTGCAAGAAGATCAAAATGTGTTATCTATTTCTGATTTTAACACGTTGATTCATAACGAAATAAAAGACCAGCCTGCTCCGTTTATTTATGAGCGTTTAGGTGATCGATACCGTCATTATTTTATTGATGAGTTCCAAGATACCTCTGAAATGCAATGGCAAAATTTTATTCCACTTATTGACAATGCCTTGGCTAGTGAAGATTTGGATGGGACTCAAGGTACTTTAATGATTGTTGGCGATCCAAAACAATCTATATACAGGTGGAGAGGCGGGAAGGCCGAACAATTTATTAGATTGAGTGGAGAGGAAAATCCGTTTTCAAATAAAGTTAAAGACGTTAAAAATTTAGATACTAATTACAGGAGTTATTCTCAAATTATCGAATTTAACAACGATTTTTTCCAGCACCTTGCACACGAGTTTTCCAATGAAGATTATTTTAAATTATATCAAGAAACGGCGACACAAAAAACAAATTCAAAAAAAGGAGGCTTTGTTTCTATACAATTTTTAGAAGACGATGTAGCTGTTGAAGATGATTTTGAAGAGGAAGACGGCATTTCTGAAAAAGATAAAAAACATTTGATTAAAACATTTGAAATTATTCAGCAAGTAAAAGGTAGAGGTTTTGATTATAATGATATCGTGTTGCTTACACGTAAAACCAAGCAAGGAATTTTGTTGGCCAACTATCTTACAGAGAAAAATATTCCGATTTTATCCTCTGAAACCTTGTTGATTCAAAATGCATCTGAAGTAAAATTTATTATTCATTTTTTAACTTATTTAGATAGTCATTTTAATCAAGAATCAAAAATAAATTGGTTGTATTTTGTGGCTAAACAGACTGTTAAGCCCGAGGCTATTCATGATTTTATTGAACAAGCTAAGGATTTGACTGAGCAAGAATTAGAACAGTTTTTATTGCAATACAACTATTCTATTTCATTTGCTGATTCTAGAAAAAAGGCATTATACGAAGCTGTAGAACAAATTATAGCAACATTTTTACCCCAACAAACCAATGTTTCTTATGTGCAATATTTTTTAGATTTGGTATTAGAACGAGATATGAAATACCAGTCTAGCACTTCTGATTTTCTTGAATACTGGGAGCGTGTAGGTTTCAAACAAAGTATTCCATCTCCAGAAGGGGAGCAAGCGGTTCGAATAATGACTATTCACAAGTCGAAAGGATTAGAGTTTCCTGTGGTTATTTATCCTTTTGCTGATGACAGTACCCGTCCGATTGATCCAAAAGTTTGGATTTCTATTGAAGAAAAAGAGGTTGGTTTAACACAAGCTTTGGTAAAAAAATCGAAGAAATTAGAAACAATAAATGAGGATACAAAAGAGGTGTTTGAAAGCAAATCACAAGAGGAACTGTTAGATATGATTAACGTTATTTATGTGGCCTTGACTCGTGCAGAGGAACAATTATATGTGCTTTCTAGTTTTAAAATTACATCAAAAGGTTTGCTAAGTAGTCAACAAACAGTAGGAACCTATTTTACAAACTACTTGCAAAGTAAAGGGTGTTTTGATGTGAACCAAAGAACATATGATTTTGGTAGTCCTCAACGTATATCTTTACCCGAAGAATTTCAACACAATCAGAAAACGATAGAAACTGTTAAAAAACGATTAGATTTTTCAGCAATTAAAATCGCTAAAAAAGAAGCGTTAATGTGGGGAACAACTCAGCAAGAGGCTATTGCATTTGGTAATATTGTTCATGAATTATTAGCTTTAATTCAGCATAGATCAGATGTCGCACTTGCATTACAAAAAGGAGTTGAAAATGGCTTGTTTTTGAATTCACAAAAAGAGCGATTTAGTACCATGATTAATCAAATTATAAATCACCCAGAGTTAGTCGATTTTTTTCATGATGACGCCCAGGTGTTTAATGAGCAACACATTATCGCGCCAAACGAATTTAATGTCAAACCCGACCGAGTGGTAATTAAAAACAATACGGCTTTTATATTGGATTATAAAACAGGTGAACATCAACCCAAGTATGAAAAACAAATTCAAAATTATGCTAGAATCATTGAGCAAATGAAGTATAACGTCTCTAAAAAAATACTTTTATATATAGGAGATGAATTAAAACTTATACATTTGTAATGCAAAAATCATTTTTTGGGTACAATAAACGAATAAATAAAAAAAATTTCAATCGACACAGCATGTACGGAAAAATTCAACAACATTTACAAAACGAGTTAAACACCATTGAAACCAATGGTTTATTCAAAAGAGAACGCATTATTACATCACCACAAGGAGCAGAAATTACGGTAAACGGTAAAACAGTTCTCAATTTTTGTGCTAATAATTATTTAGGATTATCATCGCATCCAGAAGTGATACAAGCAGCAAAAGATGCTCTAGATTCACACGGTTTTGGTATGTCATCAGTTCGTTTTATTTGCGGCACACAAGACATTCACAAACAGTTAGAAAAAGAAATTGCCGATTTTTATGGCACAGAAGATACTATTTTATATGCAGCCGCTTTCGATGCAAATGGCGGTGTTTTTGAGCCTTTGTTAGGTGAGGAAGACTGTATAATATCAGACAGTTTAAATCATGCTTCTATAATAGATGGAGTAAGGTTGTGTAAAGCAGCTAGATACCGTTATGAAAACAACAATATGGAAGATCTCGAAGCGCAATTAAAAAAAGCAAGTGAAGCAGGACATCGATTCAAATTAATTGTAACAGATGGCGTTTTTTCAATGGATGGATTGGTGGCACCATTAGATAAAATTTGTGATTTGGCAGATCAATATGATGCCTTGGTTATGGTTGATGAATGTCATGCGGCTGGATTTATTGGTAAAACAGGTAAAGGAACATTAGAGGCTAAAGGAGTTATGGGTCGTGTAGATATTATTACAGGAACCTTAGGAAAGGCACTTGGAGGAGCAATGGGGGGTTATACCACAGCAAAAAAAGAAATTATTGAAATATTGCGTCAGCGTTCAAGACCTTATTTGTTTTCTAATTCATTATCTCCTGCTATTGTAGGTGCATCTCTAAAAGTTTTTGAGTTATTAAAGAAAGATTATTCTTTAAGAGATCAATTAGAGTGGAATACTAATTATTTCAAGGAAGGAATGAAAAAAGCTGGTTTCGATATTATTGATGGGGATTCGGCTATTGTACCTGTAATGTTGTATGATGCTAAACTATCACAAGTAATGGCTGATGAATTGTTAAATGAAGGCATTTATGTAATTGGTTTCTTTTATCCCGTTGTGCCGAAAGATAAAGCTAGAATTCGAGTGCAATTGTCTGCTGCTCATACTCAAACACATTTGGATAAAGCAATTGAAGCATTCACTAATGTAGGAAAAAAATTGAACATAATTCAATAAAAATCGTTTAATTTACTACAAATAAGGAAAAAATGTACATTTGTTTTGCGGATTACAAAAAACATATTACTTTTGTTCTAATATAACGCATTGTAATTAAATTAATAAAAGTATGAAACATCTTAACAAACTATTTGCTGGAGCGTTATTATTAGCAGGATTTGCTGCTAATGCTCAAGACAGCACAAACCCATGGGCGGTATCATTTGGTGTTAATGCTGTTGACACTAAAGTTAGCGCTTCATCACCAGTAAAACAACAATTCTCAGAGTTTTTCAATGCACAAGATCATTGGAACATCGTTCCTTCAGTATCTTATGTTAATGTAACAAGAAACGTAGGGAATGGTTTTAATTTTGGTGTAACAGGATCTTTCAACAAAATTTCAAGATGGGTTGAAAAAGTTCCTGGAACATTAAATACTTATGATGTTGCTAATCCTGGGGATTTAAACTATTACGGAATCGATGGAGTTATTTCTTATAGCTTTATGGATTTATTAAAATCTAAATGGTTAGATCCATCAGCTCACGTTGGAGGTGGTTACACTTTCTTCGGAGATGCTTCAGCAGGAACTGTAAATGGAGGTTTAGGCTTAACTTTATGGTTTGCTAAAAATGTAGGTTTATCTTTTGCTTCTACTTACAAGCACTCGTTTGATGATACAAGAGTTGCTAACGTAGACGTTCCTACTCATATGTTCCACCAAGTAGGTCTTAAATTCAAATTTGGAGCTAAAGACACTGACAATGATGGAATTATCGACAAAGAAGATGCATGTCCAGATGTAGCAGGTTTACCTCAATTTAATGGTTGTCCTGACTCTGATTTAGACGGAATTCAAGATTCAGCTGACGCTTGTCCAACTGAAGCTGGTTTACCAGAATTAAACGGTTGTCCTGATAGAGACGCTGACGGTGTTGCTGATGGTGATGACGCTTGTCCAGATGACGCTGGTTTAAAAGTATTAAAAGGATGTCCTGATACTGACGGTGACGGTGTTGCTGATAAAGATGACAAATGTCCTACAGTTAAAGGAGAAAAAGCTAATGCTGGTTGTCCTTGGCCTGATACTGACGGTGACGGAGTTTTAGATAAAGACGATAAATGTCCTACTGTTAAAGGTACTGTAGCTAATAATGGTTGTCCTGAAGTATCTGATGATACTATGAAAAAATTAAATGATTACGCAAAAACGATCTTGTTTGATACAGGTAAAGCGTCTTTCCAAAAACAAACATTTGCTGTATTACAAGCTATGGTTGCTATCTTAAAAGAGTACCCTTCAGCTAAATTCCACTTAGAAGGTCATACAGATTCAGATGGTAAAGATACATTTAACTTACAGTTATCTAAAGAAAGAGCTGCAGCAGTTAGAACATTCTTAATTGAAAATGGTATCGGTGCTGACAGATTAACTTCTGAAGGTTACGGTGAAACTAAACCAGTTGCTTCTAATAAAACTAAAGCTGGTAAAGCTCAAAACAGAAGAGTTGAAGTGAAATTAGTAAAATAATTTTTACTCAAATTATAAGTGAAACGTCCCGATTTATCGGGACGTTTTTTTTATATTTATACCATGAATACAACGTTTCTAAGTCATATCGCTCAACAATTATTAGAAAAGCCAACGCATTTATTAGAACAGACTACCGTAGTTCTTCCTAATAAAAGGGCAAAACTTTTTCTAATTGAAGCCTTAAAGCAACAATCAACAACTACTTTTTTTGCTCCTTCAATTATTAGTATAGAAAGTTTAATTGAAACCATTTCAGGATTGAGAAGCCTAGATGCCATAGAGCTTTTATTTGAATTTTATTCTGTTTATTTGCAAACTACTCCTGAAGATAAACAACAAGATTTTGAACGTTTTTCTAATTGGGCTAAAACTTTATTACAAGACTTCAATGAAATTGATCGTTATTTAGTTGACCCTAATGATATCTTTTCTTATTTATTAGAAATTGAACGAATCAAACATTGGACACCAAATAAAGAGCAACAAACGGTGTTGATTGGACAGCAAATTGAATTTTGGAAACAAATGCCAGTCTTTTATCAAGCTTTTACTAATCACTTGCTGCAAAAGAAAATAGGGTATTCTGGTTTGATTTATAAACAAGCGGTTCAAAATAAGCATCATTTTATTACGCAGTTGGCAAATCAGCAATTTGTTTTTGCTGGTTTCAATGCTCTAAATAAAGCCGAAGAAATCATCATCCAATATTTATTGGAAGAACAAAAGGCTGAAGTTTATTGGGATATTGATCAAGTGTTCATGAATGACGATTACCATGATGCAGGTTATTTTTTAAGAAGAATTAAAAAGTCTTGGAAACACTTTCAACAAAGACCATTTAATTGGATTTTCGACGAGTTTTCAAAAGAAAAGAATATCGAGGTTATTAGTACACCCAAATCAATTGGCCAAGCAAAAATAGCGGGAAAAATTATAGAATCAATAGCAGAACAAACAGCAACACTAGAACAAACAGCCTTAGTACTTAGTGAAGAAAAATTACTTATTCCGGTTTTGAATGCATTACCAGAAACAGTAAAAAATCTTAATATTACAATGGGGTATTCAAGCGTGAATAATCCAGCTCAAATTCTTATTCATAAGTTGTTTAAACTTCATGTTAATGCATTTAAACGTAATAACAAACAAGGTATTTTCTACTATAAGGAGGTTCTTGAAATAATTAACAATCCATTAATTGAACCTTTGATTCAAGGTTTTGAGATGGTACAAAAAATTAAGAAATCAAACCTTACTTTTATTACAGCTTCTCGTTTAAGAGAATTATATGAAAACGCAAACCAACATAAAGCTTCTTCTATTTTTGAATTACTCTTCCAAAATTGGGATGTTTCTGTGACTGAAATTTTGTTGAAATTACAGCAAATCAATTTAAAAATAAAAGACTCTTTGCATAATGATAATGAACAAGATAAAATTACTAAAGCTTTTGTTTACTCGGTATATAAGGTTTTGATTCAAATTGGGAATTACCAAGAAAATTTCGGACGAATTACCTCTCTTGAAGGATTGTTTACTATATATAAGCAAGTAATTGATCAAGCAGAGGTGTCTTTTGAAGGCGAGCCTTTAATGGGATTACAAATTATGGGTATATTAGAAAGTAGAGTGTTGGATTTTGAAAATGTGATTGTAACTTCACTAAACGAAGGGAAATTACCTGCAGGTAAATCGGCGCAATCCTTTATTCCATATGATGTAAAAATAGAAAAGGGGTTGCCTACTTATAAAGAACGAGATGCCATTTTTACCTACCATTTTTACCGATTGTTACAACGTGCTAAAAATATTTATTTACTTTATAACAATTATTCTGAAGGATTAGATGCAGGGGAAAAAAGCCGTTTTTTGACACAATTAGATATTGAACATTTGCCTCAACATACTTATAAAAAAGTGGCCTATAATGCTTATTTACCAGATAAAGCCTATCAGCCTATTGAGATTGTAAAAACAGATAAAATTTTATCACGACTAAAAGAGATTGCTACTGACAAAGGTTTTTCGCCATCTTCTTTAACGAATTATTTACGTAATCCTATTCAGTTTTATTACCAGCGCATTTTAGGAGTTAAGGAAAATGAAGAAGTGGAAGAAAATGTTGCGGTTAATACATTGGGTACAATTATTCACGAAGTTTTGGAAAAAATGTACACACCTTTTATTGGGTCAACTGCCCCAATTTCTGTTGATGATATAAATCAAATGATGACACAAATTGAGGATTTTACAAAAGAAAAGTTTATAGAGATTTACAAAGAAGGCGAAATAAATAAAGGTAAAAATCTAATTGCTTTTGAAGTAGCTAAACGTAATATACAAAATTTTTTAGTCCTTGAGAAAGCTTCTATTGAAGCGGGTGATGAACTTTTTATTCTGTCGTTAGAAGCTAGTCATGAAACGGTTATTACGCATGAAAATTTACCTTATCCAGTAAAAATCGCTGGTAAAGTGGATCGTATTGAACGACGAAATAATTCTGTTCGTATTATCGATTATAAAACAGGAAAGGTTGTGGCTAATAATTTAAAAATCAACACTTTTGAAGGTTTGTCTCTTGATTTAAAACACGATAAGATTATTCAATTACTGTGCTATGCACTGATGTATGACAATAAACCATTACTAAACGATCCAATTGAGGTGGGAATTATTTCGTTTAAAAATATGAGAGCAGGTTTTATGCCCTTCGGATTTGGAAAGGGCAGAGGTGTAGTTTCACAAACCACAATAACTAAAGAAATTTTACAGCAATTTAAAGAAGAGTTAGTTGTCTTAATAGCCGAAATATTGAATGATCAATTATCGTTTAAAGAAAAACTACAATAGCATCATATTTTTTTTAAAAAGGCGACAATGGTCTTTTCTAATTCGAGTTTGTTTTCAAGATGGCTCATGTGGCCATCATTAAAACTTACTAACTCTACTTGTGTGCCATCGATTTGTTCTTTGTTTTCTTCATAATTAAGAACAGGGTCTTTTTTACCTAGAATTAAGAGTATAGGGTAAGGAGCAAAATGCAAGATTACTTCTCGATCTTTTCTTAATTTCATTCCTTCTTGGGCTGCAATTATTCCTTGGAGTGGTGTTTGCAATGCCTCGTTTCTAACCCATTCAATTTCTTCTACTAATCGTTCTCTATTTTCTTCACTGAATAAATTAGCAATAGACATTCTCACGGCTGCTACATAATTTTGCTTCACCGCTTTTATGGCTCTTGTTCGATTAAGGATACGTTCTTCACTATCTGCTCTTGAAGTTGAATTTAGTAAAACCAGAGCTTTCATCATATCCGGATACATTTCCGCAAAGGCTAATGCAACATATCCTCCCATGGAGTGTCCAACAAAAACCGCTTTTCTAATTTTTAATTCATGTAAAACATGATATACAGCATCTGCCATGTCTTCCATTGTGTGAACATAACCTAGGCTGTCTGATTGTCCATGGCCTAATAAATCTATACAAATTACACGATTTTTTTTAGTTAAAACAGGACCTAAATAATTCCACATTGTACTGTTCTCTAAAAAACCATGTAATAAAACAACAACAGTTCCTTTTCCTTGATCTGTATAAGCAATTGTGGTGTTTTTGTATAGTGTTTTTATCATACGACAAAAGTAAAATTAAGTTTATAAAAAAACAAAAACGACTCACTCAATTGTAAGTCGTTTTTATTGTCAAAATAGAATTAATAATTGAAGTTTTAAATTAACTATTCATAATTGATTCAATTTCATCTGCTTCAATCGGAATATTTTTCATCAAATTAAATGGAGTTCCAGAAGGTTGAATCACTACATCATCTTCTAAACGAATTCCAAATCCTTCTTCTGGTACATAAATTCCAGGTTCAACGGTGAAAACCATATTTGCTTGCATAGGTTCGTGTAACAAACCATAATCGTGAGTATCCAAACCTAAATGGTGCGAAGTTCCATGCATGAAATATTTTTTATATGCAGGCCAATCTGGGTTTTCATTTTGTATATCTGCTTGGTCTAACAAGCCTAATTTTAATAGTTCTGAAGTCATAATTTTACCTACTTCAACGTGGTATTCTTTCCAAAGTGTACCAGGAACTAACATTTTAGTAGCTTCATTTTTTACGTTTAGTACGGCATTGTAAACGGCTTTTTGACGGTCTGTAAAACGACCTGAAACAGGAATCATACGTGTTAAATCTGAGGAATAATTTGCATATTCTGCACCAACGTCTAATAAAACTAAATCTCCTGCTTGACAAACTTGATTGTTTTCAATGTAGTGTAATACATTAGCATTTTTTCCAGAGGCAATAATCGGAGTATATGCAAATCCTTTCGAACGATTACGTAAAAACTCATGCGCTAGTTCAGCCTCAATTTCATATTCTGTAACACCTGGTTTTACAAAGTTTAGTAATCTTCGAACTCCTTTTTCAGTTATATTACAAGCGGTTTGCATTAAGTCTAACTCAATAGGGTCTTTGATAGAACGTAAACGTTGTAAAATAGGATTTGATTTTTCTACTTTATGAGCAGGATATTCATTTTTCCACCATTTTATGAAACGATCTTCACGCGTCTCCGTTTCAACTGATGAGCGATAATGTTCATTTGTATTGATGTACATGGTATCTGCATACATCATTACTTCTTTCAACACTTTTTTAAAATCTTGTAACCAGTACACGGAGCGAATCCCTGAAACGTCAAAGGCACGTTCTTTAGTAAGTTTTTCTCCTTCCCATATAGCAATATGTTCATTGGTTTCTCTTAAAAAAAGTATTTCTTTCAAATGAGCGTAAGGCGCATCTGGAAATAATAGCAAAATACTTTCTTCTTGGTCAACTCCTGATAGGTAAAAAATATCTCGGTGTTGTGCAAACGGTAAGGTACTGTCTGCACTTACGGGGTAAATGTCGTTTGAATTAAACACAGCCACAGCATTAGGCTTCATTTGCGACATGAAGTTTTTTCTGTTCTTGATAAAAAGTTGACTGTTAATAGGTAAGTATTTCATGTTTGTTTGTTTTATAAAATTCAAATATAATAAGTTCAGTGGAAATGGAAAGTAGCCAAATGGCTTGAATTTGATCAGGTAATATTTCTACGAATGCGACTCATATGGCGGGTAGAAATGCCAAGAAAGGAAGCTAAGTAATGGAGAGGAACTTCATTTAATAATTTTGGTTCATTCTCTAAAAGTTTCAAATAGCGTTCTTCAGGCGTCAAGGCTAACAAATCAATACGGTAATCATCAATCAAACAGATTTGTTTTTCTATTAGTTTAAAATAAAAAGTTTGGAAAGCGGTGTTGAATTGCATTAAATCTTCAAATTCTTTTCGCGTTACCACCCAAATTTTACAATCATGTAAAGCTTTGATGTTTTTTCTTGAAGGAGTTTGGTTTAAAAAACTTTTTAATGAGGAAGTAAATGAATTTTTTAAAGATAAATAAGTGGTTTTCTCCTCTCCATTAATGGTAATGGCATGTTGAAGAATACCTTCTTCAATGAAACAAAAATAGGCACAAACAGCACCTTGTTTTACAAAAAAATCATTTTTTTTTAGTATAACAGGTTTAAAATGTGATTTTATTTCCTCAAAAGAAAGATGCATCTAGTTGATGATTAGACTGAATCATCAAAAATAGAAAGTATGATTTTAAAAATTCAAAAAACGTTGTTAATTTTTAATAATTCACCCATTAAGAGGCTTCATTTTGGTTAAAAATTAAAATATCCTTATCTAACCAGTGAAAAATGGGATTGATAACTATGCTTGTTATTTTTATCGTCTGTATAGTCAATTGTAAACCAATAATCTGTTGAAGGAACAGGCTGATTGTTGTATTGACCATTCCAATAAGATGTTTTGGGATTGAATTGGAATATTAATTTTCCATATCGATCAAATATTGAAATTTTCGCATTGAAATGAGAAGGTAACCCGATTACGTTCCAAGTGTCGTTAAATCCATCGTTGTTAGGTGTGAAGAAAGGTGGAAAATTAATAACATGTGCCACAAGTCTAGTTTCTCCACAAAAGTTTTTGTCTCTAACAATAACTTCATATTCTCCAGGTTCTTGAACTGTAAAATAAGGGGAGTCTTGAAAAGAACCATTGTTTAATGCATATTCATAATCCCCCGAACCATTATAGATAATGACGTGAATGGTTTGTGTTGCTTGAAATGGCTCATTAACTAATACACCAGCTATCGGTGCAGATGAGACTGAAATTGTGGTGCTTGTAGTTGTGGAACATCCGCTTGTTAATTGCGTGGCTGTGATAGAATAATTTCCTGGTGTGTTTACGGTTAAACTTGGCGTATTGTTGGCAAGAGCCGTACCATCATGAAACCATTCAAAATTATAATTTGTGCTCGAAAGTCCTGTGTTTATAGTTAATGGTTGGATAAATTGACCAGTTGTAGGATGAACACAAGCAATTTGATCTGTCAAATGAATTGTTGGTTTTGGATAGATCGTTATTTGTAAATTTTGAATACTAGTACATCCTTGACTGTTTGTTTCTACTACTTTTAATGTATAATTTCCAGAAGGAGTATTTAACCAATCAATTGTAATAGCATTAGTGGCAGGAGGAGAAGTCAACGAGATTACGCCTTGAAATTGCGAATTAGTTACCGCCCATTGATACGTTGATCCTGTTGTACCTGTTCCGCCATTTTCACTACCATCAACTACATAAGTATGTATGCTGCCCTGACAAATATTTTGTTGCGCATGTGCATAATGGATAGTAAAAATTGAACTAAAAATAACAATAAAGTATTTCACTAACTGATGACTAGTTAGTGAAATAGCTTTGTTATTTTTATAGTTTTGCATTATAAAACTAGTTAAATGTAATAGGAGAAGTAGTTGGTGTGGCAGGTTGTGGATTCACAGTAGTTGGTGTAGCAATACTTAAACATCCTGTTTGATTTTTAACAATAACCGTGTGGTTACTATTTGCTGCAATGTTAGGGAATGTTGTTGCTGTTTGCCAAGTAGCCCCATTGTCAATACTGTATTGGTATCCTGTACCTGTTGGACTTGTTACTTCAATAGTAGCTGTTGCTACAGCACATGTTGGTTGTGTTACGGTTGCAGCTGCAGTTGGAGTTGTAATAATGGAAACCGATACCGTTTGTGGTGTTCCTGGACATCCATTACTGTTCGTTTCAGTTACCGATACGGTATATGTACCCGTTGCAACCCCTGTCCAGTCAATCCCGATTGCATTTGTTCCATTTCCAGTAATAGTTCCAGCGGATGGAGAAACAGACCAAGCATAAGACGAACCCGTTGTGTTTGTAACAGAATAAGTAGTAGAAGTACAGCCTTGCCAAATCGTTTGTTGAGCTGTTGAAAAATTAAATCCTAAAAGCAATGTAGCTATTAAAACTAGTTTCTGAATTAAATTTGTTTTCATACGGTTGAATTAATTTGAATTGATTAAATATTTAATTATGATTTATTGTCGTTGTTAAGGGTATGGCATTTATGTTCCACGAATAGGTTTTCCAAGGGGAAGCGTTACAAGTACTACAATTGGAAACTCTAACCCGAATATAATTTATTGTTCCGCTAGCAGTAAGTACTGGAACTGTAGTTGAAGGAGTTGACCAATTTATACCATCTGATGAAGACGAATATTCTAAAGGACAAGATTCACCTCTTTCCGTTCCATAGGTACAAGAGCTATTAGCTATGGTGAGTGTTGTTCCCATACACACAGCAGCTAAATTGGGCGATTTTTGGCATGAAGGTTCATTTGGATCGGCTACTATGGTAATCACCTTTGGATTTGTATATACAGTATTTCCGCAGCCATCTGTTATTTTGCATCTATAAGAATACACACCAGGGGTTAAAAGGGCATCTGGATCATAGGAACTACTCGTTGCACTTGTAATGTTACTGCTATTTAATTGCCATTGATAGGTATAACTTCCATTCCCACCACTAGGTACGGTTGTAAAAGTTAATATACTTGGATTAAACCCTACACATTTAGTCAATGCTGTGGTGTTGTGAGCTCCGGCAGTTAAGGCGGTAAAAATTGTAATACTCTTAGTTTGAGAAGTACTTGTGCCACAGCCATTACTAGCCGTTACCGAAATTGTTCCACCTGTATTTCCTGCGGTTACAACAATAGCATTTGTTGTGCCTCCTGAAGTTTGTGTCCAGCCCGAAGGTAACGTCCAATTGTAAGTCATTTCAGGAACATTGGTTACAGAATAAGTAATTCCGGTTGCATTTGCACATACTGTTGATGCTCCTGTAATTGTTGATGGTGTTGCCGGTGTTACCCCTGTTCTACTTACTGTAAATGTTCCTGTAGTACTAGAGGTACTGTCCCAATGTCCAATATAAATATAGTATCTGGTATTTAATGTTGTAGTAAAAGTATATGTTTCGGTTCCATTTGAAAAACCAACATCTAAACTGATAATTAGGCTCAAACTACCACAACTTCCACTCAAAATAGTCATCTCTTGATCAAAACCATTAGTACCTGTTGAAGATATCGTTGTGCTTTGTCCATTTCCAAGAAACGTGTACCAAACACCATATCTAGATGCATATACACCTCCTCCAGGAGCGGTTTCAGCTATGGTTCCTACCGTTGTTCCTGCTAAATTTAAGATCCCACAAGTTAAACTGGTTGCATTTGCACATTCATCATTTACTGGTAGTGTAGAAGTACATGAGGTACATTGAATGCTAGAAGTATTAGCTACGGTAGCTGTTTCACACAAAGAATTTTTTGTGTAGTGAATAAAATAATTTCCTGCCGCAGTAGCTGTCCATGTTAATGGCGAGTTTCCTTGTGAGACTATAGTTCCATTGTAGGTAGATGAACGAACAGTAATGTAACCACCACCACTATAGGTAGACACAAACGTACTAGGGGTGCTAACTACAACTTGATTATAACTGCTTTGATATTGGCTTGTCGAAATAGTTAATGCCGTTGTTCCAGTTGGGGCATTGATAGAAGTACTAGGAAACTGACTGGTATTTGTACATCCACTAGAAGTTGTGCTTACATTAACATCGCAAAACGCCAGATTACCATTATTTTGAGTACTGTATGTCCATCTGAAATATCTTGAAGTTGATAAAGGTGTATCTGTAAAAACGGTTCCAGCGTTTGCCGTTGTAATGTTTGTTGTGGTACTATTTATGGTTCTTAAAACAGTCCATGAATTGCCATCTACCGATTCTTCAACTGTAAATATTCCTGACCAATCATTAGTGTTTGTACCAGTATTAGCTTTAATTTTATATGATAAACTAGTTGCTACCCCTGTGAAATTCAATAATAGATAATCACCGGAGTCGTTAAATCTAAGTGATGTACTACAAGGGTTGGTACTGTAATCATTTCCTATACCGAACTGGCTAAAACCTTGAGGTAATGCTGATTTTGTCATTGCGCCAGTTGAAATAGGAAGCGTAGCGGGTGTTTGAGAAAACAACTTTCCAGAAATTAAAAGGAGCAATAAAGCAAGACATCGTAAAATGCCTTGTAAATATGTTGCGTCATTTTTCAGTTCGATAAAAAGTTTTTTCGAAAACATTTAAAAATAGAGAGATTAATTTTTTACGAATGTATCTAAAAAAAATTAAATTATGATGAAATTTATTGTTAGGAAAAGATTAAAAAACTTTAAAAATCAATAAATTAAGAATTAACTTAATGGATTTGTTAAAAAACACTTAATTTTCTTTTTGTAACCCAACAGGCCAATTCATTTACTTGTAGAAGTGCAATTTTAGGGAGTAAGAAACAAGGAAACCTTAATTCTTATTGTAGACCTTTTTAGCGAGATGTTATTTTAAGAAAGTAGCCATATTGGTATATAATTACATTCATTTTAAACACACGATGAAAATAGGGCACATTTAAAAAGGCAAGCCCCTTAAAATTGAACCCATTGAACAAAAGCGGTTTGTTCTTTGTTTTAAGAGAAAAGACGCTAAAAGGCACTTCTGTATTTACGCTTTTTATGAGTACTATGTTTACTATTTTCATTTTATACGGGATATAAAATCAATTGCTTCATAGTATTTATTTATTTTCTCTAGAGAAATTTTTAAATTTCCCTAGGGAAATCAAACAAATGCCCTAGGGGAATTAGATAAATGCCCTAGGGAAAATTAGTAATTCCCCTAGGGGAATTTAATATATAGTCCTGAGCGCCTGATTTTATTGTACGTTCGAAAGCATAAAAAAGTAAAATGAAAAGCACTTTTTTTTCAAGCGTTTAAAAGGAGCCTATTTTAGTGATTGTTGCAGGCATTTGTTAAAAGATTCTTTGTGGCTTTATAGCCTTAACAACTCTAATTTATAAACAAGTTAATACCAATAGCTCAGAAAAATAAAAAGCCCTTTTGATGATTTGTAAGAATAAAAAACTATATTTGTGTAATGCTAGTTTATAGCGCATATACATCCAATATTGGGTAGATTAGCGCTATAATGTAGCGCATATAAACAAGTTAGCAGCAAGCATATTCGAGAAGAAACCTAATAAAATACAAATAAAAACATGAAAAAAGCAATTTTATTTTTATCAGCATTAATGATTATTGGATGTAAAACAGATAATAAATCAACTGAAACAAACGAAAAAGTTGAAATGCCAAAATTTTCAACTTTGAAAGAAATGTTTATTAGTTCTGCTGATTTTAGTGAAGATAATAACACTTTAAAATTCATCTTCACACTTGCTGCAATTCTTTGCACTACAACTTTGATGGCTCAGGGTGTTCCTGATGATCCAGATATCCAAGTTCCAGTTGACGGCGGTATCTTCACCGTTGTTGGATCTGCAGTAGCTTATGGAGTTTACAGATTGAGAAACAAATCAAGCAAGTAATTGTGTGATCGGTTTTGATAATTTAATCGAGCGATATAAGTCGCTCCAAATATCAAAGTCACAAAAACACTTCCTAATAGCCACATTGCTATCATTAGCAATGTGGCCTTTTTTTTATTACTGGACGTCATTAGATAATTTCCTATCGGAAAGCCTATTACATACTTCCAGAAGATTTGTTGGACTTTTCACAGGGAAAACCCCTCAACCAATTGTTTATAGAAATTTAGGCAAATTTGTAATGCGTGACGAGCGTGCTTCTCTTCTAATTGGCCACGTTTGTAATGGAAAATCACTTTATTACTTGCTTATTGCTTTTATTTTTGCCATCCCCGATAGAAAACTTAAAACCAAAATCACCTATAGCATTTTAGGTCTAATTATTCTTTACATACTAAATAGCTTACGGATTTCAGCATTATTCCAAATTGCTAAAAAACTACCTGATTGGTTCCATGTTTTCCATCATGATATTTTCCAATATTCAATGTACGCAGTACTTTTTGCCATATGGATCTTTTATCTAAAAAACACAGGAAATTCCCAATCTACCTCGCAGTCTTAATTGGACTTATACTTTCTTTAATTTCCTATCAGCTTTACGGCATTAGCAACACCTATGTCGTATCTGGAAATCCTAACGACCCATATAAGCCTCCATTTGATAATATTTGGTTACGAATTCTTGCCAGAGAGGTTATGATATGGATAATGTTTGGCTTGAATATTATTGCCCTTTATTTTTCCCAGTTAAAAAAGTACAACTCGCTCCTTTTAATCGTTACTATTGTAGTAGACATTGTAACACTAACATTCGCATTAATCAGAACCAAATATGACAATCAAATCATGTTTGATATCTACTCAAATCTACTCGGCTTTCTGGTTTCCGCCATGCCCTACACTATTCTTGTTCTACTTTCGCTAATTCAATCAAATCTCAATTCTACAGAGAAAAAATAACAACCAACGCGTAATCAAAAAATGGGTGGAAAACGCATAGTGTTTTCAATTGCTGTTGAATGATGAGCTGATAAATATTAAGGCACCGTATATCGCCCGGTAAAAAGAAATCCTACTTTCCGGGATCAATCAATCGAATACTTCTCCAATTCGCCAACCCTTTGTGGATGTGATAAAACACATAAAAATGAACCAATACTACCAACTCTAAACTTACAATATAGTATGGCCAATCGCCAATGATCATGGGATTATCAGCCGATGGCTTCTGAGCCAAATACATATAATTGGCACCCAAAAGCCAATCTAACCCGCCAATTATAGGTATCACCAACTGCGTATAGGCAAAAACTCTCAACCACGAATACTTCCTGGGTACAAAACCCATACGCATGGAAGCATATACACTAGCTACTATGATTACCCCGTGGGAAATCGCATAATCGATATGATGATACAAACTTGATCCCGTTGTAATCTCAGGTGTGATAAATGCATGCACAGCTCCTGCACCCCAATAGATCACGAATTCATAAGCCCACTGCTTTTCAGTTAGCATCAAATAACCAATCAATAATTGCGACAATGAACACAAATGCAAAGGCAAACTGGTTTGCAAATCCCAAACGCCATGTGAAACGGCATAGTACTGAGATGTAATAAAATTACCCCAAGCCACCAAGCCCAATACTTTGCCCATATTACGGCGATTTTTCTCTTCTAATCTCCCTCCGATAACCAAATAAACCAAAAACACAACCAAGAATATGGAATTCATCATAATCCAATCTTGTGAACCTATTGGGAGAACATGATGTAGTGCATTTCTGTTTTGCATCCGCGCAAGATACTATGATTTTCAAATAATTAACAAATTTTTGAATCCTAATTGCTACGAAGTAACTTAGCAGAGTTATTAAAGAAATTCAAATCTCCCTAAATACAACCCCCCAAAACATGGTAATTCACACCCCCAAATTCCTGAAGATATTTGCCATAATTATTCTTTATTCGGTAATTGTACAAAACCACTTAACAGCACAGGATCATCATCCACAATCGATGGTTGGACTTAATCCAAACGTTTATGGTTCACCCATGTCTATTCAAATTCCTAAACCCCGAATTTACTTCCAAGAAAAAGGTGTTTTCAACCCATCTAGTACACTTTATTGGTATGCAGATCCACACATTACCAACTTAGCCCCAGAAGCATTGCATCAGCTTACAAACGCCTTAGACGAATTTATCAGCTATACAACACCCAAAGGAATCAACCTAGTACCCACGAATAATATCAAAAAAGCCAAAATTCAAATCCTACTGCTAAATTCTCTGCGTGATCCCAATAACATTTCCCTCCCAACGGTAGAAGAACAAGGATATACCATGGATGTCACGAGCAAAAGTATCACAGTTAAAATTGGAGGCATTCCAGCCATCTTCAACATTATCAGCAATATCCAGCAGTGGATTTACTATTATACTGACATTGCACCTAGCCTATTTCCTGATCAAAATTCCTATCCATTAAATTGCTTCACACTCCGTGATTACCCAGAATATGCCTATAGAGGAATGCACATAGATATATCTCGTCATTTTTTCAGACAAGAACATATCTTCCAATACCTAGATATGATGTCGATGTACAAATTCAATGTACTTCACCTTCATTTA
>NZ_JAGKWP010000172.1 GCF_021151785.1 Flavobacterium sp.
ACAATATTATCTTACTCAAATAATGTTGTAGTTTTAGTTAATTTTTGTATTATTATTGCTTTCTAATTTTTTGCTCCCATTTCCAAGCACTGCGCAAAGCCTCTTCCAATGTAAACTCAGGTTTCCAACCCAATACATTAAAAGCTCTATCTGTGCTTGCGTAAGCTTCTGTAACGTCTCCTTCTCTTCTTCCTACAACTTTGTAAAGCAATTTTATATCATTTACCCGTTCAAAATTTTCAATTACCTCAAGTACTGAACTTCCTTTACCTGTTCCAATATTAAAGACTTCAACTTTTTCAGTATTTTTTTTATGTAACAAGCGTTCTAAAGCCACAACATGAGCTTTGGCTAAATCTACTACATGAATATAATCTCTAATTGCTGTTCCATCAGGTGTTGGATAATCATTACCGAAAACTGATAATTCTTTTCGCAAACCAATAGCTGTTTGAGTAATAAATGGCACTAAATTTTGAGGCACTCCTAATGGTAATTCACCTATTTCTGCTGATTCATGAGCACCAATAGGATTAAAATAACGTAATAAAACAGCTTCAATTGAAGAAATTTTTGCTACATCTTGAATAATTTCTTCCCCAATCTGTTTGGTATTTCCATATGGTGAAAGTGCTTTTTGAATAGGTGCATTTTCTCGAATTGGCATAATTTCAGCTTGACCATAAACCGTACAAGAGGAACTAAAAATAAAACAAGCTTTCTCTAATTTTTGTAACTCTTGAAGCAAATAAACTAAAGCATTGATATTATTCTCATAATATAATAATGGATTTTCAACACTTTCTCCAACAGCTTTACTAGCGGCAAAATGAATTACTCCAGCAATATCATTATATTTTTTAAAAAAAGATTGAACATCTGTTTTCTCTCTTAAATCTAGAATTTCTAAAATAGGTTTTTTACCCGTGATATTCGATATACCATCCAAAACATCAATAGAAGCATTGGATAAATTATCAACAATTACCACTTCAAAACCTTTATTTTGTAATTCAACAACGGTGTGAGAACCTATAAAACCTAAACCACCTGTGACGAGTATTTTCATTTTATTCAGCTTACAGTTAACATGTTTACAGTTTTAAGCGACTACTCCAAATCTATTAACTAAATTACACAAATTCTAGAACCGCAGCCGTAATGAATTGAATTTGTTCTTCATCTAATTCAGTATGCATAGGTAATGCTATAACCTCATTTACTAATTGGTTTGTATTTGGAAAATCCTCTTCTTGATATCGTGTATCGGCATATGCTTTCTGACTATGTAAAGGTATAGGATAATAAATAGCGCAAGGAATTCCTTTAGCTTGCAAATGTTCTAATAACCCGTCACGTTTTCCATTTAAAATCCGAATTACATATTGATGAAATACATGGCAATCACAAGCATCACATATTGTTGGTGCCCAAATATTTGGATTGATTGCAAATGCCGCTGAATATTTTCTAGCTGCCTCTTGTCGAGCTTTATTATAAATATCTAAGTGTGGCAACTTAGCCTTAAGCACCCCAGCCTGAATACTATCTAGACGAGAATTAACCCCTACAACATCATGGTGATATCTTACATACATTCCATGATTAACAATGCCTCTGATGGTATGAGCTAAAGCATCATCATTAGTAAAAATAGCTCCGCCATCGCCATAACAACCTAAGTTTTTAGAAGGAAAAAACGAAGTAGCACCAACATGACCTATGGTACCAACTTTTTGTTTTCTACCATCTTTTTTCCAAGTGTAATCAGCCCCTATAGCCTGAGCATTATCTTCAATTACAAACAAATTATATTCGTTTGCAATTTCCATAATAGCATCCATATTAGCTGCTCGTCCAAACAAATGCACAGGAACAATTGCTTTCGTTTTTGGTGTAATCGCCTTTTTAATGCCTTCGATGGAAATATTCATATTATTCATATCTACATCGACCAAAACGGGAGTTAATTGCAATAAAGCTATAACTTCTACAGTAGCCGCAAAAGTAAAATCAGCAGTAATTACCTCATCTCCAGGTTTCAAACCTAATCCCATCATAGCAATTTGCAAAGCATCTGTTCCATTGGCACAAGGAATAACATGTTTTACTCCTAAATATTTTTCCAAATCGGCTTGAAATTGATGTACTAAAGGTCCATTTATATAAGTTGTTGTATCTAATACTTCCTGAATAGAAGCATTTACTTCATCTTTAATTTTTTCGTATTGACTTTTTAAGTCAACCATTTGTAATTTTCTCATTACTCTAAATTTTCTAGATGCAAAAATACTAATTATCTTTAGACGATGTTTTCTTTCGTTGTAAAAAAGCATAGAGCAACACAACCATAACCGTTGTCATTAATGACCCCGAAATACTTGTAAGTGTAATTTGCTCTTGAAAAATAAATTTTTTAAATATTAGATTAAAGC
>NZ_JAGKWP010000173.1 GCF_021151785.1 Flavobacterium sp.
AAAGTACATACTAAAAATTAAAAAAACATTTCTCTGTATTTTTCATGAATCAGATAAATGAAATTTTATTTCTATACGATGCGGATACATTAGGATTTTTTCTAACAGAAGAGAAAACATTGCAATAAGATTTCAAAAACTTGTAAGATAGTCTACGTATTTAATTGTAAAGTTCGATATTTTAATTATATCTTTATTGAACAAATGAATTATTCAATACTTGGTATGCGGACGCTGATACTTGCAACAGCAGGTATTATCTCATTGATGATGAGTTACTCATCCCCGGGTCAAAAGACTGCAGCAGGGTGGATGTATAACTACGCATTTGATGGGAATGCGTATGATATTGGACCGAACCGTATGCATGGCCAGATGGTTGGGGGCGTGACTGCTGCGCCAGACCGTTTTGGAAGAGCTGGGAAAGCCCTTAGTTTTAATGGTGTGGATGGTTTTATCCGTATTCCTTTTTCTTCAGCTTCAAAAAATCTGCCTACAGCTAATTTTGCATTTACTGTTTGGTTGTACGTAGATAAATATAATACGTCACCATTTTGGGATGAACTTAAAACAGATAAATATTCACCTGTTTTTTGTAAAACAGAAACTTCTACAGCTTTTCAATACCGTTTGGGTGTGGCAGACCAGGGATTTTATTTTGATGGTGGTGAAGAAGGCAGCTCTAAAGGCTTATATACAAGTAACGGTGTAACGCTTGTGCCTGGGAAATGGAATATGTTTGCGGTAACGTTTAATGGATATGTAGCAAAATATTTTTTGAATGGCCACTTAATTGCTTGCGAAAATATAGGAGCGAAGTTCTTAGAAAATAATCAACCTTTAATTGTAGGCTGTGATTTTCCCGGACAAGCAAGTTATTTCTCCGGCAAAATGGATGACTTCAGTATATGGGAAAAATTCATTACAGAAGATGAAGTGAAACAGATCTTCGCAGTACAATCCAAATACCCTTTTATTCCACCAAATATAACCGTGCCGCCGGCAGAGCCAGTAGTTGTGGCGCCTGACACAACAACCAAAACAATTGTTAAAGTTGCCCCCCCTGCACCTAAAGATTCAATAAAACCAACTATTACTAAAAAGGATTCGATTCCGTCGACTGCTCCAAAGCAGGAAGTATTTGAAGTTAAAAAAGGGGATAAGATCGTTTTGCGTCACGTATTATTTGTACAGAGCAAGGCAGAATTTTTACCGGAGTCTTATAAGGAATTGGATCAGCTTGTAGCAACACTTAATCAACAACCACAAATTACTATAGAGGTCAGCGGTCATACCGATAATCAGGGAAATCGGGATTTAAATATTGAATTGTCTGAAGAGCGCGCCGAGAAAGTAAAAGATTATCTGGTAACACATGGTATTGACGGCAAAAGGATCAACGTAAAAGGCTACGGCCCGGATAAGCCCATTAGCCCGAATGATACTGAAGAGCACAGAAGACTGAACAGGAGAGTAGAGTTTGAGATTATACAGATGTAAGTGAACGATCATTAATAACTGATCACACATAAAAAAAAGAACGTCCCGATCCCGATAGCTATCGGATCGGGACGTTCTTTTTTATGTGTGATAAGGAATCTGCCGGAAAAACTGTTGGTGGAGTAAACATCTCAATAAAAAAGTCATCCCGCTTTAGCAGGATGACTTTTTTTATGTTTGAAAATAACTATAAACTAATTCGTGATCAGCAACAGTATTATTTTTTACCAACTATAGCGATATCTAATTTGATGTCATCAGAAAGAACCATGTCTTTAGTTTTATCTGCTACATAAGAAACACCATATTTCTGACGGTTGAATACCAATTTACCAGTAGCTTTAACACCACCAACAGTATCAACAACGATATCCGTTACTGTTTCAGAGTTTGTTTTGCCACGTAGAGTTAAATCACCTGTTGCAGAGTTTCCGTTAACAGATTTAATAACAAATGTTGCAGTAGGGAATGAATCAACAGCAAAGAAATCTTTTCCGCTTAAGTGACCAACTAAATATTCTTTTGGATGGTCTTTTGTGTAACTGCTATCTGTAGGAGTGATTGATTTCATGTTTGCAGTGAAAGTACCGCCAGTTACCTGTAAACCTTTTACTGTAAGTGAACCTTCAGAAATTGTAAGGTTACCAAAGTGCTTATGCATTTTAAGCATTTGACCTTCCCAAACAATTTTAGAAGCAGCAGTGTCTACTGTGTAAGTCGCTTCAGTTCCTAAAGAATCTACAGCTTTAACTTCAGCAGGTTTGTTTGAGTTACAAGAAGAAAACATTACAGTTGCTAATACTGCACCTGAAATAAGTAATTTAATTTTCATAATTTGTTAGAATGGTTTAATAATACATGTTTAAACATATAATGAACAATTTTAAGAAAGAGTTCCTATATTTCCTAGCAAAGCT
>NZ_JAGKWP010000174.1 GCF_021151785.1 Flavobacterium sp.
AGATATAAATTATTACAATCAACAGAAAATTCATAAAAACCATTCTCATCTGTAGTTGTTTTTGCTAATTCATTCCTGTTGTTGTCAAATAAGTTAATTACAGTTGAATTAAGTGGCTCATTTGTTGTTGAATCATATAGTATTCCTGATATTTTTTTAGTACATATTATTTCTTTAAAAGAATAAATATCGTCAGAACCTTTTCCCCCTTCACGATTAGAGGAAAAAAAACCTGTAGACAAATCTATAAATGTAATTCCAAAATCATCAAAAGGTGTATTCATTTTATCACCTAAGTTTATAGGTTTTTCAAAACCTCCATCAGGATTAATTTTGGCCACAAATAAATCTAAGCCTCCTAAACCTAGATGTCCATCAGAAGCAAAATACAAATTTCCATTTGAATCTATACTTGGAAATGATTCTCTACCATATGTGTTGATAATGTTACCTAGGTTTGTTGGTGTGCCAAAACTACCGTCTGTGTTAATTGTAACACTATAAATATCGGAATGACCATGAGTTCCTTTCATGTCAGAGGCAAAATAGAGTGTTCTTTCATCAGGAGATAGCGTTGGATGCGCAAAACTAGCTTCATTCGTGTTGAAAGGGAGTTCAGTAATATTTTCCCATTCGCCATCTTGTAATGTTGCCTTGTAAATTTTAACAAAAGTACTCTTGTTTGAACTTTTACCTTTTTTACCATTTAAAAAATTATTTCTGGTAAAATACATTGTTTTTCCATCTTTGGTAAAAATAGCTGATGATTCATTATATTTCGTATTCACCTTTTTTGAAAAATTACCAATGTAAGTTAATGAAGTATCTTTATTTATTTTAGCAATGTAAATGTCAGTATAATTTTGTCCTGTCCAATCATGAGTCAATCTTACTACAGATGCTGAATCCATAGCTGATGTAAAATAAATGCGATTATTGTAGTAAACTGGACTATAATCAGAAAAACGAGTACTTATAGTGGTAGGTTGAATGATATAGTCTTTCGAATTATTTTTAATTTCATTTAAATAGTTTTTCAATTTGTCTTTTTCAGTATGCTTACTTATTATATTGATGTAGTAGCTCATCATTTCATCTGCTTCTTTGTATCTATTTAGCGTTTTTAGACAGTGCGAATATTTAAAATAGGCTTCATTATTAGAAGGTTTTCCCATTGAAAATAAAGAATCAAAATATACTACTGCTTTTTTATAGTCTCCATTTAAGTAGTATGAATTGGCTAATTTTTCAAATAATTCAGTTGATTTATAACCTTTTTTTACTACTTTCTCATAAATATCAATAGCTTTAACATAAGCATAGTTATCGTAATCTTTGTTAGCCTCTGGCAATTTAATTTGTTGGGCCTGTAACCAATATGTTCCTATTATTAAAAATAAAAAAACTTTTTTCATAAAGATAAATTTTAGAAAAAGCGAGGAGTTGAAATTCGACTATTTTTGAAAATTTCATATCTCAAAAATAATTCATGAGAACCTGAGTTATAATTGGATAATTTGGTTGTTTCAAGGTCATATCCGTAACCCAAAAACCAATTGTTAGTTATTTGAAATCCAGCTAAAGCACTAACGGCAGAACCTAAGCGATAGGAACCACCTAAAACAAATTTTTCATTGAATATAAAATTAGCATTTACATCTAATTGAAATGGAGTGCCACTAGTTATTTTAGAAATAAATGAGGGTTTAAATTTGATAAACGGATTAATATCAAATACATAACCTGCTGTTAAATAATAATGTGTAGATTTTTTATTAATAGAGACTTCATTATTATTGAAATAAACAGTTTTTAATAGATTAGGAGCTGATAATCCCGTATAGAATTTATCCGAATAAAAATAAATTCCAGTTCCAATATTAGGAGATAACTTTCCATTTAAACTTTGAAATTCTGGATCATTTGCTTGATAGATATTTAACTTTGATGCATTTAAACTATATAAGTTAGCTGTACCTTTTATTCCAAATGATATTTTATAATTTTCATTTAAAGGAATAATATAAGCTATATCGGCAGAAATTTGATTTTCTTCCGTGGCTCCAATACGATCATTAATAAATGATAACCCTAAACCTAATCTACTTTCTTCAAGATTTGTATTAATTGAAACAGTATTGGAAATGGGGGCTCCGTCTAAACCAACCCACTGATTTCTATGTAATACAAAAGCATTAAAACTTGCCCTCGTTCCTGCATATGCAGGATTTATGTTTATTGTATTGTACATATATTGTGAGAATTGACTATCCTGTTGAGCATAACTCAATGTAATTAAAAGGTAACATAGTAAAACGATTAGTTTTTTCATAAAGACATTTTATATCTAAAAAATTGCCTTT
>NZ_JAGKWP010000017.1 GCF_021151785.1 Flavobacterium sp.
CTTAATTAATAATTTTACATTATAACATATAAAAATCCCGAATAAATCGGGATTTTTTTTTGAATTTCTTTTATTTAAAAAGATATTTTTTATATTTGAACAACAAAAGGGGGATTAGCTCATTTGGCTAGAGCGCTACGCTGGCAGCGTAGAGGCGACCGGTTCGAATCCGGTATTCTCCACTTATTTTTTATCTTTAGGATTAAAACCCTTCAAAAACACCTAAACCAAATAAAGCAAAATCATATTTTACAGGGTCATTTGCATCCAACTGCCTAAGATTACTATCCAATTCCGCTAATGCTTTAGCATCGTTTTGTTTTCTTATTAATAAATCAAATTTTCGAGCAACATTACCGGAATGCACATCTAGTGGACAAGATAACGCAGACATAGGGATAGTTTTCCAAATACCAAAATCAACACCTCTTTCATCATTACGAACCATCCAACGAAGAAACATGTTGATACGTTTAGCTGCTGATCCATTTAATGGGTCGGAAATATGTTTGGTTGTTCTAGATAAATGATCTATTTCAAAAAATATTTTTTTAAATTCTGAAATAGCTTTTTGAGTAGAACAATTTGTTGTGTTTTCTGCAAAAACGGTCTCTAAACCGGTATGTTTTTGATAAATATTCTTTAAACTTTTAATAAAATATTTTACATCTTCATGATTAAAAGTTCGATGAACAAAATGATCTAACCGTGATAGGTCTTTTTCTCGATGACTTAAAACAAAATCATAAGGACTATCCCCCATAGCTTCCATCAATTTTGAAGCACTCTTAATAATCATTTTACGATTTCCCCAAGCAATCGTAGCAGCTAGAAAACCTGCAATTTCAATATCTTCTTTTTGTTTATATCGATGTGGAATTTGTATTGGATCGGATTCAATAAAAGTGGGATGATTATATAATGCTACTTTTTCATCTAAAAACTCTTTTAATTCGGATGGTATCATAAGATAAATAGAGATCTTTTTAGCCCAGATGGAAGCAAAATACCGTGTAGTGCAAACAACTGGAATGAAATGTGTTTTGAAAACTAAATTGTCTGCTCCTGATTTTGTAAAACACCATCAATCATAACCAATTTTCTATCAGCCATATTGGCTAATTCTTCGTTATGTGTAACGATAACAAAAGTTTGCCCAAATTCATTTCTCAATTGAAAAAACAATTGATGTAAATTTTCAGCTGAAATATGATCTAAATTACCTGATGGTTCATCGGCAAAAATCACAGCTGGATTATTAATAAGTGCCCTAGCGACAGCTACACGTTGTTGTTGTCCGCCTGATAGCTCATTGGGCTTATGATGCATACGATCTTCAAGTCCGAGGTAAGTCAATAATCGAATGGCTTCTTGCATTACTTCTTCCTTTGCTTTATTAGCAATAAAACCAGGAATACAAACATTTTCCAATGCTGTAAATTCAGGTAATAATTGATGAAACTGAAAAATGAACCCCAGATTTAAGTTTCTAAATTTTGATAATTCTTTATCTTTAAAACTAAAAATATTTTCACCATGAATCTCTAAGCTACTGTTAATTTTATCATTTTTACTTGGTAAATCAAGGGTGCCTAATATTTGTAGTAAAGTGGTTTTACCAGCTCCAGAAGGGCCAACTATGGCAACAATTTCACCTTTGTTAATTTGAAGACTTACATTTTTAAGAACATGTAAATCTCCATAATGTTTATTTATAGATGTAGCGCGAATCATAATTCCAATTTGTACAAAGTAACGAAGAAAAAATAGAATTAAAAACAATTCTAAAACATTAGTTAAATCGTAATTTTATTTCAAAAGAAGTAGTAACTTTGAAATAAAAGCAATGAAAAAATTAATCGTATTAAGTGCCCTAACTTTCTTTTTCTCATGTGGAAATAAAGATATTAAAGCACAAAATAAAATTATTAAAAGTAAAGAGAATAAAGTAATTATGAATGATTCGGTTCAATTGGCAACTTTTGCAGGAGGATGTTTTTGGTGTACAGAAGCCCTATTTTTAGAAGTCAAAGGTGTAGAAAAAGTAGTATCAGGTTACACAGGTGGATTCATCAAAAATCCAGCCTACAGAGAAGTATGTAATGGCAATACTGGTCATGCAGAAGCTATTCAAATTACTTTTAATCCGAAAGAAGTAGCTTATGAGGATTTACTAGAAATCTTTTTTGCAACTCACGACCCTACTACTTTGAATAGACAAGGTGCAGATGTTGGTTCACAATACAGAAGTGCAATTTTTTATCATAATGAAACGCAAAAACAAGCGGCTCAGCGATACATTCAACTCATTGAAAAGGAAAAATTATATTCGAGTCCTATTGTAACTCAAATCGAACCAGAGGCTCCTTTTTATTTAGCTGAAGAATACCACCAAAATTATTACAATCAAAATAAGGAACAAGGTTATTGTCAAATGGTAATTGCACCTAAATTAGCTAAATTAAGAAGATATTACACAAGTAAATTAAAATAAAAAACAACATAAGACACTACTGCCCTACTCCTTTTTTCAAAACATAAGTATAAAACCATGTAATTGTAAATGTAGGGACTACATCTGTAAAAGGCGATAATTCTTCAATAGTACCAAATAAACCAGCTATTTTCCCAGCGGTTCCTTTAAACATCAGTATTAAAAGAACCCCAGAGATTGGCGCCCAAATTAAGTCTGAAAATTCACCAAAAATAGGTACGCTATAAGATATCATTCCAATAGCATCAAAAAACAGACTCAAAATTAGTTTTTGTTGCTTTTCTTTAGAATCTATTGTTGGTGGTGTTTGATCTTGATTCATGCTTTCTTTTTAGATTTGTTTGACTAATTTACTATATTCATAACAAAAACAGGAACTTTAATTCAGTTTTTTACTAACAGCACTTAGCTATACACTATCAAATAACACTATGTTAAACAAAATACATCACATTGCCATTATTTGTTCTGATTATGAAAAGTCGAAGCACTTTTACACTCAAATTTTAGGCTTGACTGTTATACAAGAAGTATACAGAAAAGATAGAGCATCATTTAAATTAGATTTAGCTTTACATGGCGTCTATTGTATTGAGTTATTTTCTTTTCCCGATCCTCCTAAAAGGATTTCAAGACCTGAAGCTAGTGGTTTACGTCATTTAGCATTTGAAGTTAGTAATATAGATGAAATAACAACCCGATTATCTTCATATAACATTGAATATGAACCCATAAGAACCGATTTGTTCACTGGAAAAAAATTCACCTTTATAAGCGATCCAGATGATTTACCTATTGAATTCTATGAAAAGTAATTAATATATTTATTTTTATTTAATCTAATTAAATATTATTGTTATTTTTGTACTCATGGAAAATATCAATAAACACATATTATTAAAAATATCTAAAATAAAAACAGATGAAGTAGGTCATTATTCATCTTTTTACAATGAAGAAGTAACTTATCTTGAATACATTATAATTTCTCAAGAATATTTTTTGAATTTAGATGAGAATCAATATCATGTAGAGATACAAATACAAAATAACTACTTCAAAAAATATGAAGAACCTTTTATACCTTTTATAGAAAAACAAACTATTTGTTGTTACACACAAGCCCGCTTATATGAATTAATTCACTGTCAATACAGAGGGATTAAAAGACAATTGTATATAGAGAGCCTGATTCTACAATTAATTCATCAAACTCAAGAAGATCTTCAAGAAGTAAATTGTAAAAATTGTTCATTAAGTACTTTACCTCTAAATAAAGAACAACTTGAAATAATAAAACAACATATCATTCAAAACTTAAATGAAAAATTATCAATATCAGCTCTAGCATCTCTAATTGGAACCAATCAATGCTACTTAAAAAAAAGCTTTAAGGCATATACTGGTGATACTTTATTTGAATACATTCAGATTAATCGCTTACAAAGAGCTAAGTTCTTACTTGAAAACACTAATAAATCAATAAACACTATCGCTTTTGAAGTAGGCTATTCGTCTTCTAGTAGTTTTAGCCAAGCCTATAAAAACTATTTTGGTGTAAATCCCAGAAAGCATACAAAAAAATTACCATAAACTAAACTTTAATTTCTAACAACTAAAATTTACTTACTTTTTTTGGTCTTATCTTTGTTATTATTTTTAATTAATCTAAATAAATAACAAATGAAATACTATTTTAGTTTACTTACAGTAGCCTTCTTTGGCATAATATCAGCACAAAATAATGAAGATAGAAAAGCCATTAAAAACTTGTGTGGCTGTTATGAAGTTACTTTTAATTTTACAGAAACTTTTAGTTATCCCAAGGATACAGCTAATTATATACCTTCTGATAAAAAAACTGAACACGCCTTAGAGTGGGTTCAACCTGTTGAAGAAAAAGACAATAAATTAGTTTTACAACATTTATTAATTGTTGGCAAAAATGAAATAATAAAACATTGGAGACAAGATTGGATCTTTGAAAATACAAAATTCTTTGAGTACAATGGAAATGAAGATTGGAGGTACAAACAATTTCCTAAAGACAAAGTAAAAGGACAATGGACACAAAAAGTATATGAAGTAGATGACAAACCAAGATATGAAGGTTCAGCATCATGGATACATGTTGACGGTAGACATTTTTGGGAAAACACCACCAATGCTCCACTACCAAGAAGAGAATATACTAAAAGAGACGATTATAACATTACCGAAAGAACTAATAGACATGAACTAGTCAGCAATGGTTGGATTCATGATCAAGATAATAAAAAAATCATTCGTGATGCACAAGGAATGGACTATATATTAGCTGAGGAAAAAGGATTTAATATTTATAAAAAGGTGGAAGATGCCAAATGTAAAGCAGCTCAAAAATGGTGGGAAGAAAACAAAGAATTTTGGAAAAAAGTTCGCACAAAATGGGAGTTGGAATTCAAAAAAAATAAAGACCTTAAACTACAAAAATATGTAGACAACAAACCTTTATTTATGCACCTACAAGCCCTGAAAGTAACAGCTTCACAGGAAGAAATTAATAAAACCATCGATTCATTCATCATCAAGTAAATTATATTGTTCTATTGAAAACATACTATTGTTTTCTATCTATATAATGAAAAAAATTATCTATATCTTATTTTTAATTATCCCACATTTTCTGGTTCATTCTCAAAATCAATTAAAAGATTCTGTAAAAGCAAAAGAAATATCTGAGATAATTGTAACAGCCCAATTTGAACCACAGTCCTTAAAAAAATCAATCTATAACATTCGAGTAATTACACAAATGGATATTCAAAACTTGGCAGCAAATAACCTATCTGATGTTTTAAATCAGTATCTGAACATTACAGCAACCCCAAGCAGTTCTTCAGGTCGTTCTACTGTCTCTTTATTTGGATTAGACGCTCAGTATTTCAAAATTTTAGTAGATAATGTTCCCTTAACGAATGAAGCAGGACTTGGAAATAATACAGATTTGTCACAAATAAATTTGAATGATATCGAAAAAATAGAAATTGTAGAGGGCTCAATGGGAGTTACACATGGGGCTAATGCTGTAAGTGGCATTCTAAATATCATTACTAAAAAATCTTCTACTACAAAATGGAACATTAATATGATTACACAGCTAGAGACTATAGGTTCTGAATTTTCTTTATTTAAAGAAGGTAGATACATACAATCTTTAAAAATAGGGCATAACCTTAACTCAAATTGGTATTTTAATATTGGAATAAACCGAACCGATTTTCAAGGTTTTTTAAATGACAAAAATGGAAAAAATCACATCGAAAATGATCAATCCAGAGGCTATAGTTGGTTACCTAAAGAACAATGGAATGGTACGGGCTTATTGACATATAAAAAAAATAATTTTAGAGTATTCTATAAGCTCGAATTCTTAGATGAAACAGTTGATCATTACAACACAACAGTTCAATCAGGTTACAACGATGAATTAGGTACTTACAGATATGCAAACGATAAGCGATATTTCACGCAACGTTTTTTTCATCATGCGAATGCCACTGGAAAATTATTTCAAAAATTGAATTTCAATCTTTCTATATCGCATCAGGAACAAGAACGAAAAATAGAAGATTTTAGATATTATTTATTTACTAGAAAAGAATCTAATATCAACAAGACCAAAGATCAAAGTATGAAAGTATTTTATTCTACTGGAACAATAAGTAATTTTTTTATAAGTTCATCCTTTGATATTCAATTAGGTTACGAAACTGTTCATAATACTGGTTTTGCTCTCACACAAGAGGCTAACTCTACTTATGTCCCTATTGAAAAAGTATTAGAAAACTATGATGTATTTGCTTCATCAGAAATTAAACTAAATACGTCATTATCTATTAGACCTGGATTCCGCTATTCTTTTCAATCAAAATTTGACGATCAACAAGCTACTTCACTTGGGATTAAATATACTATTGAGGATGAAGGATTAGAATGGAGAGCATCTATAGGAAATTCATTTAGAACACCAACTTTTGAAGAGTTATACTCTAAAATGATTTTTGATGGGCATTTTTTTGTTGGAAATGAAAATTTAATCCCAGAAAAAAGCACATCCTATGAAGTTAATTTTAAAAAAAACACATTAATCCAGAAGAAAATTAATTTAACTAACACATTAGCTACAAGCTTTCTTCAAGTTAAAGACCGAATAGATATGGCTTTAATCCGTTTTAATGAAGATACAGGTAATCCTGAATACCAATACGTCAACATCAACAAGTACCAAATGTGGAATTTTTCATCAACACATCAAGTAAAAAACGAAAACTGGACATTTAGTTTAGGGGCAGCTCTAATAGGCATTTCACAAACTATAAAGACTGAAAGCATACAACCTAATGACAAATTCTTGTATTCTTTAAACATTAATAGTAGTATTTCCTATACCGTTTCCCCTTGGAAAACAACTTTTGCTGCCTATTACAAATACAACGGAAAAACACAACAATTCATAGTTGGAAGCTCTGATTATGAAATATCAACAATAGATGAGAGCCATTGGATTGATGCTTCAGTACGAAAACTTTTTTTCAAAAATAAAATTGAAACAACCTTTGGTGTGAGAAACATAGCCAACCTTACAAATGTTAATCAAACTAGAAGTAATACGAATACAGCACACGTATCTGCATCTCAAATTATGCTCGCTTACGGACGCTCTTATTTTTTAAAACTAGCATACAATTTAAACTTTTAATATCACTAATCATGAAAAAAAAATTAATATTACTTTCCATTATTTTTACTTCACTAGTAGCATGCTCTAGTGATGATGAAACTACTAATAACCCAGTAAATGCTTCAGATGGCGCTATTTTAAAACCCATTATTGGTGGGCCTAATCAACCTAATCAAGTGTATTTAGACCTGAGTACGGAACAATTAACAACAGTAAGAAGAGATACTTGGGATTTTGGTTTTTACTCTGGAACAGAATTTAGAGTTATCATTAATGGCTCTGTAAAAATGGCCGTAAAAAAACTTGAAACTACAGATATTACAATAGCTCAAAGTTTTGATGCAAATGTAGCTGTAGGTTCAGGAACTAATGCTGCTAGCAATGGATACTGTGATAATCCGACAGGAATTTTAAATGGGTCAGGTAACGGAATAGGTACTGCAATAGCTGAAATTTCCGCTACGGATGAAGATAATAAAGTATACTTAGTGAATTTAGGCTATGGAATTTCTACAACTACCCCAAGCATAGGTTCTGTTAGTATTGATGGAACTGCAAGAGGTTGGAAGAAAGTACGCTTCTTAAAAAATGGATCGGGGTATAAAATTCAATATGCAGATTTAAGTTCTTCAACTTATCAAGAAAAAATTATTTCAAAAGATCCTAATTATAACTTTGTTTACTTTAGTATGAATTCAGGAGCTACATTAAATGTAGAACCAACCAAAACAAATTGGGATTTAAACTTTACAACTTTTACTAACTATGTAAACTTTGGTACAGAAGTTACATATGGGTATTCCGATTTTATCGCATCAAACCTACATGGTAACACAAAAGTATACCAAGTATTGACTAGTGATGGTGTTACATATGAAGACTTTAAAAAAGCGAATGTAACCGAAACTCATTTTACTGCTTCAACAACAGATCAGAGAACTATTGGTTCTAACTGGCGAAATGGTGGTGGTCCATCAACACTACCGAGTGTAAAAACTGATCGATTTTATATAGTAAAAGATGTTTCAGGAAATTATTATAAAATTCGTTTCCTATCTATGACTAATAATGCTGGTGAAAGGGGAAATCCAATAATCGAATACGCAATTCTTTAATATAAAAAATACAACTTCGTTCATTTTTCAATATTATTTTCCATAATAACAGTTTTGTTTTGACGCTCTCCATCTTTAAAAGATGGAAGCGTTTTTTATTTAGTTACCATAGCATAAGTATTTTCTATACTAGATAAAAATATTTGCAGCAAATTGAATATGCCATTTCTTTTTATTAATAACAATTTTTACTTTATAAGTTAACTTCCCATTCATTTTTAGTGAGTAGTTTTTTGAGTAGTGAAAATCAAATTTTGGTGCTAAAAACATAATAATAAAGATTTATTGAAATTAAACAAAACGAGAAAAGGCGAGTGTTTACACGCATTTGTGTAAAAACTCGCCTTTTTAATTTTTATATTTAGTGACCTCGACAGGATTCAAACCTGTAACCTTCTGAGCCGTAATCAGATGCGCTATTCAGTTGCGCCACGAGGCCTTTAATTTGTGGGTGCAAATATAGAAATAAATAAATTCAAACCAAACATTTTTACATAAAAAATTAAATAAAAAAAAGCTTCTAAAAGCATCCTATTGTAAATCAACATTATGTATATTTAACCTTTTAAAAAAAATAAATCCCATACATGAAAATTGAAGATTTTTTTAGAGACATTCCTAATTTTCCTAAAGAAGGTATATTATTCAAAGACATCACTCCTCTACTATTAAACCCCGAAGCTACCCAATTTTGTTTAACCACATTAGCCGAAACAATTAAAGACAAAAAAATTAATAAGGTTGTCGGTGTTGAAAGTCGAGGCTTCTTTTTTGGAATGTTACTTGCACAATACTTACACGCTGGTTTTGTTCCCGTTCGAAAACCTAAAAAACTACCTTATAAAACCATATCTGCTTCTTATGCCTTAGAATATGGCACTGACAGCCTTGAAATTCATGTAGACGCGATTCAACCTGGAGATAAAGTACTCATTCACGATGATGTTTTAGCTACTGGAGGAACCGCGGAAGCCGTTTGTAAGCTAGTAGAACAATTAGGAGGCGAAATAGTTCAAATAAATTTCTTAATGGAATTATCTTTTTTAAATGGAAGGGAAAAATTAGCAGAAAAAGAAATTTTTGCTGCTGTTACTTATTAGATTCATCTAGGGCTTTACATGTTATAAAATAGCGATAGGCAATGATGGCTTTTTTCCATTTGGGTGCTTTGGCTAAATCTAATCTTTGTTTGGTAAAGCTTGGTAAAAGTAATTTATTCAATAGAGCTAATAATCTATACATATCTAATAAAATATCCCGACAAATTTCGGGATATTTTATTAATATTCATTACAAATAAGATTTTTATTGTCTTTCTAAATAAAAAGATTATTTCTAGTTAAATTTAAATGATTTTATGTATTCTGTTTATCGGAATCACCACTCCTTTTTTAAGGATTACTCGTTCATTTGTAATTCCCCAAACCGTGGTTTCTACCATTTTTTTTGAAGCATCATCCTCAAAATATATTTTCATTTTCACATGTTCTAAATTTCCTAGAGCTAAGGCACGATCTAAATCGTTTTTACGTTGTAAAATATCTTCTTTGTCTGTTAATACTTCTTCAGTTGGAAATTTCAATTGCTCAACTGCTTCTTTTTCAATTAATTGGAAATCGTTCATAAGTTTATCAATTAGATTATTGGTTAAGTATCTTAAAGGTACAAAATTCATTCCAATTGCACCATCCAATTTCTAAAAAAATAAACCCTCTTTTTTTAAAAATAAATCCTAATTTTGTGGTGCTATGCAAAAAACAATAAACATATTAAATAAGAGGGCCAAATTTGATTTTGAGATTTTAGACAAATACGATGCCGGAATTGTTTTGTCAGGAACTGAAATTAAATCCATTCGTTTAGGTAAAGCTTCAATAGCAGAAGCCTTTTGTGAGTTTAATGATAGAGGAGAACTATTTGTTATTAACTCCACCATTGAAGAGTATGCTTATGGCACTCATTATAACCACAGGGCAAAAAGCGAACGAAAATTACTTTTAAACAGAAAAGAACTAAAAAAGCTTGAAAAAGAGGTGCAAAATAAAGGTTTAACTATTGTACCACTTAAATTGTTTACTAACGACAAAGGTTTAGCTAAATTAGAAATTGCCTTGTGTAGAGGTAAAAAGAATTTCGATAAGCGAGAAACCATGAAAGAACGCGATACTAAACGCGATTTAGATCGAGTTAAAAAAATGTTTTAAAAAAAAGGGGATTGATGAATCAATCCCCTTTTTTGACACTATACTAAAAAGAATAGTAGGTATATTTACTTCTCTCCTTTTGCACTTTTAGAATTTTTATTGGTCTTTAAATCGGTTTTTAGTTTTTCTAAATCTGTTTTGGTTTTTTCTAATTCCGATTTCAATTTTTCAAGTTCTGTTTTCGTATCGTCTCCAATTTTAATCGATTTTTCAACTTGAATTTTATTCTCTTTCTTCAATTTATCTAAATCGTTCTGACCATCTGGAGTGCTGCTTGAAAAATTTTTTTCTTTGATAATCATTGTTCCTCCTTTTCCATCGGCATACTTTTTAGTAACCGTACCATCTTCCTCTACTTTTTCCTCTTCTAACTTCATATCTGGATTGTCACCCATCATTTTTCCATCTTTAAAAATAAATGAACGCGACATTCCATTTCCTTCGCCTAATCCCTTTTGTAACTCTTCTAATTTATCAAAGTTAAAATCTCCATTCATTTGGAAAGGCTGATCCATTAATCCTTGAAAAAGGTCGTTATTAAACATTTGTCCAAAACCATTACCTCCAAAAGCAAAACTATTTCCAAAAGGATCATTTGAAGTTCCATTCAAAATAGAAACACTCCCTTTCCCTTTATTATCATATTGTTTTCTAATAGAAATAGGTGCAATAGGGCTTTCATCTGCCACATTATAAGTGCCCGAATTTCCATTTTTATCTTTGTAAGCAATTTTGATGGCTGTAATCTCTTTTTTGTCGTTGCGTTTTATTCCTGAGAAAGCAACTTCAAAATCATATTTTTTAGCATCCGTTTCGTCCTTTTTCAAGTCTTCATCAGTCATATTCTTGTCAATTCGCAACTCAAAACCCGACTTTTGCTTTGCGGCTAACTTTTGCAAATCACTGTCTTGTGCCATTGAAACAGTTGGAATAAAGCAACTGATTGACAAAACAAACATACTCTTTAGTACAAACGTTTTCATGTTCATATTCTTGATTTTTGATTGTTAAATTATGTTTCAAAATTAAATTTCTTTTGGAATACAAAAATAAAAAAAATGTTAATTAACGAGTTTTAACAAAAAAACTGCTTTAAAAGCAGTTTTTTATAAAATTACTTAGTAGTAATATAAACTTTTGAGTTCCCGTCTTTATCTTTCTTAATATCAATTGCCTTTATATTTTCTGGTAGCAACTTTCCTATTTCACTAGCTTCTCTTTTGCTATCGTTAATATAAAATTCAGTAGTCGAAGCATTATCTAATAAGATTGTAGGATGTCCTGGTACTTTCAATTTATTTGAATCAAAAATCAAAGCATCATCCCCATTTTCTAAATGAATTATTCCTTTTCCTTTAATTAAAACTTTAGGATCTTCTTTAATCATTTTATTTGTTGTAATTACAATTACCCCATCAACAGCTTTGGCTCCATAGTTAATTTGGGCTTGTTGTCCTTTGATTACGTTCATAGTAACAATAGATTCAGAAGGTATTTTTTCTAATTCTGAAGACTTGATTTCAACTCCATCTAATAAAATTAAAGGCTTTTTGCTTTCAAAAATAGATTGTTTTTTCTGAATTTTATCATTGATTTCAACCTTTAATTTTAATATAGAATCAACTTTTTCCCAATCAGCTTCTTTGACTATAACTTTCTGATCTTGTTTTTTCAAGGATTTTTCCTCTATTGACACCTTATTTGTCGCTTTAGCCTTTACCTTAACTTCTTGGGCCACTAATTTTACCTGAAACAGTAACATAAAAATAATAAGAATTGGAAGAATAACTCCAAACTTCCATAAACTTGTTTTGCTAGATTGTTTTTTGTTTAACATAACGATTCGTTTTTTGATTAATGATTGATTGAATGAATTACTACACACAAAATTTGTAGGTTTAACGTTGAATTTCAGCATAGCTTTCTGATAGCAAATTCTATCTTTTACTCTGGCAATAGCCTCTTTATCCGCTAAAAACTCTAAATTTTGTACGATACTCTTTTGGTACCACCAAACCACAGGATTGAACCAAAAGAAAATGGTGATTAATTGTGCTAATAATGTGTCGACACTGTGGTTTTGATTCGAATGTGCTTCTTCATGTAGAATAATAACTTCTAATTCGTCCTGATTGATCAGTTCAGGATTATACACGATGTAATTAAAAAATGAAAAAGGTGATTGAATCAAGTGCGATTGTAAATAGGTTTTTCGTTGCTTTTTAACGAGCGCTGATTGTTGAATTACCGAAAACAGTTTTCCAAAACCTATGATGAGTTTTAATACTAAAAACAGAACAATACCAATATAAGCTGCCATTACAAGTACTTCCCAATTTATCGTTGAGGCCTCTAAAGCCGCTGCACTTTCCATTGGTATAAATTCCTTAGCTATTACGGTTGTCTTCGGAATAAAAACTTGCTTGACTTCTATATATTCAATCTTAGTAAATGTAACAAACGGAAGTGTAACCGATAATAACATCCCAAATACTAAATAATATCGTGAAAATTGGAAAAAGGTGTCCTTAACCAACAATACCTTATATACAAGATAAAAGCAGCTTAATAAACCATTTGCCTTGAGCAGAAATTCAAATAGCGGATGCATACTCATTTCTTTTGTTCGATGATGGAAAGTATTTCGCGAAGTTCTGCTGCTGATATCTTCTCTTCTTCAGCAAAATAAGAAACTAAATTTTTATACGAATTATCAAAATAATGCTGTATGGCCGTCTTCATAAACGTTTTTCTATACTCCTCTAAAGTAACAATAGGATAATATTGATGCGAATTCCCATAAGCTTCATAGGACACATACCCTTTTTCCTCTAAATTTCTAATGATAGTGGACAAGGTGTTGTAATGCGGCTTGTCATCCGATATCTCTGCTAATACATCTTTTACAAACGCCTTTTTTAAACGCCATAAAATGTGCATCACTTCTTCTTCTTTATTGGTTAATTTTTGCATAACTAGTTTTTTAGTTAGACAAACGTACAACTATTTTTTTAGTTAACAAACTATTTTTATAGTTTTTCTACTATTTTTTTAGTTTAAATTCGTTGTCAACCAACTTTAAAACCCAAATAGCAAGCAAAGTTCCAATAATACCAAGCACTCCCATGAACAACCAATTGGCTTGATATCCGAATTTTTCAACAATGGTAAATCCTAATTTGGCACTTAAAATATGAGCTAAACTATAAGTCATAGTAAAAATAGCCATGTACCTCCCCTGATGGTGTTTAGGGGCACGACTCATGGCAAAACTATTAGAAAACGGAAAGGAAAACATTTCTGCAAAAGTCATGAACAACATCATAACAATTAAAACACCCGACCAAAAATTTATGAGCAATAAGAAAATACTAATCGCCATAAACAAGCATCCAAAAATAATTACTTTAATTTTGTCGACTTTATTCTTCTCAATATAATTTACGATTGGCATTTCTAGAAAAAAAACCAATACTCCATTTAATGTTAGCAACAAACCTGTTTGCAATTCGGTTAAATTAAACTGCATTTTATGATAAACAGGAACTGTTGTAAACAATTGAAAAAACATAATTCCAACAATCAAAGTCGATACTAAAAAAATCCAATAAACTTTATCTTTAAACACAGAATCAACTAAGATTTCACCTGGATGTTCTTTATCTTGGTAAGCCGATTTCTTCTTTTCTTTTACTTTAAGCCAGAATATCAAAATAGCTATAATACAGGTAGTTCCATCAACCCAAAAAAGCCCTTTATAACCAATATTCATAATGATTAACCCACCCAATGCAGGACCTGCCGCAAAACCTAAATTAATTGCCAAACGAACCAACGTTAAAGCTCTTGTTCTATTTTCTGGTTTAGCATAAGCCCCTAAGGAAACAAACATCGCTGGTCGGAACATGTCGGCAATAGTCATGATGATAAACATACTAATGCACATGCCTTCAAACGAGGTTACAAATTGCAATGCAAAAAACAGAACTCCGCTCGTCAACAAACTAAAAATCATGATTTTGTAAAACCCAATCGTGTCAGACAACTTACCGCCTAACCAAGAACCTAACATGGAACCAAAACCAAAAAAGACCATAATTGTCCCAACTTGCGATAACGTAAAGTGCAAATCTTCATGCAAATACTTGGACAAAAAAGGTAAAACCATTGTTCCAGCGCGGTTGATAAAGGTGATTAAGGTAAGTATCCAAATTTCTCTAGAAAACCCTCTAAAGTTATTTAAGTATGCTTGTAGTGCTTTTAAAATCATAGTTCCGTTTGAGTCACAAATTTACAAAAGCCATTGAAACTAATCATCAAATAAAAATTATATAATTTTGTTAAAAATCATTAGCCATGAAATTCATCAATTTACACACTCACGCTGTTTCGAACACTCCAAATACAATATCAATTTTAAACCAATATCCGCATGAATTTCAAGAGGGATTTTCCAATTATTCTATCGGTATTCACCCTTGGTATATTGACGAAGACCGTTTAGCCTCTGATTTAAAAATAATTAAATCTAAACTTTCAACAAAAGAATGTATAGCACTGGGGGAGTGTGGATTAGATAAACGTATAGATAAAATCTATAGTACTCAAATAGCCGTTTTTGAAGCACAATTAGACCTAAATAGCGCTTTTTTAAAACCGGTTATTTTACATTGTGTAGCCTCTTTTGACCAAGTGATTGCGAGTAAAAAAAACAGCGGCCTCTCCTGCCCTTTTATCCTTCATGGCTTTTCTAAAAACAAGCAAGTAGCAACACAACTTTTGAAACATGATTTCTATTTGTCTTTTGGCAAATACCTACTTCGCAATCCAGAATTAAAAAATGTATTTGCTGAAATTCCTAATGAGAAAATCTTTTTAGAAACAGATACTATGTCGGAAAGTTTGGAAGAAGTTTATACTTTTGCAGCACAATGTAAAAACATTTCTTTAGAGGAAATGCAATCGATTGTTTGGAAAAATTACCAACGCGTGTTTGGAGGTTGAAAAGGTAAAAGCAGAACAATGGTGAAAAAGTGAAAGTTGAAAAGACGGATGTTGGCTGTTAGAAATAAAACATAATAAGAAGTGAATAACGATGAATTGTTTGGTGAACTGTGGTTGAAATTAGATGTAAAAATTCTAGTTACGAATCGCTAATCACTAATCACTAAAAAAAATAAATATGGCAAAGTGGCAAGAAAGAGCTGAGTTATTATTTAAGCCCGAGGGTTTAGAAAAGTTGAGAAATGCAAAAGTATTGGTTGTTGGCCTAGGCGGTGTGGGTTCCTTTGCCGCTGAATTTTTAGCTCGTGCAGGTGTGGGAAACATGACTATTGTTGATGGCGATATTGTAGATATTACCAACATTAACCGCCAATTACCAGCATTGCACAGTACAGTGGGGCAACCTAAAGTAAAAATTGTAGGCGATCGTTTATTAGACATCAATCCTGAACTCAACTTAATTCGTGTTGAGGAATTTTTATCCCCAGAACGCGCCCAAGAGATTGTTTCGCCTGATTTTGATTATGTGTTGGATTGTATTGATAGCATTACACCAAAACTAAATCTCATTATAGCCGCTAAGCGCAAAAAGGTAAAGGTCATTAGCAATATGGGGGCCGGAGGTAAATTTTTATCGCAAAAGATTATTGTTCGCGACATTAGCAAAACAGAAGTTTGCCCGTTAGCTAAAAACATTCGTAAACGTTTGAAAAAAGAAGGAATTTCAAGTGGTGTTAAAGCCGTTTATTCTTTAGAACATCCCGACGAGACGAGTTTAAAAACTACTGATGGGACTAATTTTAAAAAGTCTTTTTATGGCACTAACAGCTGGATGCCTGCCCTATTTGGTTTGCACGCTGCAGAAACTGTAGTAAAAGAACTCTTGCGAAAATAAGCGTTTTACACAAAGAAACCAGTAGCTGAATCCCATACAAAGCTTGAATTTTCAATAATTCAAGCTTTTTTTATAACCTGTACTTACCCACCCATTTGTACCCATCTTTCATAAAATTTGAGCCGTACTACTAGCCCCTTAGTAAGCTCAATTATAGCCCTTTATCCTGTAACGCTCATTACAAACACACAACAATAAGGCTTCTATTTCAAAAACTACAATACTATTTTTAAACTGATGCGTATATTATTTTTAATTTCTAAGGTATATAAAATCAATTGCTGTACAGCAATTGAACAATTCCCCTAGGGCAATCAGTCATTTTCCCTAGGGGAATTACTTCATTTCCCTAGGGCAATTTATTTTAGTGCCTTGAGTACTTGATTTTACTGTACGTTCGAAAGAATAAAAAAGTAAAATGAAAAGCATTTTTTTTTCAAGCGTTTAAAAGGAGCCTGTTTTAGTGATTGTAGCAGGCATTTGGTAAAAAATTCTTTGTAGCTTAATAACCTCAACAATTTTGATTTACACACAAGTTAATACCAATAGCTCAGAAAAATAAAAAACCCTTTTGATGATTTGTAAGAATAAAAAACTATATTTGTGTAATGCTTATTTAAAGTGTATATAAACAAGTCATACATAAATTATTAATAAACACCTTTTAAAAATGACCGCTGAATTAGGATTATTAAATAAATCAAACGTGATACTTGCAGCTGATAGTGCAGTAACAATAGGAGCCCATAATAAAGTTTTTAACACAGCAAATAAATTATTCCCGTTATCTAATTTTGAACCGGTAGGAATAATGATATATAATAATTCTGAATGGATGGGGATACCTTTAGAAATAATTATAAAATCTTATACAAAACAGTTAAATGACACATCATTTTCAACTTTAGAAGAATATAGAAATGATTTTATAAAGTTTATTAAATTAAATTTCAAAAAATTTATTAATGAAGAACAAATAAAACAGATAATAGAATTTCGACTGTATTCAGTTTTGGACAATATTACTGATTTTTTAGAAGAAGATTTAAATGAAGAAATAAACGAATTGCAATCAAAAAAAGAAGACTTTAATTTACTTGAGTTAAAGGAAAAAGTATTTTTTGAAATGATAGATGAACTATCGAAATATAAAGACGATATTTTACCTGAATTTGGTGAATATACAATAGATGAATTTAAGTTAGAATATAAAAAAGTTATAGAGAAAATTTTACCCGGTTTTTTTTCATCAATTAAAATTAAGAAATCCCAAAAACTAACACAAAGAATATATAAATGCATATATCATGAACTTATTTGTGCTTTTTCTGATAATGAAGATTTTTCAGGACTAGTTATTGCAGGTTATGGTTACGATGAAATTTTCCCATCAATAAGCGAAATAAAATTAGGAGAAATAATTTCTAATAAATTAAGATATGAAATTTCTAAAACTAAAAATATTGATAACAATTTAACCGCTTTAATTTGTCCATTTGCACAAAGAGATATGGTAGACACTTTTGTAAAAGGCATAAATCCATATTTTTTTGAATGTTTAGAAGATATATTATTAGAAAATATTAAACATTCTATTGATGAAATTGAAAAAGAAATTCCTGATATAAATAAAGAATTGTTAACACAAAAATTACTAAAAATAATACCTAAAACTTTAAGAGATCTAGACAAAAAATCTTTTGACACACACACAAAATTAATAGTAAAATCTATTTCGTACTTACGAAAAGAGGATTTAATCGAGTTTGCAGAAAGTCTTATAAACTTAACTTCAATAAAACGTAAAACTAGCTCTGAATTACAAAGCGTTGGCGGTCCTATAGATATTGCTGTCATTACTAAACATGAAGGATTTATTTGGATTAAAAGAAAAGAAAATATTGATAGAAAATTTAATTCTGCATATTACAATCGAGAATTTAAAAAAATACAATAATAACTGTGAATAACAGCTACCGCTTTTGCACAACTATCATTTTTTAAAAACAAGCCACAAAAAGTATACATTTCAACCTCTTTTAAAGCAATTTAAGAGAGGTTTATCTTTTAGTTGTAATTCAAAATGTAAAAATTTAAATAGCTTACCATCGCGTTTTTGAAGGCTAAAAAGGCTCGTTTTAATGATTGTTGCAGGCATTTGCTAAAGATTCTTTGTGGCTTAATAGCACCAATAATTTTGATTTACACACAAGTTAACACCAATAGCTCAGAAAAATAAAAAGGCATTTTGATGATTTGTAAGAATAAAAAACTATATTTGTATAATGCTAGTTTATAGCGCATATCCACCCAAAATTGGGTAGATTAGCGATATAATGTAGCGCATATAAACAAGTTAGCAGAAATTAAAAAAAACGAAATGTTAAACCCTATAAATGACAAGCAAAAGTTTATATATACGTTAATCTATCCAGCATTGTTGGGATCAATGTTGTTTGAAATTTTACCAATTAAACTTTGTCCAATATATCTTTTTAAATTTTTAATAATCATCTTCTTTCTACTCGATTATTATCATTTGTATTTTATCATGGACAATAAATTTGATGATGATAAGAAAATTAGTCCAAAATATATTTATGGTGATTTAGCAGTCTCTCTTTTACTTTTTTCAGCGCTAAAATACGCTGATAGTTTACCAATTTTTAGCACTTGGGCAATCGTTGGCGTAACAGTTTGTTTTTTTGTTTACAGTCATGAATTAGATTACGAATTTAAATTTTACAAAAGTTTAGTAGTAATAACAGCTATTTGTGCTATAATTACAACAATCATAATTAATTTAGAAATTCTTATTAACCTACAAGTTTACATTTACTCGATTTTCTTGGCAATCGTACTTATCCAATATAGTAAACACATTCTAGCACAAAAAAAAACTTATAACAAAAAGGACAATTAGCGAAAATTCAAAAAACAATAAATATGCCTGTAGAAGTAAAATTTACAATTAGATATACCGGAGGAACTGCTGATGAAAGCATTTTGGACCTATATGACGCAGCATCTTCGATGCAAGGATTGGCTAAAGCTTTGGCAATAACAACACATGCATTAACGTCAAAAGGTGAAATAAGAAGTAAAGGTGACTCAATTCCTAATGTGAAATTTTATTTACATCCTCCAAAACAAGGAAGTTTTATAGAACTCGTTACTATTGTTTTTGAAGATCCAGTCGCAAGAGTTATTGGTACATCTGTTGTAGTTGCAGCATTTTGGGATATGGTAGATTTTACATGGAGACAAGCGACAGGTAGACAAAAAAATCCTGAAGAAAGAATAGCTCGAAAAATCGTTGAAGATAATGATCTTTTTCCACAAGAAATATCAAGAGTTTTAGAAATTCCTTTACAGCAATTACACCGACCTATACTACATGATAGAAATATTGAAATTGAAATTAAAAGACCTCGTGTTGGTACTGTTTTAAAGTTTAACGCAGATACACTTGATTATGTAATGTCTCAAAATGACCCTCAACTTGTTGAAAATATAAATGGTAATGTTACAAAATATAACATCTTAAGTGGTTATGGAAGATTTTACGATGATAATGTCCAAAGAACAATTCCTTTCCATATTTCTCCAACATTAACCACACAACAAAAAGAAACTTTAACTTGGTCATTACATCACTCTACTGCAGACAATCAAAATGGAAAGATTATTATTGACGCTCAAGTAGTCAGAGATAGATTAGGAAATATAAAAAGATACATCATTGAACATGCAAGAAAAATTGATATCGATTAATAAAGGAACATTTGAAAAAATATTGAATTTCTTAAAACATCCTATAACAGCATTGATATTTGGAGTTTTAGTCAGTTATATTTTTTATCTCATAAGTGAAAAAAATAAAATTCCTTCTTATTATATTTCACCCGCAACATTGGTTGCTCAAAAAAATGATAATAATTTGCAAATTTTATATAATGGTAAAGAATATAAAAACATTTATTATAGAAATTTAATTCTTTGGAATGAAGGAAGTGAATATATTGATAGTAAAGACTTTATAGACTCAAAACCTATGAAATTAAATAATACTGATAGTGTAAATATTTTATCAGTTAACACCGTAAAATCTAGTAGAAATGATCTAGAATTTGAAAACAAAATAATAGGTAATAACTCTGTTATTTTTAAAATTTTAAATGATGAAGCAATTGAAGAAAATGATGGTGTTTGCTTTCATATTCTTTATTCAGACAACAAAAATGGGAACTCAAATTTTAATTTTCTTTCAAGAATCAAGGGTACTTCAAATGGCTTTACATTTAAAAACTTAGAAAACTTCAAAACAACTTCTAGTAAAAAATCAATTTATATTTTATGGGCTATATTGCTTTCAATTTTAGCAATCAGGGTTTTAGTATTATTATTTTATAAAAAAGAAATTGTATTTAGAAAAATAGAAGCCGTTTTCCTTTTATGTTTTTTTGGTTTAACTGTTTACGAAACAATTTATTACATTTTTTATAGTACAAACTTGAACTGGTTAAATTAACTTCTGCTAACAGTGGTAGCTGTTGCACAACTATCATTTTTTAAAAATAAACTATAAAAAGTATACATTTCAACCTCTTTTAAAGCAATTTAAGAGAGGCTTTAAAGCACTTACTTGTAAACCCAACTAAAACTACAATTTTTAATTTATCAAATATTCATTACTAAAAAGTAGTATATTTGAGTTTATAAAAGTTAGGTAGTAAAGAAGTTTAGCTTTTTAGACGAATTGACGTTGTACGACACTAAACCAAAAAAAAACAAATAAGAAAAACCGAAAATTATGGGATGGAACACGTCATTAATTATTATTGAAAATAAGGAGAATTACTCAAACGAAAATGATCTTTTGAAAAGTTTAGGATTTGATAATTTTCAGCAAAAAGAAAATACAACGTTTGATGAAATTCTAAATCCAAAAGATAACCAAATTGGAATTGGATATTATAATGGAAACTTAATAATTTGTGACGGATATTTATTGACAACTAAATCTTTAGAAGAAAGCGAAAACTTAAATTTAGCAAATTACGAAAAAAGTTTAGTCAAAATATTTCCAAAATCTGAGATAGTTACGGTTAGTTGTGTAAGTTCAGTAAATTTTCACGGATATTCACTTATACAAAACGGAGAAAAGAAACGCTTAAAATGTGTTGCGGAAGAAATGAAGCAAGAATTTGGAAATCGTTTTGAAGAAGAAATTGAAATTTATAAAAACTCGTACGAAGAAGACGGAAAATTATTGTGGAAAGACGAAAATGACGAAGATGATTTTTTCACTGAAGACCAGTTGATGGAAGATTTTACTTTTAAAATTGCAAAACGAAGACTTGGTATTCAAATTGATATGGAAGATGGCGAAGATTTGTTTGAAAATACTGAATTCAAAGTATTTCAACTAAATATCAGAACTAAAAACATAACAAAAGAAACTGAAAAGACTGAAACAAATAACTTTAAATGGAAAAAATATTTAATAATTGGCGGAATAATAATCGTTGCAAGAATTTTAATGAAAGTAATATTTAAGTAAATAACATTAGCGATCGTACAACAGCTACCGCTGTTTTACAACCACCATTTTTTAAAAACAAGCCACAAAAATTATACATTTCAACCTCTTTTAAAGCAATTTACTTGTAAACCCAACTAAAACTACAATTTTAAATTTATCAAATATTCATTACTAAAAAGTAGTATATTTGAGTTTATAAAGGTTAGTTAGTAAAGAAGTTTAGCTTTTTAGATGAACTGACGTTGGCAGATTTGACACGACGGGAAATAATTCGTTAAATAATTTTTAGTTACGTAATTTTTTTTTAATTTTACACGTAAATATTTTTATTATGAATACGAAATTAACATTAAATATTGATCAAAACGTTATCGAGGAAGCAAAATTCTATGCTAAAAACAATAGTGTGAGCCTTTCTAAACTTATCGAAAATTATCTTTCATCTCTAACCAAAAAGAACGAAGAAAAAAGCAAAGTAAGTCCACTTGTTGAAAGTCTAACAGGTGTAATCAGCCTTGAAAGCAAAGATTATAAAAAAGAATATTCAGATTATCTAGCTAAAAAATATTCTTAATGGACAAAATATTAGTAGACACAAACATTATATTAGATTTACTTTCTAAACGTGAAGAATTTTACAAAGAAGCTCAACAATTATTTACTTTATCCGACCATAGCAAAGTTAAACTATATGTTTCTTCCCTCACACTGGCAAATACTCATTATTTACTAACTCGAAATCACAAATTAGATGAGGCGAGAAAAATTCTAATAAAATTTAAAGTTTTAGTAGAAGTTTTACCAATGGATGATAAAATTTTAGAATTAGCTTTAGTATCGGATTTCAAAGATTTCGAAGATGCCATTCAATATCACACAGCATTAGAAAACGAATTGGATCTAATAATAACTCGGAATAAAAAAGATTTTAAAAAATCAATACTTCCTGTTCTAACAGCAAAAGAATATTTGAAAAAATAACAATTCCAGCGGTTAACAACGGTAGACATTGTACAAGCATCATTTTTTAAAACAAACTACAAAAAGTATACATTTCAACTGGTTGTAAATTGAATTGACACCAAAAAATCTAGCAACTCAAAGTACTAGGTTTTAATTACAGGCAGATGAAGTTGTCCTAATTTAGTACTGTAACAAACCTATTGCTTAACTTGAAAAAATCAACTAAATGAATTATCTTTGCACTCCAAAATAAAATCTTATGTTAGAGAGATTACAATATGTAAAACAGCGTTTTGATGAAGTATCGGATTTGATTATTCAACCTGATGTAATTGCCGATCAAAAACGTTATGTGCAATTAAATAAGGAATATAAAGACTTAAAAGCGTTAGTTGAAAAACGCGAAGAGTATATTAATGTGGTAGGAAATATCCAAGAAGCAAAAGAAATTATTGCAGATGGATCAGATGCTGAAATGGTAGAAATGGCTAAAATGCAATTAGACGAAGCACAAGAGCGTTTACCACAATTGGAAGAAGAAATTAAGTTTATGTTGATTCCAAAAGATCCAGAAGACGCGAAAAATGTAATGGTTGAAATCCGTGCAGGTACAGGTGGAGATGAAGCTTCAATCTTTGCAGGGGATTTATTCAAAATGTATACGCGTTATTGCGAAAGCAGAGGATGGCGCACTTCTGTAGTAGATTTAAATGAAGGTACTGCGGGTGGATATAAAGAAATTATTTTTGAAGTGACTGGTGAAGATGTGTATGGTGCATTAAAATTTGAAGCTGGTGTTCATCGTGTACAACGTGTGCCACAAACGGAGACCCAAGGTAGAGTGCATACATCTGCTGCTACAGTTATGGTTTTACCAGAAGCGGAAGAATTTGATGTTCAAATTGATATGAACGATGTACGTGTTGATTTTTTCTGTTCATCAGGACCTGGAGGGCAATCGGTTAATACAACTAAATCGGCCGTGCGTATGACACACATCCCTACAGGATTAGTTGCTCAATGTCAGGATGAAAAATCCCAACACAAAAACAAAGACAAAGCCTTAACTGTTTTACGTTCGCGTTTATATGAAATGGAATTAGCCAAAAAACAAGAGGAAGATGCAAAAAAACGTAATTCTCAGGTAAGTTCTGGTGACCGTTCTGCAAAAATTAGAACCTATAACTATCCGCAAGGTCGTGTAACCGATCACCGTATAGGAATGGATATTTTTGATATGGATGGCGTGATGAATGGAAAAATTCAAAAATTCATTGATGAATTACAATTAGTTGCCAATACTGAAAAATTAAAAGAGAGTGAAGTTTATTAATATACAACATATTAAGTAGCCTTCTTTATTTAAATAGAATAGAGCCTCGTGAAAACGAGGCTTTTTTTAGCGACTTACAATATTGAGACGTCATTTTGATACTTTTTTAACATTGTAGAATAGATTGAATAAATACTTTTTAATATCTTTATCAAAAATAATGATACCATGACGATTACACAATTGTACTATGTATTAGCCGTAGCCGAACATAAAAATTTCACCTTAGCTGCTGAAAAATGCTTTGTAACTCAACCTACATTGAGTATGCAAATTCAAAAGTTAGAAGAAGAATTGGACATTCAGATATTTGATCGTACCAAAAAACCCATTGGTTTAACTGACGTAGGGGAAAAAATTGTGGTACAAGCAAAAAACATTGTAAATGAAGCTAACCGAATCAAAGATATAGTAGATCAGCAAAAAGGATTCATTGGTGGTGATTTTAGGATAGGAATTATCCCAACTATCATGCCTACTCTTCTACCCATGTTTTTAAATAATTTCATAAAGAAATATCCAAAAGTAAATGTGATTATTGAAGAGTTAACCACAAATGAAATCATCAATAAACTAAAAAACGGACATTTAGATTGTGCCATTGCAGCTACACCATTAGATGAAGAAAAATTGAAGGAAATAGTTTTATACTACGAACCTTTTGTGGCCTATGTACCAGAAAGCAGTCAGAACATTGGTAAAAAAGAAATTGAAGTCAGTGATTTAGATGTGGAGAAAATATTGTTATTGCAAGACGGACATTGTTTTAGAAATAGTATTTTGAATTTATGTAAAGCATCACAATTAAATAAAGACCATCATTTTCATTTAGAAAGTGGAAGTTTTGAAACATTAATCAAATTATCAGATGAAGGGCTAGGTACTACCTTACTTCCTTATTTACACACAATGGATTTAAGTGAGAAAAGCAAGGCTAAACTAAAGCCCTTTGTAGATCCTAAACCCGCAAGAGAAGTAAGTTTACTATTTCCAAAAAATGAATTAAAAATTCATATTATCGAGGCACTGAGAAGTACAATCCAAGGTGTTGTAAGAGGTGCCATTGCATTTAGTAATGTAGAAATTATTAGCCCGAAATAAGTTAATTATCAGTCGCAGTGTTCAGTAATGATAAGCAATTGTATACTTAAAACTGAATACTGCGTCTAGAATATATCCACGTCTCCCTTCCCTTCTCTAACAACTATGGGTTCATACCCAGTTAAATCGATAATCGTTGAAGGAACATTCTCGCCATAACCGCCATCAATCACTAAATCGACTTTACTTTGCCATTTTTCGAAGATCAATTCTGGATCCGTTGAATATTCAATCACCTCATCTTCATCATGAATCGAAGATGACACAATAGGGTTGCCAAGTACTTCTACTATTTGTCGGGCTATTAGATTATCAGGTACACGAATACCCACCGTTTTTTTCTTTCTGAATTCTTTTGGTAAGTCATTATTCCCAGGAAGAATAAACGTGTATGGACCAGGCAAGGCTCGCTTTAAAATTTTAAATGTCGACGTATCAATTTGTCGCACGTAATCTGATAAATTACTTAAACTGGAACAAACGAATGAAAAATTCGCTTTCTCTAATTTGATATCTTTTAATTTAGCCAATCGTTCTAATGCACGAGAATTGGTAATATCACAACCAATCCCGTAAACCGTATCGGTAGGATAAATGACTAAACCTCCGTTACGCAATACCTCAACTACTTTTTTAATAGCCGCTTCATTGGGTTTGTCTTCGTATATTTTTATAAATTCAGCCATATTTAAAATCTTTCTTATCTTGTTAATTTGAAAGTTGATTTAAACTATTAATATCATGAGGCAAAACATTTGTCACTTTCAATTTTTTTGAAAAACTATTAACAGAAACTGAAATAACTTTTGTATCACTATCAATTTTAACCTTGTGCTTTGGTTTAAATTTAAAAACATCCTTATATATCGTTTGAATCTCATAATCACCTAACGCTAAATCTACTATAAAATATTCTCCATAATTTATTTGACCTAAATTAATATTATTAGCCACGATATTCATTTTTGTTGCCCAACCACATGTAGCAACTGGGCAATAATAACCGGAATTATGAAATAAAACTTTTCCATTTCCTAAATCTGAAATATCAACATTATCTAATTGGATATACTTTTTTGAAGATTGCATTGGCTTTAATCCACATGAATTTATTAAGAATAATGCTAAAAACAACACTACAGGCATGACAAATTTTATTTTTTTCATTACTTTTTATTTAATTTTACTTTTTTAGAATTTTAATTTACCCAATCACATCTAGCTTTGCAAAACGCAACAACAATTTCTTTAAACCGCCCACATCAAATCGAATTTCTGCTTTTTTATCGGCACCCACACCTTCTAAATTTACAATTTCACCTTTACCAAAGCGTTCGTGCATAACAATATTACCAATTTTTAAATGGTTATCCACCGAATTACTTTTTGAAGAAGAACTGCTGGAATTAATTGGCTTCAATCTTCTAATATTAGCTGTTGAAATAGGTTCCTGACTGGTTATATATGCGGGCGGTGTTCCTGCAACCGGTTTATTTAAACGCAATTTCGATTTATCTACATCGCCAAAAATATCAATATCCATCATGGGTTTGTATCGATAATTCGTATCCATCGGATTTAGAAAATCTAAATAACGATCGTCTATTTCTTCAATAAATCGTGAGGGTTCACTGTCAACCAATTTACCCCAACGGTAACGCGATTGTGCATAGGTCAAATACGCTTGATGTTCGGCACGCGTTAAGGCCACATAAAACAAACGGCGTTCTTCTTCTAACTCACTTCGGGTATTCAAACTCATAGCACTCGGAAATAAATCTTCCTCTAATCCTACAATGAACACGTGCGGAAATTCTAATCCTTTTGCTAAGTGGATCGTCATTAAAGCCACGCGATCATCATCACCCGTATCATTATCTAAATCGGTAGCTAAAGCGACATCTTCCAAAAATTCGGCTAATGAACCACGTGCCCCATCAACTTCTTTTTGGCCTTCTGTAAAATCTTTGATACCGTTTAATAACTCTTCAATATTTTCAATTCGTGCAATGCCTTCAGGAGTACCATCTTTTTTTAATTCTTGAACCAAACCGGTTTTCTTGGTTACATGATCGGTTAAATAAAATGCATCTTGATTTTCATTGATTACTTGAAAACTTTGAATCATCGTAACAAAATCTTGCAATTTTTGTTTGGTTCCCGAATTTAATTTTAAATCAATTTTATCGATGTGTTGCATCACTTCAAAAATTGAACGTTTATAATGATTGGCGGCCACCGTTAATTTCTCAACTGTGGTATCTCCAATTCCTCGGGCTGGATAATTGATAACACGTACTAAAGCCTCTTCATCTTTCGGATTAATAACCAATCGCAAGTACGCCAATACATCCTTGATTTCTTTACGTTGATAGAACGACAAACCACCATAAATTCTATAGGGAATATCGCGCTTACGCAAGGCATCCTCTATTGAACGCGACTGTGCATTGGTTCGATACAAAACTGCAAAATGGTTATTAGGCAATTGTTTTTGCATCTTTTGTTCAAAAATAGTAGACGCTACAAAACGACCTTCTTCACTATCTGTCAAACTACGATGGACTTTTATAGGCGGACCGTCTTCATTATCGGTCCAAACGACTTTATCTAATTTTGTTTTATTTTTATCAATAACATTATTGGCCGCTTCCACAATATTTCGAGAAGAACGGTAATTTTGCTCCAAACGAAACATTTTTACACCATCATAATCCTTTTGGAAATTTAAAATATTGTTGATATTGGCACCACGGAATGCATAGATACTTTGCGCATCATCTCCTACTACACAAATATTTTGGAAACGATCAGACAATGCTTTAACAATCAAATATTGCGAATGGTTGGTATCTTGGTACTCATCCACTAAGATGTAACGAAAACGGTCTTGGTATTTGGCCAACACATCGGGAAATCGATTCAATAATTCATTGGTTTTCAACAATAAATCATCAAAATCCATGGCACCCGATTTAAAACAACGCTCCACGTAATTCTGGTAAATTTCACCCATTCGCGGTTTCTTACTCATAGCATCTGCCTCTTGTAATTCAGGATTATTGAAATAGGCTCTTACTGTTATGAGTGAGTTTTTATATTGTGAGATGCGCCCCAATACCTGCTTGGGTTTATACACATCCTTATCCAACTGCATTTCTTTAATGATTTGACCAATTAATCGAACTGAGTCTTGTGTATCGTAAATAGTAAAATTAGAAGGATATCCCAATTTCTCAGATTCAATACGAAGTATTTTTGCAAAAACAGAATGGAAAGTTCCCATCCATAGATTTTTGGCTTCATTATTTCCTACAATACTCGCAATACGATTTTTCATTTCACGAGCCGCCTTGTTTGTAAATGTTAAGGCCAAAATATTAAACGCATCTACGCCTTGATGCATTAAATAAGCAATACGCATGGTTAACACCCTAGTTTTACCAGAACCAGCTCCGGCAATTACAATCATGGCACCGTCTTTTTGTAAAACAGGTGCGCGTTGTGCTTCATTTAATTGATCAATGTAATGCTGCATAAATTTTCTTTTTCATCAAGTAATGCAAAAATACATAAAAGGGAGGTTTAATCTATATTTTTTAGTTGGGATTGATTAATTTCTTGTATAATTTTTTTCTCCTCGGTGGTTAAAACTAAACCTGAGTTCTCTTCCCAATAATCAGTAATAATTTTATCTTTTTTATTAATCAAAGATTTATCTTTAAATACATCAACAGGATCGTATGGAACTAATTTTTTACTGTGCTCTGTTGTGATTAAATAATTGGTTATTTCAATATCTTTTTTAATTCCTTTCTTATTTTGAGCCTTAAATCCGATTTCTTCTTTTGATGATAATAAAAAATAAAACCCATTTTCT
>NZ_JAGKWP010000018.1 GCF_021151785.1 Flavobacterium sp.
GTCTAATTACAGGTTTAGGATTAAAATATTTTATAATATTTCCATCAGGTCTCTCATTTGTGATATAATTGCATTGAGAATATGCAATATTCAAGCTTACAGCAAGAATAAAAAGTGTTTTTTTCATAATTGTGTTTTAGTTTTCCAAATATAATAAAATTCGTCATATGTGACGAGATGATTTTAATTATCCCTTTTCATTCTTTATTTTCTTTGTTTCATGTTAAAACATTTAGATAATATTGAAGAAGAGTTAATTCAAAAAATCTATAAACTTTCTTTGGATAAGTTTAATGGAAACAATTCCCTCTTTGCTAGAAAATCTAACTGTTCAGAAGGAAGTATAAGGAGAATATTTAAGCATGAACAAAAGATGACATTTAACATGCTTTTAAAGTTATGCTATGGACTTGAAATCGATCTTAAAGTGTTACTATCTGATATTGATACTTCAATAAAAAAGGATAATCTACTTTAATTTTTTAGTTAGGTTTATCATTTGTTCACTAACTTTTTTCTGAACAACTTTAGCGTAATGTTCTTGAGTAGTAGAAATTTTAGAATGCCCCAATAATTCTGACACCACTTCAATTGGAACATCATTATAAAGCAATATTGTTGTTGCAAATGTTTTTCTTGCAATGTGATGAGTTAATTTTTTCTCAATCCCTACAATATCAGCAATTTCTTTTAAATAAGAATTGAATTTTTGATTACTGATTTTAGGTAATATTTTATCATCTCTCTGATATTTTTCAATAATTTTTGTTGCTTTTGGTAATAAAGGAATTGAAAACTGTTTTTTAGTTTTTTGTCTATACATGTCTATCCATAATTCATTATCAAATTTTTTTACTATATTCTTTTTCATTAATGTTGACATTTCTAAATAAGGTAAACCAGTATAACAACAGAACACAAACATATCCCTAACTTGTTCCAATCTCTTTTGAGAAAACTTATGATTCTCTAATTTGTAAAGTTCCTTAGTTGTTAGATAAGTTATAGAATTTATGACCTTTTTGGGTTTATAGAGCAAGAATGGGTCTGTCATTAGAAAACTCTCTGCAATAGCCAATTTAATAATCTTCCTAACCCTTTGAATGCTTTTATTGATTGTAATTTGCTTAAACTTTTTTTCAGTTTTCAAATAGTAATCAAAGTCATTTAAGAACTTTAAAGAGATATCTTCTAATGCTATATTTCTCTTTTTGTATTTATGAAAAAGGAAATTCTCAATATGTTGTTTAGCTTCTGTAAATTTTGAAAATGTAGATTTAGTGTATTCAATACCTACCAACTTTTCCATTCTTACATTATGGAGATTAAATACTTCAATTAAAGTTTTTGATGGCTTAGTATCTTCTCCTTTGAATTTTAAGTAAATATCTTCCACATCAAAATCTTTATTTTGAACTTGTAGAAATAAAAAAGCCTGATTAATTTCTTGCTTAATCAGGCTCAGTTGAGTGTTAATTTGTTTATGTTCAGTATCATCAGGAATAGCTTTCTGTAATGAATTATTCCAATTCTCTGGTTTAATAAATAATCCAGTTGCAAAGGGCTTTCTTATTCCTAAATATGTAATTCTACACACAATAGGAACTAATCCTTTTTTATTAATCCTGGTAGCTGAAATCACAAACAATATCTTTATTGGTTGTTTAATCATGAGAAAATAATTGTTTAAATTTTTAATAAAAAAGTTGCAACCCAAGTAAAATTTTATTGCAACCCAAATGTTAGCCTTTTTGCAACCCAATATAAAATTTTATGCAACCTAAAACTTAGCCTTTTGCAACCCTAATTGCAACCCAAAAAAACTAAAATTTGAAATTGTAATAAGTAAGTAGATTTTTAAAAAATCCTTGTAGAATAGATAAGTATATGGCATAAATAAAAAAACTCCACATTTCTGTGAAGCTTCTTTGTAGCGGGAACAGGACTCGAACCTGTGACCTTCGGGTTATGAGCCCGACGAGCTGCCTACTGCTCTATCCCGCGATATAAGTTTTATCGAAGTTTAAAATGACTTTCAAAATACTACTTCTAAAATCTCTTGAAAGGGTTTTGAGTGACCAACCTAGTAGCGGGAACAGGACTCGAACCTGTGACCTTCGGGTTATGAGCCCGACGAGCTGCCTACTGCTCTATCCCGCGATTTGTGAGTGCAAATATACAAATAATATCGATACAAACAAGAAAAAAATAAATTAATAAAAAAATACCCTAGCTTTTGACTAGGGTATTTCTTCTATTACATCATGCCTGGCATTCCTCCGCCCATTGGCATAGCTGGTGCATCTTCTTTAATATCTATTAAAGCACACTCTGTTGTTAAAATCATACCCGCTACTGAAGCTGCATTTTCTAATGCTACACGAGTTACTTTTTTAGGATCAATGATTCCTGCTTTCAACATGTCTACATATTCTCCTGTCTTCGCATTGAATCCAAAGTCACCTTTTCCTTCAGCTACTTTTGAGATTACTACTGAACCTTCTCCGCCTGCATTTTCTACAATCGTACGCAAAGGAGCTTCTACAGCTCTATTTACGATTTGAATTCCAGTTGCTTCATCCGCATTTAAAGCGCTCAAAACATCTAATACTGCTTTCGCTCGAACTAAAGCTACACCTCCACCAGCAACAATTCCTTCTTCTACAGCCGCTCTAGTAGCGTGTAATGCATCATCTACTCGATCTTTTTTCTCTTTCATTTCCACCTCTGAAGCAGCACCAACATATAATACAGCCACTCCACCAGCTAGTTTAGCCAAACGCTCTTGTAACTTCTCACGATCATAGTCTGATGTAGTCGTTTCCATTTGCGCTTTAATTTGGTTAACTCTTGCCTTAATGTTCTCTGCGTTCCCCGCACCATTTACAATTGTGGTATTGTCTTTATCAATAGTAATTGTTTCTGCTGTTCCTAACATCGCTAAAGTAGCATTCTCTAATGAATATCCGCTTTCTTCAGCAATTACAGTACCTCCAGTTAAAATAGCAATATCTTCTAACATTGCTTTTCTTCTGTCTCCAAAACCAGGTGCTTTAACCGCTGCAATTTTCAATCCACCTCTTAATTTATTCACCACTAATGTAGCTAACGCTTGTCCGTCTACATCTTCAGCAATAATTAATAATGGACGACCTGACTGAGCTACTGGCTCTAATACTGGTAATAATTCCTGCAAATTGGAAATTTTCTTATCATATAATAACACATACGGATTACTCAATTCTGCAATCATTTTATCTGCATCCGTTACAAAATACGGAGATAGATATCCTCTATCAAACTGCATTCCTTCAACCACATCAACATATGTATCTGTACCTTTAGCTTCTTCTACCGTAATTACCCCTTCTTTGCCTACTTTTGTAAAGGCTTTTGCAATTAACTCACCTATAGTTTCATCATTATTAGCCGAAATAGAAGCTACTTGTTTGATTTTTTCAGAAGAATCTCCTACTGCTTCAGATTGTTTGCTCAATTGATCTACAATAGCTTCAACCGCTTTATCAATTCCTCTTTTAAGATCCATTGGATTAGCTCCAGCAGCTACATTTTTCAAACCTTCTTTTACGATAGCTTGAGCCAACACTGTAGCTGTTGTAGTTCCGTCTCCTGCTAAATCATTTGTTTTAGAAGCCACTTCTTTAACCATTTGAGCTCCCATATTTTCTAGAGGATCTTGCAATTCTATTTCTTTTGCTACAGACACCCCGTCTTTTGTAACAGTTGGTCCTCCAAAAGATTTAGAAATGATAACATTTCTTCCTTTAGGTCCTAAAGTAACTTTTACTGCATTTGCTAATGCATCTACTCCACGTTTTAACCCATCGCGGGCTTCAATGTCGAATTTAATATCTTTTGCCATTTTTACTGATTTTAAATTTAAACTTAACTTACCATTTAGATTATTGCGTAGATTTCATCTTCACGCATAATTAAATAATCTTTCCCCTCTAATTTTAATTCTGTTCCTGAATACTTGCCATATAAAACAGTATCACCAACCTTAACGGTCATTTCATGGTCTTTTTTTCCATTTCCTACGGCAACAACAGTCCCTTTTTGAGGTTTTTCTTTTGCTGTATCTGGAATAATAATACCAGATGCTGTAGTAGTTTCTGCAGCTAATGGCTCAATAACTACTCGGTCTGAAAGTGGTTTAATGTTTAACGACATATTTTAAATATTTAAATTAAATTTTACATGACTCTTTTTTTCAGAAATTGTGCCAAATCGAATTTCTGCCATTTTTACTGCAAATAAAAATGCCAGCACTGACAGGCTGGCATTTTTTATTGTTTTTTGTATATAATCTATTTTGCTGAATCTGCCGCTGGCTTAGCCGTTGGTGAAGCAGGAGCTGATGTTGTAGGCACTGGAGCTGGTTTTGAAACTGCATCGTCTACAATTTTTGAACCTCCATTACCGTTTGATGTACTTAATGTAGACAACAAGATTAAAAGAATTAAAGCGCCTCCTAAGTACCAAGTTGATTTTTCTAAGAAATCGGTTGTTTTTTGAACACCTCCCATTTGTCCACCTCCACCAAAAGCAGAAGACAATCCACCACTTTTAGGATTTTGAACCATAATCACAAGGATTAATAAAAAACAAACAATTACTATTAAAGCTAAAAAAATTGTAAATGGTATCATTTTGTGTTAATTATTTTGTTGTAAAATTTTAATATCATTAATTCGGTCTGCAAAGAAACTACTTTTTTCTGGATATTTCAAAATTAAAATTTCATATGCTTGTATTGCTTTAGTATATTTTTTTTGCTCTAGGTAGATTTTAGCTAAAGTTTCTGTCATAATAGAAGACGGCATTTCATTGCTTTTAGCTATATTTACTGGCGTTGGCACAGGTTCTTTTGTTGGAGCAATTTTAGGACTAAGCTCAATAAATTTTTCAATTAATTCGAATTTTTTTTCTATTTCTGAATTATTTTCAGGCTCTTTTTTATCATTTTCTCGTTCTACAGGAGCTAATTTTGATAATTGTAACCATTCACTAAAAGAATGTGTTTCAGATTTTTCAAAAACTAATGGTTTACCAATTTCTAATCGATTTTCAACTTCTTCGATTATATTTACTCCTTTATTTTCTTCTTTAGCTACTTCAAATTTTTCACTTTGTTCTTTGACTAATTCAAATTCTTTAACTTCAATACTTTGTAATTCTAGTTGAATTTTATCATAATTTTCTTTTTTAAAAACTTTAAATTCATCAGAAGTAATAAAATCAAACAGAACCGAACGATCAGTTGTATGAGCAGCTGTCTTTTTTAATTCGTAGTTATACCTGAAACTTTCTTGATTATACAATCCTTTTAAATATAAGGCTCTGGCACTTTGAAAAAAAGGAAATTCTTGCACAATTGATTCTAGAATCAATGTTTGTTTATCATTGATTCCTTTTGAATGATTGAGCAAAAAAATATAATCATTAATATTCATAAATTTACCATTTAGCTAAAGACTGACTAAAAATATCTTGTGTAATACGGTCATAAATTTCTTTTAAAGCATCTTGCATTACTTCACTAGGTAGTTTATTTGCCTCATAATTATAAAAATGCGAAAACCGTTTTTCAAAATTATCTTCTTCTTTGTTCTTGTTAGTGTAACGCACATTAACGGTGATTGTCATCCTATTTTGTGCTGCCGTTTGATCCGAAGTTGCTGCCATTGGAGTGATTCTATACTCTACAATTTCTCCTTCATACAACAAATCTCCTCCCGAACTTACAAGATTTAAATTCGTCTGATTTAATATAACATTTTGCAATTTTTGAGTAAAAGTTCTTTCAATACCTGGTTCTACAATATCTGCCAAATTTTGAAAATAATTCACCTGAAATGTCTTAGCATCTAATTTACCTGTTCCAGTAAAATTATAACTTACACTACAACTTGACAGCACTAGTGCAAATACTAATAAAAAATATCTTCTAAAAATATTCATGTTTTATAAATCGAATTGTTTGATTTTTCTATATAAGGTGCGTTCTGAAATACCTAATTCATCAGCAGCGGCCTTTCTCTTTCCTTTATTTTTTTCTAGTGCTTTTTTAATCATTTCAATTTCCTTTGCCTCTAAACTTAAGGTTTCCTCCTCTTCTACTGTTTCTGCAAATAAATAATCCTCATGATCATCTTCATCAACAAACTCTTCTTGCTCCATACTTTCCTCTACTGGAAACACTTTGACGGTAGCAGGCCGTTCTTCAAAAATAGGGTTTTTATCTTCAGGAGTACCATAAATTTTTTGAATTAATGATTTATTTGACTCTTGAACTTTGGCCGCGCCATTTTGCATTAACTCTAAAGTCAACTTCTTAAGATCATTTAAATCACTTTTCATATCAAAAAGAACCTTGTACAAAATTTCACGTTCAGTACTAAAATCGCTCGTATTTTTTGATTCTGACACAACTTGAGGCAAACTTCTTTCATTTGCTGGTAAATAACTCTGTAACGTAGATAATGAAATATCTCTATGGGTTTCCAAAACAGATATTTGTTCAGCAACATTTCGCAATTGTCTAATATTACCACTCCACCTATAATGTAACAAATACCTAACAGCTTCATCTGTTAATTTTATTGGAGGCATTTTGTATTTATGTGCAAAATCAGCAGCAAATTTCCTGAACAATAAATGGATATCGTCTTTACGATCGCGTAATGGTGGTAATTGAATTTCAACCGTACTTAATCGATAATACAGATCCTCGCGGAATTTTCCTTTTTCAATGGCTTCAGTCATGTTTACATTGGTTGCTGCAACAATGCGAACATTAGTTTTCTGTACTTGAGACGAACCTACCTTTATAAACTCTCCATTCTCTAAAACACGCAATAACCTTACTTGAGTTGTCAATGGTAACTCTCCCACTTCATCAAGAAAAATAGTTCCTCCATCTGCGACTTCAAAATACCCTTCACGAGTAGCTGTTGCGCCAGTAAAAGCCCCTTTCTCATGTCCGAACAATTCACTATCAATAGTACCTTCTGGAATCGCTCCACAATTTACTGCGATATATTTACCATGTTTCCGATGTGAAAGCGCATGAATTATTTTAGGAATATTCTCTTTACCTACACCACTTTCTCCTGTTACCAATACAGAAATATCGGTTGGAGCTACTTGTATCGCTTTCTCCACCGCACGATTCAATTTAGGATCATTCCCAATAATTTCAAAGCGCTGTTTTATGTTTTGTACTGATTCCATATTCCAATTGATTCAGGTTATTCAGTTTTAGACAGGAATACCACCTCTTAAAGTATCTGGCATTCGTTGAAACTGAAACCAAAAAATTATTGCATTATTTCTGAATACCCTACTGCTTCACCAATTAAAGTAGCCGTAGTGCAATCTGTTATTTTTACATTTACAAAATCCCCTGGCTTATAATCTTCTTTAGGGAAAACGACCACTGTATTTTGCGAATTACGTCCTGACCAATGTAAATTTGAACGCTTCGAATCTTTTTCGATTAAGACCTCTACTACTTGACCCACAAAACGCTTTGTGCGCTCTAATGCCATTTTTTGTTGTAAATCGATAATTTCATTTAAACGTCTTTTCTTAACTTCTTCTGGCACATCATCATCCATTTTTCTTGCCGCAAGAGTACCTGGACGTTCTGAATAAGCAAACATGAATCCGAAATCATATTTACAATGCGCCATCAGTGACAATGTATCTTGATGATCCTCCTCTGTTTCAGTTGGAAAACCAGCAATCATATCTTGTGATAAAGAAATCTCAGGAATGATTTCATATATTTTATCTACAAGTGTTAAATACTCTTCCCGAGTATGTTGACGATTCATTTCTTTTAAAATACGTGTACTACCCGATTGAACTGGTAAGTGGATATATTTACAAATGTTATGATGTTTAGCCATAACTTCTATAACTTCAATATGCATGTCTTGCGGATTAGAAGTAGAGAAACGGAAGCGCATTTTTGGGAATTGAGTTGCACAACGATCTAACAACTGAGCAAAATCTACTGCTGTAGCTTTCTGTATTTCTGAAGCTTTATCAAAATCTTTCTTCAATCCACCACCATACCATAAATAACTATCTACATTTTGACCCAATAAGGTTACTTCTTTAAAACCTTTATCCCACAAATCTTGAATTTCCTGCAAGATACTTTCTGGTTCGCGACTACGTTCACGACCACGGGTAAAAGGAACAACACAAAAAGTACACATGTTATCACAACCACGAGTAATAGATACAAAAGCAGATACTCCATTACTACTTAATCGAACAGGCTGGATGTCGCCATAAGTTTCCTCCTTTGAAAGAATTACATTTATCGCATCGCGTCCTTCTTCAACTTCTTTCAAAAGATTAGGAATATCTTTATAAGCGTCTGGCCCTACAACCATATCCACTATTTTTTCTTCGTCTAAAAACTTCTCTTTCAAGCGCTCTGCCATACAACCTAACACCCCCACTTTCATGGTTGGATTTATTTTTTTAATGGCATTATATTCTTGCAAACGCTTTCTAACTGTCTGTTCCGCTTTGTCGCGAATGGAACAGGTGTTGACTAATACTAAATCTGCTTCTTCTAAATTTTGAGTTGTATTGTATCCTTGTTCAGACAAGATAGAGGCTACAATTTCACTATCTGAAAAATTCATTTGACAGCCATAACTTTCAATGAATAATTTCTTTTGATTGCCTTCTTTTTGTTCTTGTACTAAACTGGTTCCTTGTTTAATTTCTTCTATAACCTTTTCTTGCATAACCTATTTCATTATAAAATTGGGATTGCAAAGATAATACTAATTTTGGTTTTATGACAAGATGTCAGTTTATTTTAAAGTAATTTTAAGAAAACTATTATTTCCTTTGTTTTACCCTAGTTGACACAGTAAAAAAACACTTAATTTCTAGCCACAACAACAGCATAAACCGTGAATAGCAAATAACATAAAAATGTATAAACAAATAGATAAATTACACATACCTAAAAAAAGAAAAAAATACACCTATATATATATGTTAAAAAAAACTTCTACTTTTGCCCCAACAAAATTGTGAAAATGGCAAAGAATTTAGTCATCGTGGAGTCGCCTGCAAAAGCGAAAACTATTGAAAAATTTTTAGGTAAAGATTTCCAAGTGGAGTCAAGTTATGGGCATATTGCCGACTTACCTTCCAAAGAAATAGGGGTTGATATTGAAAATAATTTTAAACCCAAATATGAGGTTTCGTCTGATAAAAAAGCATTGGTAAAAAAATTGAAAGATTTATCAAAATCAGCAGAAACCGTATGGTTAGCCTCCGATGAAGACCGAGAAGGAGAAGCTATTGCTTGGCATTTAGCAGAAGAATTAAAATTAGATCAAAAGAAAACCAAACGTATTGTTTTTCACGAGATTACTAAAACCGCCATTCAAAAAGCAATTGAAAACCCTAGAGGAATTGATTATAATTTAGTCAATGCGCAGCAAGCACGACGTGTTTTAGATCGTTTAGTAGGCTATGAACTTTCTCCCGTATTATGGAAAAAAGTAAAAGGAGGACTTTCAGCAGGAAGAGTACAATCGGTTTCTGTTCGATTAATTGTTGAGCGTGAACGCGAGATTCAGGATTTCAAACCCGAAGCTAGTTATACTATTAACGCTGAATTTACTAATGAAGCTGGTAAAGTTGTTAAAGCTAAATTGAATAAGAATTTTGCAACCCAAGAAGAAGCACAACACTTTTTAGAACAAAACATTGGCGCTTCATTTAAAGTTGCTGATTTAGAAACCAAACCTACAAAAAAATCACCAGCAGCTCCTTTTACAACTTCTACACTACAACAGGAAGCCGCTCGTAAGCTTTACTTACCTGTTGGAATAACAATGCAAATTGCACAACGCTTATATGAAGCTGGATTGATTACTTACATGCGTACCGATAGTGTTAACTTATCTCAAGAAGCCATGGCTGCAGCAGAAGCAGAAATTGTTTCTTATTATGGTGCTGCTTTTAGTAAACCAAGAAACTTTAACACAAAATCTAAGGGAGCACAAGAGGCGCACGAAGCTATTCGCCCAACAGATATGAGTCGCCATACAGTTGATTTAGATCGTGACCAAGCTCGCTTATATGACTTGATTTGGAAGAGAACTATTGCTTCACAAATGAGTGATGCAGAACTAGAACGCACTAATGTAAAAATTGAAGCCAACAAACATAAAGAATTATTTTCCGCAACAGGAGAAGTTATAAAATTTGAAGGATTTTTAAAAGTATATTTAGAAGGCCACGATGATGATGAAGAGGAACAAGATGGTATGTTGCCAGCTTTACAAATAAACGAAACGCTACAAAACAATTCAATTACTGCAACAGAACGTTTTAGCAGACCTCCAGCACGTTACACAGAAGCTTCTTTAGTAAAAAAATTAGAAGAACTAGGTATTGGACGTCCATCTACATACGCACCAACTATTTCCACTATCATCAATCGAAATTATGTAGAAAAAGGAAGCTTTGAAGGAACTGAACGCTTATATAATCAAATAACGTTAGTTCAAAATAAGATAAAAAGTCTACAATTAAAAGAAAACTATGGTTCTGACAAAGGAAAATTAGTCCCAACAGACATAGGTGGTATTGTAAACGACTTTTTAGTTAAAAACTTTGAAACTATCCTAGATTACAATTTTACAGCTAAAGTTGAACAAGATTTTGACGAAATTGCAGAAGGAAAAGAAGATTGGAGTAAAATGATGAAGGATTTTTACAACCACTTCCACCCTATTGTAAATAAAGTAGAAACTACCGCTGAACGAGAAACAGGCGAACGTATTTTAGGAATCGATCCAAAAACTGGAAAACAAGTTTCTGTTCGTTTAGGACGCTATGGCGCAATGGCCCAAATAGGGAATCAAGAAGATGAAGAAAAACAATTTGCAAGTTTACGTGCAGAGCAAAATATAAGTACAATTACACTAGAAGAAGCTTTGAATTTATTTTTACTTCCTAAAGCCTTAGGTATTCACAATGGCGAAGAAGTGGAAGTAAACAATGGTCGCTTCGGACCCTATGTACGTTATGGTAAACAATTCATTTCTTTACCTAAAGGAGAAGACCCATTGGATGTAACCTTAGCACGTGCTCAAGAATTAATAGCAGAAAAAGAGCAAGCTGATGCACCAATTGCCACTTATGACGGATTACCTGTTCAAAAAGGAGTAGGCCGTTTTGGCCCTTTTATCAAATGGAATAGCCTGTTTATCAATGTAAACAAAAAATACAATTTTGACCAATTAACGCAAAATGATGTTAATGAATTGATTCAAGAAAAAATACAGAAAGATATTGACAAAGTAGTTCACAATTGGGAAGATGAAGGCATAAGAGTTGAAAAAGCACGCTGGGGTAAATCTGTTATTTTAAAAGGAAAAATTAAAATTGAATTAAATAAAGATATAGATGCAGCCGCACTAACTTTAGAAAAGGTAAAAGCTCTAATTGAGCAAAAAGCACCAGCAAAAAAAACAACTGCTAAAAAAGCGACAACGAAAAAAACAACTGCAAAAAAGAAATAAACAATCATGATATTTGACTATTTACAACCTGTTTCGCCAGAAATTGAAAAATTTGTGGCTAACTTATCTAATCAAACATTAGGTAAAAAGGTTGTATTACATACAGAAACAGACTATCCTAATTTAAACACTATTGCCATTGCATTAATTTTTGTTAATGAAAACAGAGGAAGTGACCAATATTATGAAGCAGATTTTTTTGCAACCATCAGAAAAAACCTCTATCAATTATTCCCTGGTAATTGGAATAAAGGTATTGCTGACCTCGGAGATTTATTAATAGGCAATGAAATCACTGACACTTATTATCTCCTAAAAACCGTTTGCTGTGAATTAATCAAAAATAAAATCACACCAATCGTGGTAGGTGGCTCACAAGACTTAACTTATGCTTTGTATAGAGCCTATGATGATTTGGAACAAATGGTTAATTTAGTATCCATTGACGATCAATTTAATTTTGCCAAAGAAGATAACTTAGCTTCAGATGCTTTTTTATCTAAAATCATTGTTGAAGAACCAAACAACCTATTTAATTTTAGCACTATTGGTTACCAAACTTATTATAATTCACAAGAAGAGATTGATTTAATTGAAAAACTATATTTTGATGCTTACAGACTTGGAGAAATCATAAAAAACCCTTCCCAAGTAGAGCCCATTTTTAGAGATGCCGATTTGGTTAGTTTAGATTTACATGCAATTAAAAGCAGTGATTCAGGAAATTTTGAACATTTTCAACCTAATGGATTTGATGGACGGGAGATTTGCTCACTGGCTAGATATGCGGGAATAAGTGATAAAATTAGTTGCTTTGGGATATTCAATTCGAACTATACAAAAAATGAAGTCCGCTTATTAAACGAAATTATATGGTATTTCATAGAAGGGTTTCATTATAGATCATATGAATTCCCGTTTGAGGACAAAATTAGTTACTTTAAATATACCGTTTTAATAGAAGATGAAGAACTAGTATTTTATAAAAGTAATCGATCTGAAAGATGGTGGATAGAAATACAACAAACAAATAAATACAATAATAAGAGCAAAAAAACGTTACTACCTTGTACACATGATGACTATCTAGCAGCTTGTGAGCAAGAAATACCAGAACGTTGGTGGAAGGCATTACGAAAAAACCATTTATAAAAACGATAAAATGTTAAAATTATCGACAAAAAAACAATTTTTTATATTTTTATTATGAAAAGTATTGTGTATGTCAAAATAATTAAATAGGTTTACGCTCTCAAATATTAAAAAGTTTTTAACCCAATTTTTATATGAAAAAATTTTTAGTACTATCAGCAACATTAGCTCTACTTGCAAGCTGTGGAAAAGGCGACAAAGGAGAGTTAGTGGGAGTTAAAGGTAAAAAATGGCACTCAGAGAAACCTTACGGAATGACATTAGTTCCAGGAGGTGCATTCATCATGGGTAAATCAGATGATGACATTGCAAATATTCAAGATGCACCATCAAAAACTGTAACTGTTCGTTCTTTTTACATGGATGAAACAGAAATTACAAATAGCGAATATCGTCAATTTGTGGAATGGGTAAAAGATTCTACAATTAGAACGAGATTAGCTATTATGGCAGAAGATATGGGGCAAAAAGCAGGTGCAAATTCTAAAGGTGGAAGTATCGGTGATTTTGCTTTTAAAGATACTGACCCTCAAAAAATGACAGCATACGACAAATATATGTATGAAAACTACTATAGTGTTGGTACTGACAAAGATCCTTATGCTAATAGAAAATTAAACAAAAAAATTAAACTGATTAAAGAAACATCAAAATATCCAGATGAGCATTATGTTGAAGTTATGGACTCTATGTACTTGCCAGAATCTGAATCGTTCAATGGGTTAAAAACGATTGATGTTACTAAATTAAAATTTAAATACAATCAGGTAGATTTAAATAAAGCAGTAAAGAAAAAAGGTCGTAAAAACTTCTATGAAGACGCACCACCTATTGAGATTTATCCTGACACAACTGTTTGGATTAAAGATTTTGCTTACTCGTATAACGAACCAATGCATAATGATTATTTCTGGCATCAAGCTTATGCAGAATACCCTGTAGTTGGTGTAACATGGAAACAAGCAAAAGCTTTTTGTGCTTGGAGAACAATGTACAAAAACGGATATGTGAAAAAACAAAAAGGAAGAGACCAAGTGAATTCATTCCGTTTACCTACTGAAGCAGAATGGGAATACGCAGCAAGAGGTGGAATTGAATCAGGAACTTACCCATGGGGTGGTCCTTATGCTAAAAATGATAGAGGTTGTTTCTTAGCAAATTTCAAACCTAACCGAGGAGACTATGCAGCAGATGGTGCTTTGTATACCGTTGAGGCTAAATCTTTCGAACCAAACGATTTTAATTTATACAACATGGCTGGTAATGTTTCTGAATGGACAGAATCATCATACGATCCAGGAGCTTATGAATTTGTTTCAACAATGAACCCAAATGTACCAGATACAAAAAATCAAAGAAAAGTAGTTCGTGGAGGATCTTGGAAAGATGTTGCCTTCTTTTTACAAACATCAACTCGTGATTTTGAATACGCTGATTCAGCAAGAAGTTACATTGGATTTAGAACCGTTCAAGATTACATGGGTACAGAAGCTACAGGCAGAAGACCAAGATAATTAAAATCAACTTAAAACTTAAATAATAACTTAACTAACTAAAATTTTTAAATTATGGCAATTTTATCACCAAAAGTAATGAATTTCGCATACGGATTCGGTGCGGCAGTTGTAATCGTAGGAGCATTATTTAAATTAATGCACTGGCCTGGAGCAAGCGCAATGCTTATTGCAGGTTTAGGAACTGAGGCTTTCATTTTCGGTTTATCTGCATTTGAAGCTCCGGCAAAAGAATTAGATTGGACTTTAGTATATCCAGAATTAGCAGGTGGTGAAGCTAAAACTAGAAAAGTAAAAGCAGAAAACCCAACTGAAGCTCAAGGTTTATTATCACAAAAATTAGACAGTTTACTTAAAGATGCTAAAATTGATGGTGAATTAATGGCAAGTTTAAGCAATTCAATCAAAAATTTTGAAGGTGCTGCTAAAAACATTGCTCCAACAGTTGACGCTATTGCTTCTCAGAAAAAATATGCTGACGAAATGGTAAGTGCTGCAAACTCTTTAGAGGCTTTAAATAACTTATACAAAGCACAGTTAGATGGAGCTCAAAGAAACGCTGAAGCTAACCAAGAAATTGCTGAAAATGCTGCTAAATTAAAAGAGCAAATGCAATCAATGACTTCTAACATTGCATCATTAAATGCTGTGTATGGTGGAATGTTATCTGCAATGCAAAATAGAGGATAATTAGTTTTATCGTTTTATATTATTTTTTTATTAACTATTTAAACTAATTATTTAGAAATGGCAGGAGGAAATTTAAGTCCTAGACAGAAGATGATTAACCTAATGTACTTGGTTTTCGTCGCAATGTTGGCAATGAACATGTCAAAAGAAGTTCTTTCAGCTTTCGGATTAATGAACGAAAGATTTGAAGGAGCAAATACGTCAGCTACTGAAACAAATGGTCAAATGTTACAAGCATTAGATCAAAAAGCAGCTGAAGCGAAAGGAGAATTTGGAGTTGCAGCTCAAACTGCACACAAAGTATCTGCTGCTACAAAGAAGTTTTACGATTTTATTGGAACATTAAAAGGAGACATCACTAAAGACATCGCATTAGAAGAAAATGGTAAATTACCATACGAGGCTATGGATAAAGGTGATAAATTAGACGAATTATGGTTCAATGGAGATAATTATACACCTAAAGGAAAATCTGTTTTAGATGCTATTGATGCTTTTAAAAGTGAATTAAAGGCCGCTTTAGGAAATGAGAAAAAATATGAGTCAATTTTAAATGAAGTATTAGCTAAATTTGACACTAAAGAGATTAAAGATAAAAGCGGTGCTAATGTAAAATTTTTAGATTACCACTTTAAAGGCTTTCCTGCAATTGCTTCATTGGCTAAATTAAGTGCTTGGCAAAATGATGCTAAGAAAGTTGAATCTGATGTTATTGCTGCTGCTTTAGGAAAAGCTGCTGTGCAGGCTGCTTCAATGAAAAACTATCAAGCTATTGTGGTATTAGAGAAAAACGCTTATTTCCAAGGTGAGCAAGTGAAAGGTAAAGTAGTTTTAGGTCGTTATGACGAAAACACAAAACCAACTTCATTCAAAGGACCTGGTAAATTAGAAAATGGACAAGCTGTTATTTCAATGACTGCTGGTGGTATTGGTGAGCAAAAAATTGGTGGTGAATTTACATTCTTAGAAGATGGTAAAAACATTCCATTAAAATTTGAAGGAACTTATGTTGTTGTTCCTAGACCAAACCAAGCTATTATTTCTGCTGATAAAATGAATGTAGTTTACCGTGGTATTGAAAATCCTATTTCAGTTTCTATCCCAGGTGTTGCATCTAATAACGTTTCAGCTTCTGCTCCAGGAATGAGAAGTACAGGACAAGGTAAATATGTAATTAAACCAGGAGCTGGTAATGAAGTTAAAATTACCGCTACAGGTAAGTTACCTGATGGAAAAACTGTAAGTAGCTCTATGCCTTTCAGAATTAAAGCGTTACCTAAACCAACTGGTAAAATTAGAGGTGATGTATCTCCAAAAGGCCCTAAATCAAGTTTAGAAGTGTCTACAGTTACTGCAGTTATGGAAGATTTTGATTTTCCTGTAACAGTAAATGTTGTACAATTTAACTTAAAAGTACCTGGACAACCAACAGTAGTAGTTCAAGGTAATAAAATGAATGCTGCTGCTTTAGCTGCTATCAAAAAAGCAGGTAAAGGTGATGTTGTTACAATTTCAGAAATCAAAGCTAAGTTTACAGGTATTGACCAAGTACCTAAACAACCTTCACCTTGTACTTTTGAAATTCAATAATTTTAAAATATAAAAAAATGAATTGGAGAAATTTTTTATTAGCAACTGTATTAGGTTTTAGTGCAATTTCATTTGCTCAATCTAATTTATTAAATGCAAAAACACCAGACGAAATTGGTAAAAAGACACAAGCGGAATTAAACGCAGATAACGACAAACCAATGCCTTATGGTTATGTAGGAGATAGAGATATCTTAATGGGTAGAGCTACTTGGGAATTAATAGATGTTAATCAACGTGTTAACTTTCCATTGTATTTTCCAGTAGATGAATCTGTAGATTTAGGGCCAGACAGAAGATCGCTTTATGCAGTTTTAATGTCTGCCATTAAAGATAAAAAAATTACAGAAGTTTATGACTCTGGATATTTTACTACTAAAAAATCTTATGAAGATATTGAAAAAGCACTTTCATTTAAAGACACTTTAGATCAAGGTATCGAACAAATAAATGCAGGTGAAAAAGAAATATCTCCAGAATTTATTGTAAAATATGAAATTAAACCTGAACATGTAGCAGGTTATAAAGTAAAAGGTTATTGGTACTTTGACAAACGTCAGGGTGAATTAAAATACCGTTTATTAGGAATTTGTCCTCGTGTTCCAGATGTTTATACATTGAAAGGTGAAGCTGCTAACGTAGAGTATGTAGATTTATTTTGGATTTACTTCCCTGCTGCTCGTGATGTTTTACATTCAGCTAAAGCTTTTAATGAAAGAAACTCAGCTATACCTTTCACCTTTGATCATTTATTAAACGCTCGTCGATTTAGTGGTGTAATCTACTTAGAAGAAAACGTGTATGGTGATAGAGAAATCAAAGATTATATGAAAGAAAACTCTCAAATGCAGTTATTAGAATCTGAGAGAGTAAAAGAAAAAATTCGTAATTTCGAACTTGATATGTGGAATTACTAATAAAATATTTCTCCAATACTTAATAAAAAACTCTTGTCAATGGCAAGAGTTTTTTATTTTTGTCAAATGAAAGAAGTTGATTATATTATTGTTGGCTGCGGATTAGCAGGAATTAGTTTCAGTGAATTGTGTATTGCGAACAAGAAAACATGCATTGTATTTGAAAATCATACGCAAAATTCAACCCAAATAGCTGGAGGCCTATACAATCCTGTAGTATTGAAAAGATTTAGTGAAGTTTGGAAAGCAAAAGAACAATTAGAACTAGCCTATTCGTTCTATGAATCTCTAGAAAAAAAACTAAATCAAAAGCTCTTTCATGATATCCCACTTTACAGAAAACTAAATTCAATAGAAGAACAAAACAATTGGCATGTAGCAACAGATAAACCTAATCTTCAAAATTATTTAAATTCTAAACTTGAAGCGTTGAACAATCCATATGTAATTGCTCCTTTTAAGTTCGGAAAAGTAAATCAAACAGGATATTGTGATACAAAGCTATTAAAAGAGCTTTATCTAACTTATTTAGACCAAAAACAAATGCTGCAAATTCAATCTTTTGATTATGATCAACTTGAGATTACAAAAGAGCAAATAACCTATCAAGACATCAAAGCAAAAATAATTCTTTTTGCTGAAGGATTTGGTGTACAAAAGAATCCATTTTTCAACAATCTACCTCTAGATGGAACAAAAGGAGAGCTACTACTCATTGAATCATCTGAATTACAATTAAATCAAATCATAAATTCAAGTATATTTATACTACCAATAGGCGCTAATAAATATAAAGTTGGCGCAACATACAATTGGAAAGATAAAACAACAATTAGCACAAAAGAAGCACGAGAAGAATTAGAAACCAATTTAAAAGAGCTCATTAAATGTGAGTACAAAATAATTGAACAATATGCTGGAGTAAGACCGACAGTAAGAGATAGAAGACCACTACTAGGCAAACACTATCTACATAACAGCATCCACATTCTTAATGGACTAGGCACAAGAGGAGTTATGTTTGCTCCCTTCCTAGCCAATCAACTATATAACTACATCGAAAATAATATTCCTTTAGATAAAGAAGTGGATATTCAACGTATTTATAAAAAAATTTTATGACTTTTTATTCATATGTTCTTTCCAATTTTTATCAAAATTTACAAAGAAATTAATCCATATATTTCTTGATAAACGCATTATTATTGGCATAAATACAATTAATGTTGCCATAATTGCAATAAAAGAGGTCTTTAAATCTGCCCCAATGAAAACATGTGAAATTACAAAAGCTGCTACAGCAAATGCCACACCTAAGCCATAGCTTACATACATGGCTCCATAGAAAAAAGAAGGTTCGATTGCATAATGCAAATGACAATGTGAACAATTTTCATGCATTTTTAAAGCTTTGGATAAGTTGTATGGATTACGAACTTCATACATACTTTCTTCTTGACAACGTGGACAAGTACCTTTAAGCATACTTGCTATTTTAGATCCTTTGGTAAACATTTTTCTTTTTTTTATACAAAGGTAAAATAAGTATAGTATTTTTGCGTCACAATTGTTACATATCATGCTCAATATACATAATTTATCCGTTTCTTTTGGTGGTACTTATCTTTTTGAAGAAGTTACATTTAGATTAGGCGCAGGCGACCGCGTTGGTCTTGTAGGTAAAAACGGTGCTGGAAAATCAACTATGCTCAAAATGTTAGCTGGGGATTTTAAACCTGATAGCGGAACTATAGCAACAGAAAAAGAAGTTAAAATTGGGTTCTTAAGACAAGATATTGATTTTGTAAAAGGAAGAACTGTACTTGAAGAAGCATACCAAGCTTTTGAAGAAATCAAGTACTATGAGGCAAAAATTGACCAAATCAATCATCAACTAGCTACCAGAACTGATTATGAAAGTATTGAATATGGTGAATTAATTGAACAATTAAGTGACTTCCAACATCAATATGAAATTCATGGCGGATATAATTATGTAGGTGATACGGAAAAAATATTGTTAGGTTTAGGTTTCAAAAGAGAAAATTTTGATAACCAAACGGATACTTTTTCTGGTGGTTGGCGTATGCGTATTGAATTGGCTAAACTATTGTTGCAATCAAACGACATACTTCTTTTGGATGAACCTACCAACCACTTAGACATTGAAAGTATTATTTGGCTTGAAGGTTTTTTAAAAAATTTCCCCGGTGTGGTTGTTATCGTATCGCACGATAAAATGTTTTTAGATAATGTAACCAATCGGACCATTGAAATTTCTTTAGGTAAGGCGTATGACTTTAACAAACCTTATTCTCAATATTTAGTTTTAAGAGAAGAAATTCGTGAAAAACAATTAGCTACGCAAAAAAATCAACAGAAAAAAATTGAAGAAACTGAAAAGTTAATTGAAAAATTCAGAGCTAAAGCATCTAAGGCTTCTATGGCGCAATCACTAATCAAAAAATTGGATAAAGTTGAGCGTATTGAAGTCGATGAAGACGACAATTCGGTAATGAGCATCTCCTTCCCCGTTTCTGTAACACCTGGAAGAGTGGTGGTAGAAGCAGAAAAAGTGACTAAAGCTTATGGAGATAAAATCATTTTAAAAGATATTTCGTTATTAGTTGAACGAGGTAGTAAAATTGCGTTTGTTGGTCAAAATGGACAGGGAAAATCAACTTTTATTAAAGCCATTGTAAATGAATTTAAATATGAAGGAACTATTAAATTAGGCCACAATGTTCAACTGGGGTATTTTGCACAAAATCAGGCAGAATATTTAGATGGTGAAAAAACATTATTAGACACCATGATTGAAGCTGCAAATGACACTAATAGGAGTAAAGTGAGAGACATGCTTGGTGCTTTTTTATTTAGAGGCGATGATGTAGAAAAAAAGGTAAAAGTTTTGTCTGGAGGCGAACGAAACCGTTTAGCATTGTGTCGTTTATTACTTCAACCTATCAATGTATTGGTAATGGACGAGCCAACGAATCACTTAGATATTAAATCTAAAAACGTTTTGAAAGCTGCGTTACAAAACTTTGAAGGTACGCTTCTTCTCGTTTCTCACGATCGTGACTTTTTACAAGGAATGGCTAATACCGTTTATGAATTTAAAGATCAAAAAATTAGAGAATATTTGGGTGATATCAATTTCTTCTTAGAACAGAAAAACGTTCAAAATATGCGAGAAATTGAGAAAAAAGATGTGGTTAAAACAGAAACCTCAACTACAAAAATAGAAGCTCCAAAAAACCTAAGTTACGAAGAACAAAAAGCGCAAAAAGCACTTCAAAATAAACTTTCTAAAATTGAAAGCAATATCAATCAATTGGAAAAAGAAATTGCAAAAGATGATGAAAACTTAGCGCGTAATTATGAACAATTAATGGAAGATGAGTTGTTTTTTACAGCTTATGAAAAGAAAAAGAAAGAACTAGACCAATTAATGACTGAATGGGAAAACATTCAAATGGAGTTAATGTAGTTTAAATTTAAAAAATAATCTTTTAGTGATTAAGGTTAGATACACTACAATCGCTATGCTACTTAAAAGGGTGTCTTTGTTGCCATATCAATTCTGGTTCTAACTTGTGAAAAATCCGACTAATAAACTTGTTGATAAGAGAATTTTTATGCTCAATAAACCCAGACATCTGTATTGGTTCTGCACCAATTGAACTTTTAATTTCTAATGCTGTTCTACCAAAAATAATTTTGTTAAAACCATTTTCTATACCAAATTCAGTCATGTTGTAAAGCATGTTAAGGTAAAGCATTTTTTCTTTTTGAATACTTTCGTCGTAACCTAAAAAATAGGTTTCTAATACTAAACCATTCAAAAGAATAGAGTGAAAACCTACCAAATCCTCTTCAATAAAATAGCCATAAATACGGAAACGTGACCCACATTGTTTTTTAAAAATAGAAAAATGATTTTTATCTAGAAAAAAAGTATTAAAAGGGGCGTGTTGTGCCACATAATGATATAACTTGTAAATGTCCTTTTCTAAAGCAATTACTTCATCTAATTCTAATTCTCTAACACAGATCCCTTCATTTTTTTTTCTTGCTCTCTTGTATTGATCTCGGTATTTTTTTGTAAAAGCTCCGACATAGTCTTCTTTTGTCTTCCAAGATGAAGGAATAGCAAACACCATGTTAGGTTGAGTATTAAATTCATATAACTTACTAAATTCATACTGTTTTAATGCTTCCGAACATATCTCATAAAAATCTTTAAAAGAAACAATATGAATCTTAATTCCTTTGACTTTGAAATAAGATACAATGGCCTCTGAGGATTGAAGTAAAATAGCACTTAATGATTTAAAATCAACGGTATTTGAAAAAGCATAACCATTTTGACCCGTAATCATGTTGTTACCTAAAAACAATACATGTGATGCAAAGTTTTTAAAAACAAAATTACGAACCCATGTTCTTAAACATTTATCTCGTTCTCCAAATGATGACAATTTATTTAAATCTAAATATTGAGCTAAAGCAGTTCCTATGAGTGATTCATTTTCAAAAATTCCAATAAAAAAACACTCCATATTGGTTGGAGCTGACTGTTCAAGAACCTTTAAATAAGGAGTTTGTAAAAAGTGGTTATCCTTAGCTACCTCATTCCAATTAGATGGTAACTCACTGGTTTTCGAAAAAATTTTAAATGATAACTGTTCCAAAGCAAAAAAAAATCGTCCCACAAAAGTAGGACGAAACTATGATAATAAAATGTTAATTATTTCCAACCACAAATAATGGCACCCATAAGTGTTAAAGAAACAACCCAGTAACCAGCTGTAACGAGGATGTATTTCCATGATTTGTGTTCAAAAAGACCATTGATAGCTGTTACAGGAAGAACAAAAGTTAAACCTGCCATACAACCATGCAAAGCACCATGTTTAAATGAACGAAAAGCATCTCCTTTGTCTTTTAGAAACTCAATCAATGATGCATTTGTTTCATCTCCTCCCACAAGCTGAATGGCTCCTATTTGATGGATAACCATTATTGGAACAACCATAAATGAGATTAACAATGAAAAAAGCAAAGTTAAACCGAAGATTTTTAACATATTTCCTCGTTGTGCTTTTTCTTCGGTCATTCCTGTTTCATTCATCCAAATGGTACCAAATACTTTTGGGTTGTACCAAATGAAACCAACAAGAAATGTTGATAATGCTGCTACTAAGCAGGCGATAGGATTAATTGGCATAATATATTTTTTATTGGTTAGTTAACCAAAAATAATAAAAATCGATGAATTAATGTGATTCTTGGGTACGATATTGACAACAACCATGAATCTTAGCATACTCTTCATCTGTTGCTTTAACTCCCTCAGTATCATGACCTGCCCTTGCAATAGCTTTTTGAACATCCAATACAGAACATTTTGTTTCATCAATAATTAAATGAATATCTTTATGATCCATATGCCAATCAGCCGATTTTACACCTTTTACTGAAAAAGCGGCTTTCTCAATTCTCTTTTTACACATATCGCAATTCCCATCTACTGCAAACTCAACTTTTCTATTTTTATTTGGTTTAATTTCAGCTGTTTCTACTGCCTCTCTTTTCACCTCTTGCCCTTGCATATTCATTGATATACTAAAAATAAATACTAATGTTAATATGATTTTTTTCATAATTCTATTTTTTAATGATTGTGTTTTTCTTCTTTATTATTATCTTTTATTTTAAATCGTAAACCCGCATAAAACATCCTACCAAAAACAGGACCATAAATCATTGTACTATCAAAATAAGTCCCAAAAGGATCATCAGAAGCTATAATTGCATTGGTCTGTTTGAAATTACCCAAGTTCTCCCCTCCTACATAAACTTCAAAAACACTTGAAAAAGTTCGAGTTACTTGTGCATTAACCAACTGATATGGTTGGGTCTTATTATCTAATTGGTAAACAATTGGATTTGAACCTGTGTTTGGTAATCTTTGTGCTCCAATCCAATTGAAAGTAGCATCAAATTTCCACTGCTGACCTTTATCTTTAATATGAGTCTCATAAGCCACATTAGCAAAAAATCGATGTTTAGCTTGCAACGGTTTTTCTAAAAGTCCTGTTTGATAATCTGTTTTAACATTTAAATATTTATAGGCCGTTCTAATATCTAAATGAGTAAGAATATTAAAATTTAATTCCATTTGAAAAGATTTTGCATAACTTTTCCCATTCAAATTTGAAAAAACTACTGCTCTAGGGTTTTCTAAATCTACCACTACTTGATTTTTAAAATCAGTCATATAGTAGTCGAGTACAAATTCATGTTGCCTGCCTAATAAAGAAAACTTCTGGTTAAAACTCATACCATAATTCCAAGCAATTTCTGGATTAAGTCCATACAATTTTCCTTGTGACTCTTGAATAACAATGGCTCTAGAACTAGCTAATAAATTAATATTTTCTGCAAAAATGTTTGCTGCCCGCTTACCTCTTCCTGCAGAAACGCGTAGTGTTGTTTTTTCAAAAGGAGAATATTTTAGATGCGCTCTAGGTGTGAAAAAAGCACCCAATCTATTATGTTGATCTACTCGTGCTCCTAAAACAAAACTCAAATTATTTAAATTATCATATGAATATTCAAAAAACGCACCTAATGAATTATCTTTTCGGTCAAAGTTTCTTGAAAAATTAACGGCTAAATTTTCTTCAAATTGATCAAAAGTAAAATTAATCCCGCTAATAAACTTATTTTTTGTATTGTCAATAATTGAATTGAACAATAGATTGGCAAAATAACTTTTATGCTTTATATCATGAATACCGCTTCCGAACAAACTACTTTGCTTATTGTATTGAAATGCTTGCTGGAATCCTAAACTTTGAAAAGGCATATCAGGAAAAACATAACCTATTTTATTAGATAATTCTATTTTTTCTGTATCAACTTGACTGCCCCACAAAGAAGAAGATTCATTTCTTGAATACCCTACTTGTCCACCTGTTTTTTCATCTTTAAAATACTTGACATTAAAAAAACTAACAATCCCTTTAGCAGCATCATTATATTGCCAACGATTTAAAATATTCACCTGCTTCCCTAATGGATTATCCATGAAACCATCGTTATTCATGTCGTTAACTTGATTTCTTGTATTTCCATGTAATAAAATAAGTGAACTTAATTTATCTGAAAATTGGGTCTTAAAATGGGTATTTATTTCATAACGGCCATCATTAGAAGCATATACATTACCGTAAAAAGGAACTTCTTTTATAGGCTTTAACAGTTCATAGTTAATTTGACCCGAAACACTTTCATACCCATTAGTTACACTACCCGCTCCTTTGGTAATTTGGATACTTTCTACCCATGTACCTGGGATAAAATTCAAACCAGTTGCTTGTAAAGCTCCTCGAATAGCTGGTATATTTTCTTCAGACATTAAGATGTACGGACTCGTTAAACCTAGCATTTTGATTTGTTTATTACCGGTTACCGCATCTGAAAAATTGACATCTATCGATGGATTCGTCTCAAAACTTTCAGATAAATTACAACAAGCTGCTTTTTGCAATTCTTTTTGTGATAAATGAATAGTATTAGTTACTGCTTTTACAGATCGGTTCATGGCTTTTTGTTCTCTTTTAACCACTACGGTTGCAATCTCTTTTTCTGTATTTTGCTTTTCTAAAACTAAAACAAAATTTTGCACACAACTTTGCTTTTGTTCTAATTTTTTATAACCAAAAGCTTCTATTAATAAAGTGACTTCTTGATTGCCTTGAATCAGACTAAATAGTCCATTTTGATCTGAAACTAAGGTGATATTTTGTTCCGCAATTGTAATTTGGGCTTGCGCAACAGGTTGATAATTAGTATCAACAATTTTACCCGAAATACTTGATTGTGCCCAAGTTAACATTGGCATCAACAAAGCTATTAAGATTCTATAAAACATAAAAAATCAGTTACTTTTTAAACAAATAAACTTGGGATTCTACCAAAATTAGAATCCTAACGATTAAAAAGTGCTGATTATGCGTAAAAAATAAATTGAGAATAAAGTTTATAAAATGGTGGTGCGTTTGCTTCGCAATAATAATCATAACGAATAGGTTGACGCAAAACTTCTGTAGACTTCTTAAAGACAGGAAGAGTTTCAGGAAAAAATACTGCCTGAAAAGCAAAATCAAAAGTATTAAAAATTGTGTAATCAATCTTTTTATCTACTTTGATTTCCTGATTAGAACAACAACCCTTATCTTCTTGCTCATCTTGATTCATTTGCGGTGAACAACAAGAATCCTCTTCAGTAGAATCAATAATAGAATTTTCTTGATAAACTAAAGAAACATAAGAGATTTCATCGTGACAAAAATGCAAAACAAGACTAGCACTACTATTTATCACGAGGATAAAAAGTGCTAACAACACGCTTATTTGTCTTTTTAAAATCACGGAACAAATGTATTATTTTTTTTTTAAATAAAACACACTATGAACTATATTTCAATCACTTGCCCTAATGTTGGAATCATAATAGGAAAATGATATTGTTCTTTTAACTTAATTCTTAATGCATCCAAGGCCATATTTTCTCCATGGATTAAAAACACTTGCTGTGGAGGTAATTCCAATTCTTTCAACCAATTTACTAAATCATTTTGATCACCATGTGCAGACAATCCTTCAATTGAAGTAATATTAGCATTCACATCGTAATACTTTCCATGCATTTTAATCTCTTTTTCTCCTTCTAATAATCTTCTTCCTCGAGTTCCTTCTGCTTGATATCCAACTAATACAATAGTATTTTCAGGTTTCACAATATAGTGTTCAAGATAAGCTAAAACCCTTCCTCCAGTAATCATTCCACTTGCAGCAATAACTACTTTAGGTTTAGGATTATATATGGTATCAATGGTCTCTTCAAACTTGGTTACAAGCGTAAACATCTCATCCATTTCTTTACATGCTTTAGGCGTTAATTTGTGCCATTTCAAATTATTTTGAAAAGTATCTAACACATTAATTCCCATAGGAGTATCAATTACATAACCTATTTTAGGTATTCTATTCTGCTTTCTCAATTGCCATAGCAAATACATTACAGTTTGAACACGTTCTACGGCAAAACTTGGAATAACTACATTGCCGTTTGCCTCATAAGTTGAATTAATAATTGACTCTAAGAACAATAATGTATCTTCCTGAGGATGAATTCGATTTCCATAGGTGCTTTCTAAAAACACAAAATCAGCTTTTTTGGGCTTTTTAGGAGGAAACATCAACACGTCATCATCTTGACCAATATCCCCCGAAAATACTAGAATTTTATTTTCCACATGTAATTCTATAGAACAAGCACCTAAAATATGTCCAGCATAGAACAATTTAAACCAACAATTATCAGCAAGTTGAACTTCTACACCTTCCTCAACCACACGAAAATGAGGTAAAACTTTCTCCGCTTCCTCTACCGAATATAAAGGCATTGCAGGTTTGTGTTTTGAATAAGTTTCTTTATTTGCTTTCTCTGCCTCTTCTTCTTGAATTTTCGCACTATCCTCTAAAATCAGTCTAGTTATTTCTTTCGTGGGATGTGAACAAAATATTTTTCCTTTAAAGCCATCAGCTACTAATTTAGGTAAATAACCACAATGATCCAGATGCCCGTGTGTCAACAATACAAAATCAATAGTATTAGGCAAAATTGGAAGGGGTTCCCAATTCATTTCACGTAAATTTTTTAACCCTTGAAACATTCCGCAATCAATCAATATTCGTAATTGGTTTGTTTCAACTAAAATTTTGGAACCTGTTACCGTTCCTGCCGCTCCTAAAAAATATAATTTCATAATAGATTTATAATTGATGTGACTCTGACAATATTTTTCTTATTCTGTTTTTACTAATTTCTAGTTTTTCTAACCAATCATTCTGTTCAATTAAGTCTTTAACTGTGATGATATCCACCGCTAATAGTTTCTCCTTTTCAAATTGCGTTAAGGTTGTCAAACAAGTTATTGGATAGATTTTATATTGATCAATAATTTCTCGTAATCCTTTTTTTAATGGATAATCCCAACTTAACATTTCTAGTTGGTAACCAGTACCAAACTTTATGGCCTCTTCTGTAAACTTATTATTTGTAACGATTAGACAACTATTAATAGCTCTATTGCGCCCAAAAAGCCTATAACTTCTATCTTTTAAGTCATTAAAGCGAGAAAGGATATACATTGGAATTTTAACATCTGATTTAGCATCATTGCTAGAATGAAACTTACATTCTATCATTTTTACTAAATCGTTTTTAAGGAGCAAAACATCTATTTCATGAGATACACATTTCCCATTCAATACTACATTAGTTGTCGCTTCAAAACCAAGACATTCATGAATCTTGGCAATATATTTTTCAAAATAAAAACCAGCCGGCCCTAAACCTAATATGGCTGTTCTCAAATTATAACGAGCCGCATGAACATTAGCAGAATTTTTTAATAATTGAAAAGCTAGTTTATAAATTTTTTTTGAGGATATGCCGTCGTATAACTGCATTTCAATTTTATTTAAAATTTCAGCTACAACTTCATCACTAGCTCCAGATTTTTTTAGAGACCCACTTAATTTGGACTTGTCATACTCAACTAATTCGCCAGAAAATTTCACTACCTTCATAAGAAAATATTTCTATAAAGGTACAAAAAATTATTGCTCTTTCTTTTGATAAAAAAAAGCAGGAATAAATAAAATCAAAAATAAAGGTTGAATCAAAAATCTTCTCACATAAAACAAGACTAAATAGTCAGGCTTTTTTGAAAAAAGTAACAAACCAAATAATACTGATATTAAAATCAGGAAAAAGATAATTAACAATAGAATTGTCAAATTTGTTATAGATTTCTGTCTAAATAAAGTTTGAATAATCAGAATAGAAAAAAAACTATTTAAGGAATATCTCAACAACAATCCCAAAAAAAGCTTCATCCCTTCATATTTCGGTAAATCTTGATTTTGAAAATTATCTTTAAAAAAGTCTAAAAAAGGATCGTAAAACCAATCTCTTTCAAAAGCACGAATACTTATAAGACCAAAAGTAAAAAGTAATATCCAAAACAAACGTCTTTTACTTTTTATCAACCCTTGTTCCATATACTGAAAATTTAGTTACCCATATAATCCACAATAAAAAAACAACACCGTAAATTACCAATGGAAATACAGTACCGTGAAGCAAATGCTCAAATTGAGGATAATAATATAGAGAAACACACAATAATACAATCCTTAAAATATTTAAAACATAAATTAACATTGCTCCTATTAACATAAAAAGTAATGCCTTTTTAAAATTAGATGAAAAAGCAAAAACAAATGATGCAAAAAGTATAATTACACTAATAGCATTACACCCTTCTACTATCCTTGCAACATATTTTCCTTTGTAAATAAGCTTAAAAGAAGCTTCAAACTCGTGCTTAAAAAGTTTACAATCTTTACCAAAAAAAAGAAAAGTGTTCTTTGTTTGATTTGCAACATGAGTCGTAATTGCATCCACTTCCTTACGCTCTATGGAATAGCTATTCAAAAAAAACTTATAAAGCATAGTGATAAGCAAATAGAACATCAAAAACTTAAATAAGAAAACGAAGAATGGTTTATGCTGACCAAATACTTTTTTCAAAATAATTAATTTTTAACAAAAATATAATTT
>NZ_JAGKWP010000019.1 GCF_021151785.1 Flavobacterium sp.
TTTTAAATAAATGATATGTTATGACATAAAGCATTTATAACAAATCTCTTATTTAAAAATATAGCATAAAAAAACCTGTATTTAAACAGGTTTTTTTATCATTCTAAATAGGCACCATACATCCATATAAGTTTTTCTTGTTCTCTAATATTATCGCTCATTAGGGATGCTGTCCCTTCATCTTCAATTTCTTGTGCCAATTTTAATATTGTTCGTTGTATATTAATTAATGTTGTAAAAGACGAAACAATGGATTCGATGGCTATTATATCTTTTGTTGTTTCGTTTAATTCTTTAATTGTTGACGTACTTAAATAATTTGAAAATTGATGATTAGGCAAGCTTCCAAGGGTTAGAATACGCTCGGCTATTTCATCAATTTTTAAAATTAAATTATTGTATAATTCTTCAAATTTGATATGTAATTCAAAAAATTTATTCCCTTTAATGTTCCAATGTAAACCCCTGACATTTTGATAGAAAACGGAATAATTAGCTAATAAATCATTTAGTTCAAAAGCAAGTTCTTTGGCTTTTGCAGTATTTAAACCAATTTTGTTCGTATGTTCCATATTGTTTGATTTTATAATATAAATTTACGAAACATTTGTAATGGTTAAGTACTTTAGTTATAAGATTAACTTATAGCTACATAAAAGTTGCAATAAAAATTCCAAAACCAATTGCAAGTAGTTTGGCTAAATTGAATTTGTGACCTTCACTTGTTTCAAAAATGATAGTTGAAGAAATATGAAATAATATTCCAATTACAAACCCTACTAATTCTTTCTCGATAGTCTCAAATATACTTAAGTGATCAGCTAATATTGTGCCTAGTGGTGTCATTAAAGCAAAAGTGAACATGAAAACAAAAATAGCTTTTGTATTTAATTGTGCATTCTTAAAAAATATGGTTAGAATCATTGCAATTGGTAAGTGATGGATAGCAATGCCAAATGCTAAATGATTGTCTTTGTTAATAGGGATGCCTTCTAAAACAGCGTGAATACACAAACTAAAAAATAACAACCAAGGTATTTGATTCATTTTTTCATGACCATGAACGTGACCATGTTCTGCCCCTTTTGAGAAATACTCTAAAATGATTTGAAATATAATGCCTAGCATGATGTAAATACCAATAGATGAATGTACATGTACGTGTTCATGATTATGTTCACTAGGGAGTACTATTTCAGTAGTATATATACTTGGTAATAAGTGCATAACGGTTAGTGATAACAAAAATGAACCACTAAAAGCTAATAATAGCTTGATTTGTTTTTTGCTTTTTGGGGTAAAGTAAAAAGCTAGTATATAGCCAATGATTACTGCTAAAAAAGGGAATAGATATACAAAATTATTCATTCGGAATTATTTAAAAATCATGATCAATCGCTCGGATTGGTTCTTATAGAATTTATGAAGCTTATAATCGCCAAAAATATCTAATAAATAGATGTCGCAAACTTCCATCATTTTTTCAAAGTCATTTAATGTTAAAGCAGACACTTTTTCTTTGAATGTATAATTTTTGCCTTGATCTGAAAAATGTATTTCTTTGATAATTTTTTTGTTTTCTACATAGCGATTTATTTCAAATTTGATGCCATCAACAATTTTAATTTCTTTTGGAACTAAATTTGCAATTACATAATCAGCATTTAAAAAATCAATTACACCAAATCCATATTCAGTTAAACTATTTTTAATTGCTTTAAGTGTTTTAATGTTGTCCTCTTCATTATCAAAATACCCAAAACTTGTAAATAAATTAAAGATTGCATCATATCTATGAGGGAGATTTTCACGCATGTCATGAACATGAAAATGCAATTTATCATTTGCTGATTCATTTGCAATTTTAATACTGTTTTCTGAAATATCTACACCTGTTACTTCAAATCCTAAAGAATTTAAATAAATGGAATGTCTGCCTTTACCACAAGCTAAATCAAGAATTTGAGCCTCTTCGGGTAAATTTAAATAATGGGTTAGATTATCCATAAAGAATTGGGCTTCATTATCATTTCTATCTTTGTATAATATATGATAATAAGGTGTATTAAACCATTCGCTAAACCAGTCTTTTTCTTCTGTTTTTGAGATAGTAGACATTTATTTTAAATATAAGATTAGGAAAGACAAATTTAGTCTATTTTTGTAGAATATTATAATAAGTTATCACAATAGATCTTAATGGAGAATTTTAAAATGGTGGCCAAAACTTTTTTTGGCTTTGAGGAATTATTAGAAAAGGAATTGATACAATTAGGTGCTCAAAATATTCAAAAAGGCACCCGTATGGTTAGTTTCTATGGTGATAAAGGGTTTATGTATAAGGCCAATTTAGGTTTGCGTACTGCGTTAAAAATTTTAAAGCCTATACATTCCTTTAAAGCATTTAATGAAAAAAGCTTATATGTTGGTATTCAAAGTATTGACTGGTCCAGTTATTTAAACAATAATCAAACTTTTGTTGTAGAAACTACCTTATATTCTGAAGCTTTTACTCATAGTCAATTTGTTGCTTTAAAGGTAAAAGATGCTATTGTAGATCAATTTAGAGAGAATACAGGAAGTAGACCTAATATTGATAAAGAACATCCAGATTTACGTATTCATATTCATATTGATCGCGATTATTGTACGGTTTCTTTAGATACTTCGGGAGCTTCTTTACATCACAGAGGTTATAGAACTGCTACAAATATTGCGCCTATTAACGAAGTATTGGCAGCAGGAATCTTATTACTGTCTGGTTGGGACGGTAAAGCACATTTCTTGGACCCTATGTGTGGAAGCGGAACTATTTTAGCTGAAGCGGCAATGATTGCTTGTAATATTCCAGCTAACATCAATAGGAAGGAATTTGCATTTGAAAAATGGAAGGATTGGGATAGTGAGTTGTTCGACACCATATTGGAATCGTTATTAAAAAAAACAAAAGAGTTTCATTACACGATTACTGGATATGATAAAGCGCCAAGTGCAGTTAGAAAAGCACAAGATAATTTAATTAATGCCAATTTAGATGAATATGTAAAAATATCTCAACAAGATTTCTTTAATTCTGAGAAAGAAGTTCAAGGGCCATTACATATGGTTTTTAATCCGCCTTATGGAGAGCGATTGGATATTCAAATGGAACGTTTCTATCGTGAAATTGGAGATACTTTAAAGAAGAATTATTCTAATACTAATGCTTGGTTTATTACTTCAAATTTAGAAGCGCTTAAGTTTGTTGGTTTACGACCTTCAAGAAAGATTAAATTATTTAATGGAAAGTTAGAAGCCAGATTAGTCAAATATGAAATGTATGAAGGGAGTAAGCGAGTTAAATTTTCATCAATACAATCGGAATAAAAATAGCTAATAAATTTTATAAATATGATTAAAAAAATTAAGTTAATACTAGCTCTTTTGTTAACTCAATTAGTAATTGGACAAACAAAAATGATTGAATATCAAACAGGCCACGTTGTAAAATTATCTGTGCCTGATTACATGAAAAGGACTTCAGGTCTAAATGATGATGCGTGCTTGGAGTTTCAAAATCCTGTTAAGGAAGTTTACACCATTGTGATTCAAGATTCTAAAGAAGATTTGAAACTTTCTGATATTACTTATGATGGTATTGAAGAATTTTATGAAGTTGTTTTTAAAGATTTGGGGGTGGGTGAAAATTATTCAAATAGAAAATTAGGAACTCCTAAAAAGAAAACAATCGGTAATTATAATTTTTTCTATAATGAATGCACTTTAAGAGATAAGGAATTAGAATTGGATTTATATTATGTTATGGGATTAGTGGAAACACCTAATTCATTTTATCAAGTTATGAGTTGGACACTACTAGAAAATAAAGAAAAATTTAAAAAAGATTTTGAGAATATTATTTTTACACTTAAAGAAGATTAAATATGTCTAAACAAACCAAAGCATTGATTTATAATTTCGTTGGATTCGCCTTGTTTTTTTTTCCAGCAAGATATTTTTTTCTTAGTTATGCTAATTTTAAAGGTTGGCAAATACCATTAGCAGCTTTTGTTGTTGCCACAATATTGTCTCCTAAGTTTAAAGCATTACGAACTAATGATGGGGAAAAATTATTTATGTCTTGGATTTTTTCTAAAACACCGAAAGATATTAAATGGTAGAACAAGAAAAGTCTAAATTCTTAAATTGAATTTAGACTTTTTTTATTTTCTAGATTTGTATAAAGGGATAAAATAACTTATCGTATAATTAAATCCTGCGCCAAATTTACTGTTTTCATATGTTTTGTTGAATCCAGGAATATGTAAATTAGCAAATCCTTCAGGTTCTTTATTAGATAATAAATAGTTTAATCGAACAGAGAAACCAATATAAACATTATTAAAAACTTCAGCTTTTAATCCGCTTACAACTTCAATCCAACTAGCCGATAAACCATTCCATTTTTGACCAGAATCTAAAGTGGAAATTCCATAGAAACTCTTAGGTTCATAAATGTTGTAGGTATTTAGGGTTTGACTAAAACTTGAAAAGCCAGCTCGCAGACCTATATAAATCATATTTTCCATATCAAGCCAATTTTCATAGGCATTGAAATCAAAACCTACTTTAAAATAAGTGCCTTTTGTACTATAATTGAGCTGATCATCTTGTTTTGTTTTTTCCTCATTACCTAACTCACATGCTACATAAATCTTCTTTGTTAATCGATAATCTCCAACAATTTCTAATCCTCTGTAATTTTTATCATAAAAAGATTTTGTTATTCTATGTAGGTCAAGACCCAAACGTAATCCATATCGTTGCGGAATTTGTATTGTATCAGATTTTTGTTTTTTATCTTGAGAGAGTGCTGTCAAAGAAACACTAATTATCAAGATAATACTAAAAATAGATTTTGATATGTGTTTCATTTTCATTTTCTATATTAGATTTAACGACAACTATATTTTGGATCCAATTTGCTGCATCTGGTGTCAAAAGTACCGGAGTATTTGAGTCAAGCAGAAATGTAGTTTTAAATCCGCATGCACGTGATACATAAGATTCTGTTCTTGAATAATTAAAGGTTATTTCATCTAGATTATCATCTGAAGTAGGGTCTATTGAACCATTCAATGTAAAAGATAAAACAGAATTGTCTTGAAATGTTTTTAAAGGCACTTTTATTTTGTTTGTTCCATTGTAAATAATTGAGCTTGTAAAATTTGCAGCTGTTATTTTTAAATTGGTAACGTTTTTTGGTGTATCAGTGGCGTTTGCGGCATCAAAAAACTCAATGACTACTTTTGGAGTGGTAGGTGTAGTTTCTGCACAAACATCATCTTTTTCACATGATGAAAATGCAAGAGTAATCAAAAGAAGTATAATGATTTTTTTCATGATATTATAATTTTCGTTCAAGTAAAACAACATTTTCTACATGATGCGTCTGAGGAAACATGTCTACAGGACGTACTTTGGTTACTTTATACATTTCATCCATTAAGGCTAAATCTCTTGCTTGTGTGGCTGAATTACAACTCACATATACTACTTTTTTGGGTCCAATTTTTAATATTTGCTCCACTACATCTTTGTGCATGCCGTCTCTTGGTGGGTCTGTGATAATAACATCGGGTTGACCATGAGTAGAAATAAAATGGTCGTTAAATACATTCTTCATGTCTCCAACGAAGAATTCACAATTGGTTATGTTGTTTCGTTTGGCATTTTCTTTTGCGTCTGCAATCGCTTCTGGGACGGCTTCTACTCCAATTACTTTTTTAGCTTTTTTAGAAACAAATTGGGCAATAGTTCCAGTTCCTGTATACAAATCATAGACCAATTCTTCGCCAGTTAATCCAGCAAAATCTCTAGTGATGGAATATAATTCATAGGCTTGTTCTGAATTGGTTTGGTAAAACGATTTGGCATTTATACTAAAATGTAAACCTTCCATTTCCTCTAAAATATAATCTCTTCCTTTGAAAAGTACAATATCTTGATCGTATAAGGTATCGTTTAATTTTTGATTAATTACATATTGTAATGAAGTGATTTCAGGGAATTGTTCGGCTAAAAAATTCATGATTAAGTCAATTCCATTTTTGTCTTTTTCAAAGAATTGAATAAGTACCATGATTTCACCAGTTGATGCTGTTCTAATCATTAGAGTTCTTAATAAGCCCTCATGATTTCTAGGGTTATAGAACGATAAATTGTTTTCATTTGCAAAACGTCTTATTTCATTTCTGATAGCGTTTGAAGGATCTTGTTGTAAGTGACATTTTTTAATGTCTAGTATTTTATCCCACATTCTTGGTATATGAAAACCAACCGCATTTTTATTGTCTAAATCTTCGCCAGATTGAATTTCAGCCTCTGTCATCCATCTTGAAGAAGAGAATCCGAATTCCATTTTATTTCTATAAAAAAATTGTTTTTCAGAACCTAAAATAGGCTCAAATTCTGGTAATTCTATCTTTCCAATTCGTTTTAAATTGTTGTAAACTTCTTGATTTTTATAAAACAATTGCTGGCTATATTTCATGTTTTGCCATTTACATCCACCACATACACCAAAATGTTCACAAACGGGTTCAACTCGGTGTTCCGAAAATTGATGTGTTTTAATGGCTTTACCTTCATAATAAGCTTTTCTTTTTTTGAAGGTTTGAATGTCGACTACATCACCTGGAACAACATTCGGAATAAAAATTACTTTTCCATCAGGGGCCTTAGCTACTGATACACCTTTTGCGCCTGCATCAAGGATTTCTACGTTTTCGAATACGATTTTGTCTGTTTTCTTTCTTCCCATGAAGCAAAAATAAGGATTGTTCGTTTTATATGGTAAATTATTTTACTTTTATGACAAATTTAATTTTATGTATACACACTTAGCTTTGCTTAGAGGGATTAATGTATCCGGACATAACATGATAAAAATGGAAACCTTAAAAAATGTATTAGAAAACAAGGGTTTTCAAAATGTGCGAACCTACATTCAATCAGGTAATGTTTTTGTGGATTCAGAAGAAGCGCATGGTGCTTCTGTAGGATTTACTATTAAGCAAGAAATTTTTAAACAATTGGGTTTGGATGTGCCAGTAGTAGTTGTTTCAAAAAATGATTTGGAACAATGTTTTTTAAATAATCCTTATTTAAAAGAGAAAGAAGTAGACGAAAAAAAATTGTATATAGCTTTTGTTTCAAAGGAACTGCAAGTGTCAGCTATCAATGATTTAAAAATTAGTCAATTTAAACCTGATGAAGCAGCAATTGATAAAAGTCGTATCTTTATAAAATATGCTATTGGCGCTGGTAAAACTCGTTTAGACCAAAAGTATATTGAAAAAAAATTAAGTGTTGTAGCTACTATTCGTAATTGGAATACAGTTACCAAATTATTAGCTATGTATAACGAATAATTAATTACTATGTCTTCTAAATCAACTTTTATTAGTTCCATTTCCAAAAAAGAATTTCCATTGTTTGAAAAAGTATCAGGTGTATTAATTAAAGACCCTATTTTATCTTTAATTCAAAAAGAATATCCTTTTTTTAATTCTGATTCTATGTTAGCTTTGTCAGAATTAAATGTTTTTCGAGAGCAATATATTACAAGCTATCTAGAACGAGAAATTAATGAGATTTCATCAATTGAGCGAAAAGTGATTCAGTCTTTAAAAGAAGAAAAATCATTAGTTACTGAAATTGAAGACGCACCAGATAGTCGTACTTATGGTCAAATTGTTGCAGATAAGGTGGCTGATTTTGGAGGAAGTTGGACCTTTATAATTTCGTTTATGTTTTTTCTTTTTGGTTGGATTATTGTTAATGTTGTGGTATTAGTTGATAAAGGTTTTGATCCATACCCTTTTATTTTACTCAATTTAATTTTGTCGTGTATTGCAGCTTTACAAGCGCCAGTTATTATGATGAGTCAGAATAGGCAGGAAGAAAAAGACAGAGAACGGTCTAAAAAAGATTTTATGATTAATTTAAAATCCGAATTAGAAATTAGAATGTTACATGAAAAATTAGACCATTTAATCATGCATCAACAGCAGGAATTGATTGAGATTCAAAAGATTCAGATTGATATGATGAATGATATTTTAGAGAGAATAAAAAAGTAAGACGAAAAATTTATATTTTTGTGAAAGAATGGTTGATTTCTCGCCAACAAGAAGGAATTGCGATTTAATACATCAATAACAATCAACAAATCATGTCAGTTTTAGAAAAATTAACTTCGGCTGAAGCAATTGCATTAGAAGATAAATTCGGTGCGCACAATTATCATCCACTACCAGTGGTTTTATGTAAAGGTGAAGGAGTGTATGTGTGGGATGTAGAAGGAAAAAAATATTTTGATTTTCTTTCAGCCTACTCTGCTGTTAACCAAGGGCATTGTCATCCTAAAATAGTTGATGCCATGGTGGAGCAAGCACAAACATTAACCTTAACATCACGCGCATTCTATAATGATAAGTTAGGTGTGTATGAAAAATACATTACTGAATATTTTGGTTTTGATAAAGTGCTACCTATGAATACAGGAGCTGAAGCGGTTGAAACAGCTATCAAGATATGTAGAAAATGGGCTTACGAGAAAAAAGGAATTGCAGAAAAACAAGCTCAAATTATAGTATGTGAAAACAACTTTCATGGAAGAACAACAACCATAATTTCGTTTTCAAACGATGAAAATGCAAGGAAAAATTTCGGACCTTATACTGAAGGGTTTATTCGTATTCCTTATGATGATATTGAGGCATTAGAACAAGCTTTGAATTCCTCTTCTAATATAGCTGGTTTTTTAGTTGAACCTATTCAAGGTGAAGCTGGAGTTTATGTGCCTTCAGAGAATTTTATCGCTCAAGCAAAAGCACTTTGTGAAAAACATAATGTTTTATTTATAGCTGATGAAGTGCAAACTGGAGTTGCAAGAACAGGATCGCTATTAGCGGTTTGTGGTAATTGTACTTGTGAAGCAAAGTGTGAAAAGCAAGAGAGCTATGTAAATCCTGATATTTTGATTTTAGGAAAAGCTGTTTCGGGAGGAGTTTATCCAGTATCCGCAGTTTTAGCCAATGATGCTATTATGAATGTGATTAAACCAGGTCAACATGGTTCTACCTTTGGTGGTAATCCTGTGGCCGCAGCTGTCGCTATGGCTGCATTAGAAGTGGTTGAAGATGAAAAGTTAGCACAAAATGCTAGAAAGCTAGGTCATATTTTTAGGGAGGAATTAATGACTTATATTGAGGGTTCTTCAATAGCTACTTTGGTTAGAGGAAAAGGGTTGTTAAATGCGGTTGTAATTAATGATTCAGAAGATAGTGATACGGCGTGGAATATATGTATGCGTTTAGCTGAAAATGGATTGTTAGCTAAGCCAACTCATGGTAATATAATTCGTTTTGCTCCACCTTTAGTGATGACAGAAGAACAATTAAGAGCATGCGTAGCTATCATAATTGCTACTCTGAAGGAATTTGAAAAGTAAAATAGATTATTTTAAACAAAAAAAGTTGTAAGTTTACCTTACAACTTTTTTTGTTTGATTATTCCAATTAAACTAATTGTTTTAATGCAATTTCAAAAGCACGAGCACTTATGTTTTTCTTATCACTATTTAAATCAAATGTTTTTTGAATTGCTTTTTGAATGATTTCAGATGAGTCGTTAAAAATAGCTTCATCTGTCATTTGAACTTTTTTCTCCATGAAATAGGCAAAAACCCTTGCCATACCACAATTTGCAATAAAGTCAGGAATCAAACTTACTTTTTTATCTGTTTCTTCCATGATTGGTCCAAAGAATATTTCTTTATCTGCAAAAGGCACATTGGCTCCACTCGAAATTACCTCTAATCCAGAAGCAATCATTTGGTCAACTTGTTCTTTAGTTACTAACCTTGAAGCAGCGCATGGTGCAAAAACTTGTGCACCTAGTGACCAAATTTTAGTATTGATTTCTTCAAAAGAAATCATATTATCAGCTACTAATTTATTTCCATCTTTATTCAAAAACAAAGCTTTGATTTCGTCAAAAGAAAAACCATTTTCATTGATAACACCACCATCACGATCAATGATTCCAATTACTTTAGCTCCCATTTGGGCTAAATAAAAAGCAGCAGCAGATCCTACATTTCCAAATCCTTGTACTATTGCTTTTTTACCTTTTACATCTCCACCGTAAATACTATAATAATGACGTACTGCTTCCGCAACACCATAACCAGTAATCATATCGGCAACGGTATATTTTCTGTTTACATCTGGAGAGAAATTTGGATTTTCGATTACCTTGATTACTCCTTGGCGTAACTGACCTATTCTGTTGATTTTGTCTGCTTCCGTTGGTTTGAAATGCCCGTTAAATACACCTTCTTGTGGATGCCAAACTCCGCAATCTTCAGTCATTGGGATTACTTCATGAATTTCATCAACATTTAAATCACCACCTGTTCCATAATAGTTTTTTAAAAGTGGCGAAACAGCTTTGTACCATCTTTCTAAAACACCTTTCTTACGTGGGTCTGCTGGATCAAAGTTAATACCAGATTTAGCCCCGCCAATAGCAGGTCCTGAAACAGAAAACTTAACTTCCATGGTTTTGGCTAAAGATAAGACTTCATTCATATCAAGTCCTTTTCTCATTCTAGTTCCACCCCCTGCGGCTCCACCTCTTAATGAATTGATTACTGTCCATCCTTCTGCTTCCGTTTCTGGATCTTTCCAATTGAAAACAATTTCAGGTGCTTTATCTTCAAATTTCTTTAATAATTCTTTCATTTTTGTAAAATTAGTTTTTGTGTTTGTTTGAGTGCAAATATACTCGTAAAAAGCGAATGCGAAAATTAGTTGGGTAGAAATATTTTGCCGCTACAATGATCTTGTTTTGCGCCAGTTACACTTGCTAAAGTGTTGATTTCTTTTCTTTCTCTAAGAACTCCTAAAAGACCAAATATTAGTGCTTCTTTAAATTCAATTGTTTTTTCATCAGGTATGTCACATCTTATTGAAGTGCAATGTTGTTTTATTCTTTCTATTAAAAAAGTATTGTAAGCTCCCCCTCCTGTAATTAGCATGCTTCCTTTTACTCCTTTTACAATAGTCCCAATTTGGTAAGCTATGTGTTCGGTAAAAGTGTGTAATAAATCAGGTATGCTCAAGATGTGTTTTTCCATTATAGGCAAAATAGTAGTATGTACAAATTCAATTCCTAATGATTTTGGAAATTTTTGACTGTAAAATGGTAAATTATTTAACTCGTCATAAAGGGATTTATTTAATTCTCCGCTTTTTGCGATACTTCCTCCTTGATCAAAGTTACGCCCTAATTTTTCAGCATAAAAATTTAAAACCGTATTCACAGGAGATATGTCAAAAGCTATTCTTTTTGATTGTCTATTAAAAGAGATATTTGAAAAGCCTCCCAAATTAAGACAAAAATCATATTCGCTAAATAATAATTGGTCTCCAATAGGAACTAGCGGTGCTCCTTGTCCGCCCATGGCAACATCTTGAACTCTAAAATCACAAATAACTTTGTGTTTAGTTTTTTGAGCTAATTCTGGTAAATTACCAATTTGCAGAGTAATTCCATTCTGAGGTTGGTGTAAAATGGTATGTCCATGAGAACAAATGAAATCTACATCTTGAAGTTTGTTTTTTAAAATGAAATGGTTTGTGATTTCTGCTATCAATTCAGTGTAGCTTTTGTCTAACACTTTTAAAGAATCTAAATCAAGGTGAATTCCATTTTTTAATTGATTAATCCAATTTTCAGTATATGGAATGGTTTCACTTTCTTTGATTTCATAAGACCATTTCCCGTTGTTAATTGAGAATTTTATATGAGCTAAATCTACTCCGTCTAAGGAGGTACCAGACATCATTCCGATAACGTTATAGTTTGTGTTTAACATGGGTTAAAATTACAAATAGTTATTGAAAATTTCATATTAAATGCCTACATTTGGGAACATTTTTTAAAAATAACAATTAACTTAATTTAATAATATGGATTTTAATTTAACTGAGGAGCATTTAATGATTCAGCAAGCAGCGAGAGATTTTGCTCAAAATGAATTATTACCTGGAGTAATTGAAAGAGATGAACATTCAATATTTCCTGCAGAACAAGTGAAAAAAATGGGTGAACTGGGTTTTTTAGGAATGATGGTTGATCCTAAATATGGTGGTGCTGGTTTAGATAGTCTTTCTTATGTGTTGGCAATGGAAGAAATTGCTAAAGTAGATGCTTCTGCAGCAGTTATTATGTCTGTAAATAACTCTTTGGTTTGTGCTGGATTAGAAAAATACGGATCTGAGGAACAAAAAGTTAAATATTTAACGCCATTAGCAAAAGGTGAAGTAATTGGGGCTTTCTGTTTGTCTGAGCCTGAAGCGGGATCAGATGCGACATCGCAAAGAACAACTGCAGTTGATATGGGTGATTATTATTTACTGAATGGTACCAAAAATTGGATTACTAATGGAGGAACTGCTTCAACATATTTAGTGATTGCTCAAACAGATGCTTCAAAAGGACATAAAGGAATTAATGTTCTGATTGTTGAAAAAGGCATGCCTGGTTTTGAAGTTGGTCCTAAAGAAAAGAAAATGGGTATTCGTGGATCTGATACACATACATTATTGTTTAACGATGTAAAAGTTCCAAAAGAGAATAGGATAGGGGCAGACGGTTTTGGTTTTGCTTTCGCTATGTCTACTCTGAATGGAGGTCGTATTGGAATTGCTTCTCAAGCTTTAGGAATCGCTCAAGGTTCATATGAATTAGCTTTGAAGTATGCTCAAGAAAGAGTAGCTTTTGGAAAGCCTATTTTTCAACACCAAGCTATTGCATTTAAATTAGCCGATATGCATGTTAAGACAACCGCGGCTCGTTTATTAGTTCATAAAGCAGCTTTTGAAAAAGATCAAGGTTTAGATATTGCTCATTCTGGTGCTATGGCAAAATTATACGCATCTGAGGTAGCTTTAGAAGTAGCTAATGAAGCTGTACAAATTCATGGCGGTAATGGTTATGTAGCAGAATATCATGTGGAACGTATGATGAGAGATTCTAAAATTACGCAAATATATGAGGGAACTTCTGAGATTCAAAGGATTGTTATCTCAAGAGGTTTAGTTAAATAGTTTTTGAAATAAAAAAGTAGAAAAGGGCAACTTGTATAGTTGCCCTTTTTTATAGGATATCTAAGGTTCTCTCTAAACTCATACCTCTTGATCCTTTAACAAGTAAGAGACCTTTTTCTAGAGGTTTATGATTTATAGCTTCTGAAAAAATTTCGAATTTCTCATAAAAGCACATGTTTGGTGCTTCAATTTTACTTTTGTAAAATTCATTTCCAATAAAATGAAAAGTTATGTGAGGTTGATTTTGACAAAATTGAACCAACTTAGTATGTTCAGAAGTGCTTTCGTTGCCAAGTTCAAACATGTCGCCTAAAATAGCTGTTTTAGGTGTTTGTTCCAGTTGAAAAAAGTTAGTTAAAGCAGCTTGCATACTGCTAGGATTGGCATTATAAGCATCTAAGATTATTTCGTAGTTTTTCTTGGTTAATAATTGGGAACGATTGTTTTCAGGTATATATCCCTCTACACCTGCTTTTATTTTGTCATTAGAAACATTAAGTAATTTACCTATTGCAACAGCTGCATTGATGTTGTTAGCATTATAAAGACCAATCAAATGAGAATTAATTGTTGTGTTCTCAAATGATATTTTTACCATTGGGTCAGCTATTACTTTTTCGATATTTACATTTGCAACTTCTTTGTTTATACCAAAAGTATAAGTATTAAAAAGTTTTTTTTTTGTCTCCTGAATAGGGTCTTCTAGGTTAATTATTGCTATTTTTTTATGAAATTCTATATAGTCATAAAGTTCACTCTTTCCTTTAATTACACCCTGAACTCCGCCAAATCCTTCTAAATGTGCTTTTCCAAAATTAGTAATGTAACCATAATCAGGTTGAGCAATCGAACTTAAAAATTCAATCTCCTTTTGATGGTTGGCTCCCATTTCTACAATTCCAATTTCTGTTGATTTATCAAATGATAATAATGTTAGTGGTACGCCAATATGGTTATTTAGGTTTCCTTTTGTTGCCTTAGTTTTGTATTTTTGACTTAATACAGCATGAATTAACTCTTTAGTTGTGGTTTTTCCATTGCTACCTGTCAATCCAATTATTTTGATATTTGTAAGATAGTTTCTGTGGAATTTAGCTAATTCTTGCAATGCTGCTAAACAATTGTCTACCAATAAGCATTGGTCATTAATTTTGTATTCTTCTTCGTCTATTAATACATATTTTGCACCTAACTCAAAGGCTTTTTTTGTAAAAGAATTGCCGTTGAAATTTGTGCCTTTTAATGCTACGTAAAAGTTATCTTTGTTAATATTTCTAGTATCTGTTGTGATTCCAGTTGAAGCTAGAAAGTACTGATGTAAAGTTGCTATTTCCATACTGCTAAAATAAAAAAAGCCCTTTAATAATAAAGGGCTTTTTTGAAAATTATTCTAAAGTACTAAAATTATTTTTTTACATTTCCTCTAGGTGTCTTTTTGTTTGATTTAGGTCCAACTTTAGACATCGCACATCTAAATCCAATATAGTCAGTTGCCATATCTTGAGGGAAGTATCTTCTAGAAGCTGGGTCTAACCAATAAGCTCTATCTCTCCAAGAACCACCTTTGTAAACTCTAACATTGTCATCAATTAAAGTTGTTCTTTTGTCTGATTTATCAAACTTTTTCGACATAGATCCGATGCTATCAACATCAATCTTGTGCATTGGAGATTGATACATTCTTTTAAGAGGATCTTCTTTTTTAGAAGCTGTTTCTTCTTCAGAAGCTCCAAAGTCAAAATATTTTGAAGATTGTCTATCTCCATCTCTATAATTTCTATTATCAGAAGTAGAGAAATTTTGTCTTAAATAAGTTTCATTTTCATCAACTGGAACTTGAGCAATTTGTCCAGGGAAATTTCTTGCCATAATTCTACCGTTGCTTAGTGTATCGTATTTGATGTTATCACTAGTAACTATTTCAACAGTACCATCTTGACCAATTTTGTTTTTCATGTAAACATTACCTCTGTAGTAATTGAAATCATTAGCTTCATCATCTACAATTGGTCTGTAAACATCGGCTACCCATTCAGCAACGTTACCTGCCATATCATAAAGACCAAAGTCATTAGGAGCATAAGATTTTACCTTGTTAGTGATGTCAGCACCATCATCTGACCATCCAGCAATACCGCCGTAATCTCCTTTACCTTGCTTGAAGTTCGCTAATTGGTCACCTCTGTATTGTCTTTTTCCCGAACGAGTATATTGTCCTTTCCAAGGGTATTTTTTTTGTCCTTTGTAGATGTTGTATTCTCTGTTACCAACTAGTGCTAAAGCGGCATATTCCCACTCTGCTTCTGTTGGTAGTCTATATTCTGGTAGAATAATACCAGAGCTTCTTTGTGCATAAACGTTTTTAACTGAATCTGCAATTTCTTTTTTCCCACCTTTAGCTTTCCCCATTTCTTTTTTAAGAACGATATCTTGATTTCCACCAAAAGATTTTGAAGGAGAATTTATGTAAGATTCAGTGTCAAAGTTGGCATCAGCAGTAACATTTTTGCCTAAAGAAACTTTATTGTCTCTTTTTAAGTAACCTTCTCTTTCTAATATGTTTTCATTAACACGATTCGTTCTCCAATCACAAAATTCAGTAGCTTGAATCCAGTTAACACCTACTACTGGATAATCAGCATATGCAGGGTGTCTTAGGTAATAGTTAGTCATCGTTTCGTTATAACCCAGACGATTTCTCCAAACTAATGTGTCAGGAATTGCTCCGTTATAAATGTGTTTATAATTTTCCTCAGTAGGAGGATATACAGCTTTTAACCAATATAAGTATTCAGAATACATGATGTTCGTAACTTCTGTTTCATCCATGAAGAACGATTGCACGTGTTGTTTTGTGGGGCTATTATTCCAATCGTGCATTACATCATCTTCGACTCTACCCATGGTAAATGTACCTCCTTCAACTGAAACCATTCCAGGGGGAGTCTCTTGTTGTTTAAATTTGGTATTGTATTGGAAACCACCTTTTTTATCGTTGATTTTCCAACCAGTTGCAGAAGATCCGCCTTTTGTGCTTCCTTTTTTGCTACAACTTGTAAAACCTATTGTTAATGACAATGCCAATAACAACTTTAAAGCCATAATTTTGTTAACTTTCATACTTTAGTAGGTAATAATTTTAGTGCCGCAAGATAATAATAATGGATTAATATGCAACATAAAAATGAAAAAAAAATTAAACAATTCTTTAACTATTTGATATCATAACGCTCATTTTTATTAATTTATTGTTTTTTGACTTAAAATTTTTTATCTCATAATAAATTATTTTATTTTGCGTTTATTATGCTGATGAAAAAGATATTTATTGTCCTGTTTTTTATTTTTGCTCATTCATATGGGCAACTATCTCGGAATTTGAATTTGAATTGGGTTACGAAGTCTTCATATATTATGGGTGATGTAAGTTATTCTATTCCTCAATTTCAATCGGAGACTTTTTATTTTGATCTTAATTTGAAAAAAATAAAATTTCAATCTGTTTTTCCTGTTGATCAATTAGTTTCAGAGACTGATTTTGAAATTTCTAATTTGGTTTATGAAAGTATTGATGTTTCTGAGTTAGGCGATTTAAATGTAAACGCAATTTCAAATCGTCTCGATTTTAAAGTGAATTCATCAATGGCTAGAGAACAGGCATTAATTTTTTTATCTTTCAATCCTATTATTAGGGATGGTCAAGGGTTTAAAAAAGTTAAATCACTTAATTTCACCTACAAATTTAAGCAACAAAATGAAATTGTTAATCGTAATTTAGCAACTTCATCCATTCAAAACTCCGTTTTATCCTCTGGAAATTGGTTTCGATTTTATGTTGAAAAATCAGGAGTTTATTTGATTACTAAATCATTTTTGTCAGAATTAGGGGTTGATGTTAATGCAGATCCACGAACAATCAAGATTTATGGAAATGGAGGGCGAATGTTGCCTCTTCGGAATGATGTGTTTTATCCTAACGATTTAGAGGAAAATGCGATTCAATTTATAGGGGAGCAAGATGGTGTTTTTAATGATTCAGACTATATATTGTTTTATGCTGAAGGGGTAGATAATTGGAATGAAGAGAGTTTAACTCATGTTAATCTTTTTTCGGATAGATCCTATTATTATGTAACTTATGGTGGTGGGAATGGGAAAAGAATGCTTGACTATCAAGAACCTACGTCTGCGTCAGTGTTGAATTTAAATACGTATGATGGTTATCAATTTCATGAAGTAGATTTGTACAACCCAGGCAAAATTGGTAGAAGATGGTTTGGAGAAGCTTTTGATGTTGATAGCGATCAGACATTTAATTTTTCTTTATCAAACTATATAGTGGGTAGTAACGTTACTTTGTCATCTAATTTTTCTTCAGTTTCTTTTGGGAATACATCGTTCAAAATTAAAGTTAATGGAACAGATTTAGTAACACTGCCTATGGGTTCATTGAGTGGTGGAGCAATTGATGTATTAGGATATGAGAATATTAGTGAAAAAACATTTACTTCTTCGACATCAAATATCGCAATAGATATATTGTTTAATAATGGAGGTGTTCCTTCGTCTAAAGGATATCTGGATTATCTTATTTTAAAATATCAAGCCGATTTAAAAGGTTATGGAAAGCAATTTAGATTTTCTAATGCTCAAGTTGAAAATAATGTTGGTGTGGGTCAATTTACGGTGAGTAATGCTTCTTCCATTAAGATGGTTTGGGATATTACGGATATTTACAATGTTAAAAAAATTGATAATACTCAAAGTACATTAACATTCAAATTGAATTTAGGTACACGTAGAAAATTTGTTGCTATTGATTTTTCTGATTTATATATTCCATCGAAGGAAGCTGTTACTCGAATTTCAAATCAAAATTTGAAAGGAACTGTTTTTTTGAATAATCAAGGTGTTTTTCAAGACGTTGACTATTTGATAATAACACCAAGTTTTTTGACAGGACAAGCGGAAAGTTTAGCTAATTTTCATAGAAATTATTCCGGATTAAATACAAAAGTAGTCACAACTGAGTCAATTTATTTGGAGTTTGGAGGTGGTAAACAAGACGTGGCGGCTATAAGGAATTTTGTAAAATATGTTTATGACAATGCTTCTGTTCCGTCAAAAAGAGTTAAATATTTGAATTTATTTGGTGATGCTTCTTATGATTACAAAAATAGGGTCAGAAATAATACTAATATTGTTCCTATTTTTCATGCATTTAATCCTTCAAGTTCTTTATCAACAAACAATACAACAAATTTTTCACTTTTCTCATCTGTGATGTCTGATGACTTTTTTGTTTTATTAGATGATAATGAAGGTGATATGCAGAACTCTAATGATGGATTAGATTTAGCAGTTGGAAGAATGTTGGTTTCAACTGTAGAGCAGGCTGCTGAAATGGTCAATAAAGTATATGAATATCATGATGAAAAGTCTTACGGTAGATGGCGGAATAATTTAGTGTATTATGCTGATGATCCGGATGTTTTTAAAACGGGTGACTGGGAATTGCAAAAAGATTTAAATCAATTAGCTGATCAAGTAACAACGCAATATCCTTTTTTTAATACAAAGAAAATATGGACTGATGCTTATGTGCAAGAGGTAAATGCAGGAGGTCCTCGATATCCTATGGCTAAAAAAGATTTTATAGAATCTATTGGACTAGGGGCTTTGGTTTTAAATTATTATGGTCATGGTAATGAAGAGAGTTTTGCAGTAGAACGAATTTTTGAAAAGTCAGATGCTCAAGTTTTAAATAATCGTTATAAATACCCTTTGTTTATAACAATTACTTGTGAGTTTACCAGGTTTGATGATCCAAATAGACCTACAGGTGGTGAGTATATGTATTGGAATAAGTCCGGAGGGGCAATCTCTCTATTAGCTACGACTAGGCAGATTAGTCAAAGTGTTGGTATTCAAATGAATGAATATATATATACTCATTTATTTACCACAGAGAATAATCAGCATTTAGCTATTTCAGAAGCATTGAGACGAGCCAAAATCAGTACGTCTTCACCCAACAGAAGAGTGGTGTTTTATGTTGGTGATCCAGCTTTAAAATTAGCTATTCCAAAGCCTAAAGTGATTTTAACCAAATTAAATGATGAGCCAATTGCCACAACTTCATTAACGCTACAAGCGTTGTCTTTAGTAAAACTATCAGGAGAGGTAGTTGATCAGACTAATAATTTGATGGCAACATACAATGGTGATTTAGCAGTTCAAGTCTATGATAAGAATATATTGAGAACAACTTTGGATAATGATAATGTAGAGGTGATTCTAGGAAGTGCTTATTCAAAATTGAACTTTACTACTTTGGGGGAAGTTATATTTAGAGGAAATGCTACTGTTGTTAATGGAAAGTTTGAGTTTAGTTTTGTAGTTCCGCAAGATATTCAAGTCCCAATAGGTAATGGTAGGGTGAGTTTTTATGCTAAAAGAAATCAACCATTGCTTGAAGATCAAACAGGATATAATAGTCAGATTAAAGTGGGAGGGGTAAATTTAACTGCGCCATCAGATACGACACCTCCTAAAGTTAGGTTGTACATGAATGACACTAATTTTGTTAGTGGAGGAATAACGAATAATTCGCCTATTTTCTTAGCTTTTCTAGAAGATGAACATGGTATAAATACCGCTAGTGGTATTGGTCATGATATAGTAGCTATATTAGATGGAAATGAAAATAATCCGTATATTCTAAATGATTATTTTGAAACTGAAAACAATAATTATAAAAAGGGTAAAGTAACTTATCCATTCAGGAATTTATCTCCTGGCTTGCATACCATTTTTTTTAAAGCTTGGGATGTCTATAATAACTTGATAACTGCTGAAATACAATTTATTGTCGTTGGTAGTGAAGAATTAGCCTTAACACATGTGTTAAATTATCCTAATCCGTTTGTAAATTACACGGAGTTTTGGTTTAATCACAATAGACCTTTTGAACCTTTAGATGTTCAAGTTCAAATTTTAACAGTTACGGGAAAATTAGTGAAAACAATCAATCAAACAGTCATTAATGATGGATTTCTTTCTAGAGAAATAAAATGGGATGGAAGAGATGATTTTGGAGATAAAATAGGTAAAGGGGTTTATGTTTATAGATTGGTAGTAAAATCATCAACCACAGGAAAGAAAATTGAAAAAGTTGAAAAACTTGTAATACTATAATAAAATTGTATATTTGTTGGCTTACATAATACAAGCCAATTGCAAAAATACATCTGATCACAAATTATTAATCTAAACAGATGAAGAAATTATTAAAATTAGTAACATTCTTAGTGGTTTTACAAACCGCAAACGCACAGGATAGAGTAATTACTACCGGCGTTCCTTTTTTATTAATTGCTGCTGATGCTCGATCAGCTGGTATAGCAGACATGGGTGTGGCTTCTTCTGCTGATGCTTATTCACAACAATACAACCCTTCTAAGTATGCTTTTTCGTCAAGAAAACAAGGTTTTTCATTGAGTTATACTCCTTATTTGACCAGTATAGCAAACGATATTTCTCTTGGGCAAATAACTTATTATAACAGGATTAATGATCGTAGTGCTTTTGCAGGTAGTTTGAGATATTTTGGATTAGGTGATATTGAGTTAAGACAATCATATGACGATCCAGGGAGAACAGTTAATCCTAATGAATTAGCGTTGGACGGTTCTTATTCACTGAAGTTGAGTGAGACATTTTCTATGGGTGTTGCAGGAAGATATATTCGTTCTAATCTTAAAATTCCAGATGCTAATACTGATGCTAAAGCCGCTTCAACTTTTGCTGTTGATATATCAGGTTTCTTTCAATCAGAAGAAATTGCGTTTGATAATTTTAATGGTAGATATCGCTTTGGATTTAACTTTCAAAACTTAGGACCTAAAATTTCATATGATAATGATCAGTTAAATCAAAACTTTTTACCTGCTAATATGAGATTGGGAGGGAGCTTTGATTTTATCTTTGATGAATATAATAAAGTTAGTGTAATAGGTGAAACAACTAAATTATTGGTACCAACGCCACAGGCTGTAACTGATTTAAATAACGATGGCGTAATTGATTCCAATGATACCGCAATTAATAATCAAAATTATAGAAAAATTGGTTGGGTTCAGGGGATTTTTAAATCTTTTGGTGATGCACCAGATGGTTTTAGCGAAGAGTTAAAAGAATTTACTTGGGCATTAGGTGCGGAATATTGGTATCAAGATTCATTTGCTTTAAGAACAGGGTATTTTAACGAAAGTGCAACAAAAGGGGCAAGAAAATATTTAACTCTAGGAGCTGGTTTTAAATATAATATTGTTAAGATTGATGTCTCTTATTTGTTTTCTGCATCAAAAGTTAAAAACCCATTAGAAAATACATTGAGATTCTCTTTAACATTTAATTTCGGAGATTCATACGATGATTTATAATGAACAGAAATAGAAAAGCTATAATCCAAATTCATTTTTTTGAATTTGGATTTTTTTTCCCTTATAAAGAACTATTTTTTTAATAATGAAAGAAGTAAAAGTAGAAACAAAACTCAGTGTAATCGAGTCTATTGAAGAATTAACTTCAGCTGAAAAAGAGCTAATGTTAAAAGCTATTCAAGCTAGAGAAAAAGCTTATGCACCTTATTCTAGATTTCAAGTAGGTGCTGCCATTTTGTTGGATAATGGTTTGGTTCTAGAAGGATCAAATCAAGAAAATGCCGCTTATCCCTCGGGTTTGTGCGCTGAGCGCGTCGTTATTTTTTATGCTGGAGCAAATCATCCATCTAATAAAATTGAAAAATTATTCATTTCGGCTTCACCTATGGATAGAGAATTGGAAACGCCTATTCCTCCTTGTGGTGCATGTAGACAATCCATTGCTGAATATGAAGTCAAGCAAGACCAATCCATTGAAATCTATTTTATGGGTACAAAAGGACAAATATATAAATCAGATTCATTGAAAAATCTATTACCTTTTATGTTTGATAAAGGTAGTCTATAACGTTTTCGTTAGAAAAAAATGTTATATTTTGATAAAAATACAAAAAATGGTGCTTTTAAATTTTTTCAATAAAAGTGTAAGTAGTATTTTTGTCGTTCGTAATTTATACAAAACAAACCTATTAAATTAAAACAAATGAAACCAATTACCAAAGAAGTATACCTAAAGTGGTATGAAGACATGCAGTTTTGGAGAAAATTTGAAGACAAATTAGCTGCTTTATATATTCAACAAAAAGTAAGAGGATTTCTTCATTTATATAATGGTCAAGAAGCGGTTTTAGCGGGTGCTTTACACGCTATGGATTTGTCTAAAGATAAAATGATAACTGCTTACAGAAACCACGTGCAGCCTATTGGTATGGGGGTTGATCCTAGAGCTGTAATGGCAGAATTATTAGGAAAAGCTACAGGTACTTCTAAAGGTTTAGGTGGTTCAATGCATATTTTTTCTAAAGAACATGGTTTCTATGGAGGTCATGGTATTGTAGGAGCTCAAATACCAGTAGGTGCAGGTATGGCTTTTGCAGATAAATACTTTGAAACAGGAGGGGTAACATTGACCTATTTTGGTGATGGTGCAGCACGTCAAGGCTCATTGCATGAAGCTTTCAATATGGCGATGAATTGGAAATTACCAGTAGTGTTTATTTGTGAAAATAATGGGTATGCCATGGGGACTTCAGTAGAACGTACGGCTAATCATACGGATATTTGGAAATTAGGTTTAGGATATGAAATGCCGTGTGGACCAGTTGATGGAATGAATCCAATCAAAGTAGCAGAAGCAATGCATGAAGCAATGGAAAGAGCAAGACGTGGTGAAGGACCAACTTTCTTAGAAATGAAAACATACCGTTATAGAGGTCACTCTATGTCTGATGCGCAACATTACAGAACAAAAGAAGAGGTTGAAGAATACAAAAAAATCGACCCAATCACGCAAGTTTTAGATGTCATCAAAAAAGAAGGATATGCTTCTGATGCAGAAATTGAGGTTATTGATCAGCGAGTAGTTGATTTAGTTGCAGAATGTGAAAAATTTGCTGAAGAATCACCATTCCCAGATTTATCGGTTATGTATGATGTTGTTTATGATCAAAAAGATTATCCATTTATACCACATAAATTATAATTAAAACTATGGCACAAATTATTACAATGCCCCGTTTAAGTGATACTATGACTGAAGGAGTTGTAGCGACATGGTTGAAAAAAGTGGGAGATACAATCAAATCGGGAGATATTTTAGCAGAAATTGAAACAGACAAAGCCACTATGGAATTTGAGTCATTCTATGATGGTGTTTTATTACATATTGGAATCCAAGAAGGACAATCAGCACCTGTTGACTCTTTATTGGCTATCATAGGTCAACAAGGGGAAGATATTTCAGGCTTATTAACAGGAGGAGGTACTACACTTGAAACTAAACAAATTGTAGAGACTCAACCAGAACAATCTACCTCTTCTCCATCGGCTGAAATTCCAGCTGGTGTAAAAGTAGTAACTATGCCTCGTTTGTCAGATACAATGACTACAGGAACGGTAGCAACTTGGTTGAAGAAAGTTGGTGATGCCATCAAGGAAGGCGATATTATTGCTGAAATTGAAACAGACAAGGCTACCATGGAATTTGAATCATTCAATGCAGGTACATTATTGTACATAGGTGTTGAAGAAGGTGGTTCGGCTCCAGTGGATAGTATTTTGGCTATTTTAGGTCCAGAAGGTACTGATGTTAGTGGAGTAGTAGCTAATTTTAAAGCTGACGGTTCGCAAAAAATTACAAAAGCTGAATCTGTTGTTGAAGCTAAAACGGAATCTATTGCTGTGTCAAATTCAATATCTACCTCGTCAAGTGGAAGAATTTTTGCTTCACCTTTAGCGAAAAAGATTGCTCAAGATAAAGGTATAGACCTAGCGCAAGTTAAAGGAACTGGTGAAAATGGTAGAATAACTAAAGCAGATGTAGAAGGGTTTAATCCAACTTCTGTAAGTCCAGCACAAGCAATTGCTGATGCTACATCTTCAGTTGCATCAGTTAAACCATTTGTTCCAGCAGGGGAAGTTTATCAAGAGGAAATTAAAAATTCGCAAATGCGTAAAACCATTGCGAGAAGATTGTCAGAATCTAAATTTACTGCTCCCCACTATTATTTAACTATCGAGTTAGATATGGATAATGCAATTGCGTCAAGAAATATGATCAATGGGTTACCAGATACTAAAGTTTCTTTTAATGATATGGTAATTAAAGCAAGTGCTATGGCGCTGAAAAAACATCCTCAAGTAAATTCTCAATGGAGAGAAGATGCTATGATAATTAATCATCATGTAAATATTGGTGTTGCAGTAGCTGTTGAAGATGGGTTAGTGGTTCCAGTGTTAAAGTTTGCAGATCAAATGAGCTTGTCACAGATTGGAATATCAGTAAAAGATATGGCAGGAAGAGCCAAAAATAAAAAAATTCAACCGGCTGAAATGGAGGGAAGTACTTTTACCATTTCTAATTTAGGTATGTTTGGAATACAGTCTTTCACATCAATTATTAATCAGCCAAATTCTGCTATTTTATCTGTTGGTGCCATTGTAGAGAAACCAGTAGTTAAAAGTGGTCAAATTGTTGTAGGTAATACAATGACTGTAACGTTGGCTTGTGATCACAGAACTGTAGATGGTGCTACCGGTGCTCAGTTTCTTCAAACGTTTAAAGCGTTTATGGAAAATCCTGTTACAATGTTAGCTTAATTTTTATACGAAATACTTAAAAAATCCTAAGGTTCATTCCTTGGGATTTTTTATTTTTACAAAAAAGAGAAGTATGAAAAAAATAAGTTTTCTTTTAGTTGTTCTGAGTTTTGTAGCATGTAAGACAACTAAAAGTTCATCGTCAGTTGATCAAGTATTTCAGTATGCCAAGCCAACTGATGTAGCAAGTACATTAGCATTTTTAACTACCGATGAAAATATGGGTAGAGAGGCAGGTTCTAAAGAAATGCAAAAAGTAGTGACTTATTTAGAAGATGTATTTAAGAAAAATGGAGTAAAGCCTTATTTTACTTCCTATAGAGATACCTTAACTAATTTTGAAAGGCCAGCCTATAATATTGTTGGATTTATAGAAGGTAATGATCTAAAATTGAAAAATCAATTTGTTATTATTGGTGCACATTACGACCACATTGGGAAGGTTAAAAATGCTGTGAATGGAGATGATATTGCTAATGGAGCTAATGACAATGCAGCAGGTACTACAGCAGTTACTGAAGTAGTTAAGTATTTTGCTGCTAATAGAACTAATAAAAGGAGTTTGCTTTTTGTTTTCTTTACAGCAGAAGAAAAGGGCTTATTAGGCTCTAAACATTTAGCTGCTAAATTGAAAAAACAGCAGTTGGATTTATACTTTATGTTTAATTATGAAATGATTGGTGTGCCAATGGTTAATAAGGATATGTTACTTTATTTAACAGGTTTTGGTAAAAGTAACATGGCCGCTAAAATGAATGAATATGCAGGGGAAAAGTTAATTGGTTATATCCCAGCAGAAACCAAATATGGATTGTTTCGCGCATCTGATAATTATCCTTTTTACTATGAATTTGAAGTGCCTTCACAGACCGTTTCTACATTTGATTTTGAAAATTTTCAATTTTATCATCAACCGGATGATGAGTTTGATAAAATGGACATAACCCATATAACCAATGTAGTTAATAAAACAATTCCAGTTTTGGAAAGAATGATAAATGCTTCAACTAAAGAAATTAAATTAAATGAAACAAAATAAACATGTAATCATAACCGGTACTTCTAGAGGTATAGGTTATGAAATGGCTTTGTATCTTGCAAATGAAGGTTGTCAGGTTTTAGCAATTTCTAGAAAAACACCTCAAGCATTAATTGAACATCAAAACATTTCTTGTCTGTCCATTGATATTGCTAATTTTGATAATTTGTATCATGTTGCTAATTTCATTGACACAGTTTGGGATAAAAAAGTTGATGTATTAATACATAATGCTGGAAGCTTGCTGCATAAACCCTTCACACAAATTAAAGCAGAAGAGTTTGAACACGTTTATAAAGTTAATGTTTTTGCAGTAGCTGAGTTGTCTAAATTGTGTATTCCTTATATGAATAAAGGGAGTCATGTGGTTACAATAAGCTCGATGGGAGGTATACAAGGGAGTATGAAATTTGCTGGATTAGCTGCGTATAGTTCAAGTAAAGGAGCTGTTATAACCTTATCCGAATTGTTGGCCGAAGAATACAAGGAACAAGGTATTGCATTTAATGTGTTGGCCTTGGGAGCAGTTCAAACAGAAATGTTGCAAGAGGCTTTTCCAGGTTACGAGGCGCCAATTTCAGCATTGGAAATGGCAAAATATATTGCTAATTTTTCATTAACAGGAAATCAATATTTTAACGGAAAGGTTTTACAAGTAAGTTCAACAACGCCCTAATGGAAACAGTTTTGTTAAAATACTTGCCTGAACATGCTGTGCATCCTTGTTTCGAATTAATCAAGGCTAATCATGTTCATTTAAAAATAGTAGATGAAAGACAAACTAGACACGGTGATTACAGAATTCGTCCAGATGGTTCTCATCAAATAACAATTAATGCTAGTTTAAATAAATATAGGTTTTTAATTACTTTAATACATGAAATAGCTCATCTCGTAGCATTCGAAAAGTATGGGCGAACAATTTTACCTCATGGAGCAGAATGGAAGCATACATTTCAACATCTAATGATACCTTTTATCAGACCAGAAATTTTTCCTCACACGCTTTTACCTTTGTTAGCAAGGCATTTTAAGAATCCTAAAGCAAGTAGTGATACTGATGCAACTCTAGCGCTTGCATTAAAGCAATTTGATGAGCGAAATACAGAGAAAAATTATATCTTTGAAATTCCTTATGGGAGCACGTTCAGAGTTAATAATGGAAAGGTTTTTAAAAAAATAGCGCTAAGGGTGAAAAGATATGAATGCATCGAAGTCCTTACAGGTCGTATTTTTTTATTTCAACCTAATGCAGAAGTTGAGTTAATTGCTGAGTAAAAATTTTGAAAATTAAAGTCATGAATAAAAATTATTATGCTATTGTGATGGCTGGTGGAGTGGGTTCTCGATTTTGGCCTGTTAGTACGGTTGATTTTCCAAAACAATTCCACGATATGTTAGGAACAGGTGAGACACTAATTCAAAAAACGGTAAGTCGTTTAACTCAAATAGTTCCTCAAGAGAATATTTTGATTTTAACCAATGAAAGATATAGTGAAATTACACTTGAACAATTGTCTTTTATAAAACCTGAGCAAATTGTTTTAGAGCCCGCAATGAGAAATACGGCGCCTTGTATTTTATATGCTTCAATGAAAATTAAAAAAATGAATCCTAATGCAATTGTAGTTGTAGCACCAAGTGATCATTGGATTGAGGATGAAGTACAATTTGTTGCTAATTTAGAACGTTCATTTCAATATTGTGAACATAAAGATTCTTTGATGACTATTGGAATTCTACCAACTTTTCCAAATACAGGATACGGTTATATTGAATATGATAAATTAGATGTGCGTCCAATTAAACAAGTTGTTCAATTTAGAGAAAAACCAGATTATGCTACAGCTAGAAAGTTTATACAAAGTCGTAACTTTTTATGGAATGCAGGTATATTTGTTTGGAATGTAAATGCCGTTTTAAAGGCTTATGAAATGTATAATCCAGCTATGTATCAATTATTTGATTCGGGATATCATTTTTACAATACTTCTGATGAAAGAAATTTTATTTCAACACAGTATCCAAAAGCAGAAAATATTTCGGTTGATTATGCCATTTTAGAAAAAGCAAATAATGTGTTTGTGCTTCCTGCTACATTTGATTGGAATGATTTAGGTACATGGGGTTCATTGCACGAAAAGTTAGAAAAAGATGCTAACAACAATGCTGTGATTAATGCTGCTGTAGTATTGGAAAATGCATCAGATAATATTATTAGAACGTCAGGTAAAAAATTAGTTGTTATTGATGGAATTTCCAATTTTATAATTGTAGATAAAGACGATGTTTTATTGATCTATCCAAAAGAAAAAGAACAAGACATAAAGAAAATTGTTGAAAAAATTAACACATAAAAAATGCGGGTTTAAACCGCATTTTTTGTTTCATTGTAAGGGGTTAAATTGAAGGGGGTAAGTTTGCCTCATTTTCTATATTATTGATATGAGTTTCAGAGGGGATTTCCTCTTCAGAAGCCACTTTTTCTACACTGTTTTTTTCTTTTTTGAAATGTTCTACTTTAGTTTCCATTTCTTCTACGGTATGACTTAATTTCTCTTTAGCAACTTGTGCTTTTTCTTCTACCCAATCTGTTGCCTCTGCAATTTTGTCTTTGGCATCATCTACAAATTGACTAATTTTCTCAGGAACATGCATTTCTTCAACCTTTTCAGATAGAGTTTCTGTAACATGTTCAACTTTTTCCTTGACTTCATGAGCGATTTCTGAGGCTTTATCCATCGCTTGATCAGTCAACTCTGTGATATTTTCAGAGGCTTCCTCGGCTGTTTTTTTTGCTTTTCCAAATAATGAGTTGAAAAAATTTGATAATCCCATAATTGATTGCTTTAATTGTTAATGATTTTTATCAAATTTAAGAAATTTCTGTTT
>NZ_JAGKWP010000020.1 GCF_021151785.1 Flavobacterium sp.
GTTTAACTTATACGAGTCCTTATCCTTATTTCCTCCCTTAAATTCGGTACGCACATAAAGGGTATCATTGCGTGTTATGTTAAGCAGGTTAAAATCAGAAATCTTATACTTTTTATTGCTATTGATTGTACCAATTTTGGTGCATTTATTCCAATTAAGACGCTTTAAGAAACAAGAATTTACTAACGTAAAATTGCTCAAAGAACTAGAAATTCAAACACGTAAAAGTTCAACAATCAAAAAATGGTTATTATTAGCCACTAGATTACTTCTTTTAGCAGCTTTAATCATTGCTTTTGCCCAACCTTTTTTCAAATCAAAAGAAGCAAACAAACAAAACAATGAATTAATTGTAGTTCTAGATAATTCTTTTTCAATGCAAGCCCAAGGTAATAAAGGTGAATTATTGAAACGCGCCATTCAAGAAATTTTAGAGAATACCCCTGAAAACCAACAACTATCAGTAATAACCAATGATCAAAATTTTTACGATAGCGATATTAAAAGTATTCAAAAAGATTTGCAGAATCTAAACTATTCATCTACCACATTCCATCCACAGGCTATTATGGCTAGAATTGAGGCTAAAAAACCTGGTGTTCCTAAAGATATTTTATTTATTACTGATGCTGTAGGCCTAAAAGATCAATTAAAGGCTTCACTTCATGAAGACTCTACTATTTACATTCAGAAATTAGAAGCAAATGAAACCGAGAATGTTACTATTGAGAATGTTCAAATTAGTCAAATTTTGGATCAATTTTACGAATTAAAAATCAACTTTAAATTCTATGGTGATTTACAAGCCGACATTCCAGTTGCTATGTATAATGGCAAAAAACTGGTTGCAAAATCTTTAATTTCAAAAGAAAAACCTCAAAAAGAAATATTTTTCACCATTCCAAAAAATAATTTTCATGGTTATGTTCAAATCGAAGATAATGCTTTAAGTTATGACAACACTTTTTATTTTAGTATTTCAAAACCTGAAAAATCGAGTGTTCTAGCGATTGGGAAACCTGAAAAAAACAATTTTTTGTCACGAATTTATACTTCAGATGAATTCAATTTTTCCAATTCTGAACTCATTACTTTAAACTACAGTTCACTAGAAAGTCAAGATGCCATCATACTTAATGAAATTCCTGAAATTCCAACAGCGTTAACTACCACCTTGAAAAATTATTATGAAAAAGGCGGAACAATTGTATTTATTCCCGCAGTAGAAGGTAATACCGCATCATATAACTCATTCCTAAAAACATTTGGTTCAATAAGTTTCAATTCTAAAACTTCAGATAAACAGATTACAAAAATTAGTTTTAACCACCCAATTTATGTAAATGTTTTCGAGAAAAAAGTAAACAATTTCCAATATCCAAAAGTTTCCTCAAGTTGGTCAACAAATGGAAAAGCCCTACCTGTTTTACAGTTTGAAGATCAAAATATTTTCCTTGGTAATCTTACAAATCGTTTAGGAAATTTATATTTTTTTAGTGCAGCAATTGACAAGCAAAATTCGAATTTCCAAAATTCACCATTAATTGTTCCTACCTTTTACAACATGGGACAAAACAACAATAAAACAGGATTAAATGGATTTATCATTGGTGAAAACAATTTTACAATTATCAATGAAACCATTGCTAAAGATAATGTATTAAGTGTTTCAAATGCTGAAAATAGTTTTATCCCTATGCAGCAAATTTTGAATAATAAAATCAAATTAACTTTTGGAAATTATCCTGAAAAAGCAGGAAATTATTCGGTTTTGAAAGACAAAGAAATATTAAAAAACATCAGTTTTAATTACCCTCGATCAGAAAGTAATTTAACAGAAATAAACAACGATTTTTTTGATCATTGTACAACTATAAACTCCATCAGTACATTTTATAACGACATACATTCCAATCGAACAAATAGTGAAGTTTGGAAGTCTTTTATACTAGCAACACTACTTTTATTACTAACGGAACTACTAATCCAAAAATTTGTCAAATGAGACTTTTAATTAAACACGCAACACTGATTGACAAAAATAACGCCTTTCACAACCAAAAAATTGATATCGAAATTACAAATGGAGTTATAACGGCTATTGAAAAAGATATAACTCCAAAAGAAGACAATCACGTCATTACAAAAGAAAATCTTTACGTTTCAAAAGGTTGGATAGACACCTCGGTTGTTTTTGGAGAACCAGGATATGAAACAACCGAAACCATTGAAAATGGATTAAAAGTTGCCGCAAAAAGTGGATTTACAGATGTATTGGTACATTCCAATACTAATCCAGCCATTGACAATCAATCGGTGATTCATTTAATGCAAAATAAAGCTCAAGAAAAAATCACACAATTACATGTTGTTGGATGTATGACTAAAAACGCTGAAGGAGTAGATTTGGCTGAACTATTTGACATGAAAAACGCAGGAGCGATTGCTTTTGGTGACTATAAAAAACCAACTCCAAACGCGAATCTCTTAAAAATAGCATTGCAATATACCCAAGATTTTGATGCAACAATTTTTGCCTTTCCAATGAATAAAGACATCAAAGGCAAAGGTTTTGTAAATGAAGGAATCGTCAGCACAAAACTAGGAATGAAAGGAATACCTGCTTTAGCTGAAGAATTAGACTTGGAACGAAATTTATCTTTATTGGCCTACACTAATGGTAAAATGCATGTGCCTATGATTTCTACAAAAAAATCAGTAGAATTACTTAAAGAAGCAAAAGCAAAAGGATTACACATTACTTGTGGAGTATCGGTAAATAATTTAGTTTTAACCGATGAAGAACTGACCAACTTTAACTCAAATACACGTTTAATGCCTCCTTTAAGATCAGAAACAGATCGACAAGCGTTAATTGAAGGCATTTTAGATGGAACTATAGACGTAATAACAAGCGATCATTGTCCTGTAAATGTAGAAAACAAACGATTAGAATATGATTTAGCTGATGACGGTTCAATAGGTTTAGAAAGTATTTTTGGTGCATTGCAAAAAGTCTTACCCCTAGAGGTGATTGTGGAAAAACTTACGCATCATTTAGGATTATTGAAAGAAAATCCAATTAGGACAGGAACAAAAGCAAAATTAACGTTGTTCAACCCTACAACTGATTGGACTTTTGAACCAAAAAATATTACATCTTTCTCTAAAAACGCTATAATGCTAGGAAAAAAAATGAAGGGTGAAGTTTATGGTATAATTAATGGAGAAAAATCAAACTTATAAATACTGAAATCATCATTATCGATACGTTTATTGAAAATTACTTAATACCAATTATTAAAAAGGTAATGCAAAACATAAGAACTGAAAATAAAATTTAAATATATGAAAGAAAACAATACACCTGCAATTATGGCTTATATTACCATCATTGGTTCTATTGTTGCTATTTTAATGAATACTGAAGAAAAGAAAACAGAATTTAATAGTTTCCATATTCGTCAAGGCTTAGGTATCAATTTAAGTTTTCATTTATTTAGTTATTTTATTGGTTACTTTGATAGTTGGATTGTTTCTGTGGCTTATTATGTATTGACATTGGGGTTATTAGCAACTGGATTTATTGGTGCAGCTAATCGTGAAAAAAAATTAGTCCCTATTGTTGGACTAACTTTTCAGAATCTTTTTAAAAATTTATAAAACATGAGTTTACACTATTTGGTAAGAGAACCAAAAATTAAGTTAGAAAAAAATCCTGCTTTGGTTTTGTTACATGGATATGGAAGTAATGAAGAAGATTTATTTTCTTTTGCCAGTGAATTACCAGAAGACCATTATGTAATTTCTGTTCAAGCTCCCTATCCTTTACAAGGTGGATTTGGATATGCTTGGTATGCCATTTATTTTGATGCCGATGAAAACAAATTCTCAGATGATCAGCAAGCGAAAGAATCTATTCATTTAATTGCACAGTTTTTAGATGAAATCACGAGTAAATTACCAATAGACAAACAAAAAATTAGTTTAATAGGGTTTAGTCAAGGAGCAATTCTTAGCTACGGTGTGGCGTTTACTTACCCAGAAAAAATTTCTAAAATAGTAGCATTAAGTGGGTATTTTAATGAAAAGCTTTTACCTGAATCATTTGATGTGAACAAAATGCAACATATTAATTTTTTTGCTTCTCATGGCAGTGTAGACCAAGTAATACCGGTGGAATGGGCAAGAAAAACACAACCTTACTTAGAAAAATTAGGTTTACCTATCACCTACAAAGAATACCCGGTAGGTCATGGCGTAGCGCCACAAAATTTTTGGGATTTTAAAAATTGGTTGGAGCAGAATTAATTTAAATGACTGAAAACGAAATTTTAATTGCTGCTTCAAGTATAAAAAATTTAAAAGGCTTGACCGTAAATGAAATGTTGTTTCATAGCAATTTAATGAATGAATTTGACCTTGCAGTTAATGAAAAAAATCTAAGCAAAATAAAATTTATTTTAAATGCTTTAAATTTAAATCACGAGTCAATTCAAGAGATTATAAAAAAAATAGCGACTTAATTGTCACTATTTTTATTTCGTAGAATCTTTTTTCATTCCTTCAGGGTCTCCTTTCATTTCAGGTTCATCACTCTCAATAATTTTCAAATCTTTCGCTAAAGCTGGTTTAAATAATACATTATCATTATAAATAAGTGCATACCCCCCTTTTTGCTTTAATTCAAAATCCTTAAACTTAAAATTCTCCCCTTCGTCTTCTCTAGTTAATACGATAGATTCTTTAGAATCAGGAAGAAAAACTTCTGCACGTAAACTGTCATCTGCAATGAAAAAATAAGCATTTTTACTATTTCCTAAAGAGTCTTTTGCAATTGAACTTAATCGATACCCTTCTTCAAAAACGCGAATACATTTTTCATCCAAATTAGACCATTTGTAACCTGCTTTTAAATCACATCCATGCTCATTTTTGTCATCAATAATTTGATTTTTTCTCAACGAATCAATCTCAACCATATTCTCTGATTTTCCTGATGATTTTAAAATATAATCACAAGATAAAAAACTTGTAATAATACACAGTAAAGGGAGTACTATTTTTTTCATTTTCTTAGTTTTGAGCTATTAAGATAATTGAAATCATTTATTGGTATACATTACCGTTTCAATCGTTTCAAATTCGGAAGGTTTATTCTCATTGTGAAAATATTTTACCAAAATTTCACCCCAAACTTTTCCGTCAGAATAATTAGCAATAATCCATCTATGATTCAAAAACTTCACCTGATCAATTATAAAATTAGTTCCATTTATTGGTTCATAGGGTACTAATTTATTGCCTCCTTTTGCCGAATTCAACTCCATAATATCTTCTTTCACTTTTGCTTTTACTTTAGCATAATCAGAAGGATAAAAATACTCTTGTGCGTCCGAGTTTTGTTCTAAAGAAAAAGCGTTGGCTTCTAGCAAATGACTAATAGAATCACGAGCAATTTTAACTTCTTTTCTTGAATTTTGTACAACTTGTTCACTCTTATTCAATATTTTACTAGAATTGACATATTGAAAAATATTAATCAACAAAGAAAATAAAAAACCATAAAGTAAAAGGTGTTTTTTCATAACTATTTAATTTCAATTTCTAAATTATCATAAGCCAAATACACATTTTTTGGCAACATTTTTTGCACTTCATCATGAAATCCCATCAGATGACTAATATGTGTTAAATATGCTTTTTTAGGCTGCACCAAAGATATGAAATCTAATGCTTCTTCAATATTAAAATGTGTATTATGTGGTTCAAATCGCAACGCATTAATCACTAAAACAGCTATCCCTTTTATTTTATTTACCTCGGAAATATCCATCGACTTGACATCAGTTAAATAAACAAAACTTCCTATTTTATATCCAAAAATTTGCAAATTACCATGACTAGCGTTAATAGGTTCAATTTCAACTTGTTTGACTTTAAAAGAATCGTTCACTTTCACTTCAATAGCGTTAACTGAAGGTGCTCCAGGATATTTATTTTCAGATTCAAAAATATAATCAAAGCGACGAGCTAAATTTTCTAATACACGACCATGAGCGTAAATAGAAATGTCGCCTTGAGCAAAATAAAAAGGCCTAATATCATCTAATCCAGCTGTATGATCAGCATGCTCGTGTGTGAACAACAAAGCATCTAATCTAGGACATTTGCTAACTAACATTTGCTGTCTAAAGTCTGGACCACAATCTATTACAATAGAAAAATCATCACTGTGTACCCATACTGAAACACGTAATCGTTTGTCTTTGGGATTGTCACTTAAACAAACCGAATGATGACTTCCGATGACTGGAATACCTTGTGAAGTACCCGTACCTAAAAAATAAACTTTCACCGCGTTAAATTTTAGCAAAAATACTAAAATTGACTTTTTAAAACCTTATAATTTATTAACTTTGCCTAATAAAATAAATTGCCCTACATACGTTTATTGTAAAAAAATAAAATGACAACCGAAATAAAACTTAGAGGAGACAAGGTAATTGAACAAATTCCTTCGATAAAAGATAAAGCTTTACGCATTAATCTTAATGAAAATATTTACGGTACGTTTGCTGAAATTGGCGCTGGTCAAGAAACTGTGAGACATTTTTTCAGAGCTGGTGCTTCATCAGGAACCATCGCCAAAGCTATGTCTGCTTATGACAAAGACTTTAGTGATGCCATTTATGGTGTGGAAGACGACGGACGATATGTAACTGAAAGTCGTCTTAGAAAAATGTTAACTCATGAAGTAAAACTTATTGAACAACGTTTAAAAAGAGATAAACACCCGAATAAAATTTTCTTTAGTTATGCTAATACGGTTGCAACTATTGACTTCGCAAAACAATTTAAAGGACATGGTTGGGTAGGAATTAAATTCCAAGTTGAGCCAGACGAAGATTATAACGAAATTATTTTACACATTCGTTTTAGAGAAAACGATGCTCGTTTACAGCAAGAAACACTAGGTATATTAGGGGTGAATTTAATTTATGGAGCTTTCTACAAGCATAATGATCCTAAAAAATTATTACGTTATTTATATGACCATTTAGACAAAGACCAACTAGAAATTGACACTATTAATTTCTCTGGTCCTCGTTTTGCTAATGTTGACAATCGATTAATGTCTTTACAATTAGTTAAAAATGGCATGACAGATGCAGTTATGTTTAATCCAGAGGGTAAAAATGTTTTGCCTGCAGCTGTTTTGTATAAGAAAAATATTTTAGCTTTAAGAGGAAGTTTTAGGCCAGTTACCAAGGTAAATATGGATATGTATCGACAATCCTATGAAATGTTTATTGAAGAAAACAAAGTAGACACTAAAAACACATTCGTTGTTTTTGAAATTACTTTGTCAAATCTAAAAGCAGAGGGTGAAATTGACGAAAGAGATTTCTTGGATCGAGCTGAATTATTATGCTCTTTAGGACAAACCGTTATGATTTCAAATTTCCAAGAATATTTTAAAGTAGTTGAATACTTCTCTAGCTTTACAAAATCACGTATGGGATTAGCCATGGGAGTGAGTAATTTGATTGATATTTTTGACGAAAAATACTACCGCCATTTATCTGGAGGAATACTTGAAGCCTTTGGAAAACTATTCTATCGCGATTTAAAAGTTTATTTATATCCAATGAAAGACCCTGAAACTGGAGAAATCATTAATTCTGACAACCTAAAAGTACATCCAAGAATGAAAGAATTATACAAATTCTTTAAATTCAATGGTAAGGTTGTTGATATTAAATTATATGATGACAAAATCTTAGAAATTTTCTCTAGAAAAGTTTTAAAAATGATTAGTAAAGGTGAATCTGGCTGGGAAGAAATGCTACCAGAAGGAATTGCCGAAATCATCAAAAAGGACAAACTTTTTGGCTATGAAAAAACAAAAGAATTAGCAAAATAAAAATAGCCGACTTTTCGTCGGCTATTTTTATTTTAAAATCTGAGCTGCGTGAGCTTTCGTTTTTACTTCTTTAATAATATCTTCTATTACCCCTTCCTCATTTATAACAAATGTAGTTCGGTGAATACCATCATACTCTTTACCCATAAATTTCTTTGGGCCCCAAACTCCAAAGGCATTAATTATATTCTTTTCCTCATCAGCTAATAACGCAAATGGAAAATCATATTTTTCTTCAAACTTTTTTTGTGCTTTAGCACTATCTGCACTTACACCAAGTAATTCATAATTATTAGCCTTGAAACGTTCATAATTATCTCTTAAATCGCAAGCTTCTGCTGTACATCCAGGAGTATTAGCTTTTGGGTAAAAGAAAACAACTAATTTTTTTCCTTTGTAATCAACTAAAGAATGTGTGGTTCCATTTTGATCAATTCCTGAGAAAGCAGGAGCTGCATCACCTATTTTTAAATGTGTCATTTATTTTAATTTTTAGTTTTAGATATTAAAGTTATCTGTTATTTTTGATCTGTGCAATCAAAAATACAAAAATGACTAAGAAAGAGAAATCAACATTTGTTATAAATACGTTAAATGAACTTTATCCAGAAATTCCAATTCCGTTAGATCATAAGGATGCATATACCTTATTAATTGCCGTTTTACTTTCTGCTCAATGTACAGATGTTAGAGTAAATCAAATTACACCACTTCTTTTTGCAAAAGCTGATAATCCCTATGATATGATTAAAATGAGCGTGGAAGAAATCCAAGATATTATAAGACCTTGTGGATTATCACCAATGAAATCAAAAGGAATCTATGGATTATCTAAAATATTAATAGAGAAACACAATGGCAATGTCCCTCAAAATTTCAAAGATTTAGAAGAATTACCCGCTGTTGGACATAAAACGGCAAGTGTTGTTATGAGTCAGGCTTTTGGTGTTCCTGCTTTTCCTGTTGATACTCACATCCATCGATTAATGTACCGATGGGGATTATCTGATGGCAAAAATGTAGAAAAAACAGAAAAAGACGCTAAAACTTTATTTCCAAAAGAACGCTGGAATGACTTACACCTTCAGATAATATGGTATGGAAGAGAATATTCTCCAGCACGAGGTTGGGATTTAGACAAAGATATAATAACCAAAACCATAGGAAGGAAAGCGGTAATTAATGAATATTATAAAAAAAAGGCTCCAAAATAAATTCTGGAGCCTTTCTTAGTTTGAAAGACTTTCAAAAGTAAGATTACCAGCCCTCACTATTTTTAATGCTTTCGAATAACTCAAAATTAAATCAACCGTTGTTTTAGATGGTAAAAGCTTTTTGGTAGTAGCTTCTTTTTTCTTAGAGTAAAGTTTTGCCATATAATAGTTTTATTTCTATTACAACGCAAACCAAAATAATTTATTGTATTAATTCGTTAAAATTATTCTATTTTTTTCAATTAACTTTCTTAGATTAATTACGGCATACCTCATTCGTCCTAAGGCTGTATTAATACTTACCCCAGTAATATCAGCAATTTCTTTAAAACTCAAATCATCATAAAAGCGCATTTTCAAAACTTCTCTTTGATCTTCAGGTAAAGACTCTACTAATTTTTTTAAATCTTTCTCAACTTGAAACTCAATTAATTTACCCTCAATGTTTTGAGCAGAATCTGACATGGAATTAAAAATACTATACTCTTCTGTCTCTCGTTGCATAGGCATTTTTTTATTCTTTCTAAAAAAATCAATAGTCTGATTATGAGCAATACGCATCAACCAAGGTAAAAACTTGCCCTCTTCGTTGTAAGCGTTTGTTTTAAGAGTCTTAATAACTTTAATAAAAGTATCTTGAAAGATATCATCACTTATAGTTGTATCTCCCACTTTAGAATAAATAAAGCCATACACTTTAGCTTGATGTCTTTCAATCAAAATAGCCAATGCAGATTCATCACCGTCAATGTAGTTCTTTAATAAAATAGCATCTGAAAGCTGTACACGATTTACCATAGTAATACCTTTTAGAGTTAATTAAGTTTGGTCTAGAAATTCTAAAAAGTATTTTTGTTACTATAGGCTATTTAGGTTTTTGGGTTAGTCAAGAACAAATATAATGTTAAATATTTCAAAAAAACAAATATCAATTAAAAATTTAACAGTTTTCAGACAATAAAACAAGATATTTTAATAGAAAAAAGTGAAAATTAGATTATAAACTATTACTAAATTAATTCATTTTGATATCAGTCTAATACCTTTTTCGAACTTATAATTTGTATCTTTGCGAAAATTCATTTTTTGGCATGGAAAAGAAAGACATAACTGGATTAGATCCCAAAAAACATATCTTAATTAAAGGAGCGCAATTACACAATTTAAAAAATATTGACGTAGCCATTCCAAGAAATGAATTGGTTGTGATTACAGGACTTTCAGGATCTGGAAAATCTAGTTTAGCTTTTGACACACTTTATGCAGAGGGTCAACGCCGATATGTTGAAAGTTTATCTTCTTATGCGCGTCAGTTTCTAGGTAAATTAGACAAACCAAAAGTGGAGTACATTAAAGGAATTGCTCCTGCTATTGCCATAGAACAAAAAGTAAATACTACAAATGCTCGATCTACTGTAGGTACTTCAACTGAAGTTTACGACTACTTGAAATTGCTTTTCGCAAGAATCGGAAAAACGTACTCCCCTATTTCTGGTCAAGAAGTAAAAAAACATACCGTTTCAGACGTTGTAAACTTTATTCAAACCTTACCTCTTGAATCAAAATGGTTGTTATTAGCTCCTATCCATTTGGAAGAAGGTAGAAAGTTAATTGATAAACTTAAAGTATTGCTACAACAAGGTTTTGCACGTATTTTAGTAGACAATCAAACGGTTCGTTTGGATGATTTTGTGGCTACTCTAGAAATGATTGATGAAAAGACACTTACTGATAAAGAAATAGTGTTGATTGTAGACCGTATTGTGGTTAAAAATGAAGAAGAATTTTTTAATCGAATTGCAGATGCTATACAAATTGCCTTTTATGAAGGTAAAGGGGAATTGTCTGTACAAAATGCTGACACAAATGAAAAAACTGTTTTCAATACGAATTTTCAATTAGACGGATTAGATTTTTTAGAACCGAACATCCATTTATTTAGTTTTAATAATCCTTATGGTGCTTGTCCAAGTTGTGAGGGCTATGGAAATATTATAGGCATTGATGAAGAATTAGTGATTCCTAATACCGCTTTATCCATTTATGAAAACGCAATTTTTCCATGGCGAGGGGAGAGTATGAGTTGGTACCGTGATCAATTGGTGAATAATTCACATCATTTTGATTTCCCAATACACAAACCCTACTTTGAATTGAGTGCAGCACAAAAGCAATTGGTATGGGATGGAAATCGTTATTTTACTGGTTTACATGATTTCTTTGCCGATTTAGAAGCAAATAATTATAAAATTCAAAACAGAGTTTTATTATCAAGATACCGAGGAAAGACAAAATGTCCAACTTGTAAAGGAAAACGCCTTCGTCAAGAAGCCAATAATGTAAAAGTAGGTGGGAAAACAATTTCTGATTTAGTTGATTTACCAATTATTCAACTTATTCCTTTTTTCAACGAATTACAACTCTCTGATTACGATTACAAAGTAGCCAAAAGGTTATTGTTAGAAATTCAAAATCGTTTACAATTTTTAAACGATGTGGGACTTAATTATTTAACTTTAAACCGAAATTCATCCACTTTATCTGGAGGTGAATCACAGCGCATAAACTTAGCTACATCTTTAGGAAGTAGTTTAGTAGGATCGATGTATATCCTAGACGAACCAAGTATCGGCTTACATCCAAAAGACACCGAAAAATTAGTTACTGTTTTAGAAAATTTGAAAAAATTAGGTAATACAGTAATTGTGGTTGAACATGATGAAGATATTATGAAAGCGGCTGACATGATAATTGACATTGGTCCAGAAGCAGGGACTCATGGTGGACAGTTAGTGGCACAAGGAAAATACGACGATATTTTAACTTGTGATTCTTTAACTGCTCAGTATTTATCTGGAAGATATGTCATAGAAGTACCTAAGAATAGAAGAAAATTTAAAAATCATATAGAAGTTAAAGGTGCTCGAGAAAATAATTTAAAAAATATTGACGTAACTTTTCCTTTAGACTGTTTAACTGTTATTACGGGAGTTTCTGGAAGTGGAAAAAGTACACTTGTGAAGAAAATATTATTTCCAGCATTGCAAAAAAAATTAACTGGATTAGGTGATAAAGCCGGACAATTTACTGCTTTAGAAGGAAGTTATTCACATATAAAGAATATTGAATATGTAGATCAAAATCCTATTGGGAGAAGTTCACGATCTAATCCGGTGACTTATATCAAAGCCTATGACGATATTCGCGATTTATTTGCTAAACAAAATACGTCTAAATTAAGAGGTTACCAAGCCAAACATTTTTCATTCAATGTTGATGGAGGACGCTGTGAAACCTGTAAAGGTGATGGTGAAGTTACAATAGAAATGCAGTTCATGGCCGATGTTCACTTGGAATGTGAAACGTGCCAAGGAAAAAGATTTAAAAAGGAAGTATTGGAAGTTAATTTTGAAGGAAAAAACATTGATGACGTATTAAAAATGACCATCGATGAAGCCTTGGAATTTTTCAATCTACACAAGCAAACTAAAATAACTCAAAAACTGCAACCCCTACAAGATGTTGGTTTGGGTTATGTACAACTTGGTCAATCTTCTTCAACTTTATCTGGTGGAGAAGCGCAACGTATAAAATTAGCTTCTTTCTTAGTTAAAGGTGCTACAAAAGAAAAAATGTTATTTGTTTTTGACGAACCAACAACCGGTTTACATTTTCATGATATTAAAAAATTATTAGCTTCATTTGATGCCTTAATAGATAAAGGACATTCCATAATCGTAATTGAACACAATTTAGATTTAATTAAATGTGCTGATTATATCATAGATATTGGTCCTGAAGGTGGTGATAAGGGTGGGAACTTAGTCGCATTTGGTTCTCCTGAAGAAGTTGCTAAAAACAAAAAATCTATTACGGGGATTTATTTAAAAGAGAAATTGAATTAATATGCGTTTTCAAGTTGTATCAGATTACAAACCAACAGGAGATCAGCCTGAAGCTATAAAAAAACTAGCTAATGCAATAAATACGGGCGAAAAATACCAAACCTTGTTGGGAGTAACCGGCTCAGGTAAAACTTTTACGGTAGCCAATGTGATACAAGAAGTACAAAAGCCAACTTTAATTTTAGCTCATAATAAAACGTTGGCGGCACAATTGTACTCGGAATTTAAGCAGTTTTTCCCTAATAATTCTGTTCAATATTTTGTGTCGTACTATGATTATTATCAACCTGAAGCCTTTATTCCTGTAACAGGCACCTATATTGAAAAAGATTTATCCATAAATGATGAGTTGGAAAAATTACGTTTAAGTACGACTTCTGCCCTACTCTCTGGAAGAAGAGATATTGTCGTAATTTCATCAGTATCTTGTCTATATGGTATCGGAAATCCGGTTGAATTTCAAAAAAATGTAATTTCAATAGAAAACGGGCAGCAACTCTCGAGAACAAAACTTTTACACCGATTAGTTCAAAGTTTATACGCTAGAACTGAGGCCGAATTTACCGCAGGAACTTTTCGTATTAAAGGTGATACTGTTGAAATTTTCCCTAGTTATGCTGATGATCCGTTTCGAATTCATTTTTTTGGAGATGAAATTGAAGAAATTGAAGCCTTTGACGCTACTTCATCCAAAGTCATTGAGCGTTATGAACGTTTAAATATATATCCCGCGAATATGTTTGTAACCTCTCCCGATGTTTTGCAGAAAGCCATTTGGGAAATTCAACAAGATTTAGTAAAACAAGTTGATTATTTTAAAGAAATAGGTAAACATCTAGAAGCCAAACGTTTGGAAGAACGAACTAATTTCGACTTAGAAATGATTCGAGAACTAGGATATTGCTCGGGTATTGAAAATTATTCGCGTTATTTAGATGGTAGACAAGCAGGCACAAGACCTTTCTGTTTATTGGATTATTTTCCTGATGATTATTTAATGGTTGTTGATGAAAGTCACGTGACTATTTCTCAAGTTCATGCTATGTATGGTGGTGACCGAAGTAGAAAAGAAAACTTGGTTGAATATGGTTTCCGATTACCCGCTGCTATGGACAACAGACCGTTAAAATTTGAAGAATTTGAAGCCTTGCAAAATCAGGTTTTATATGTATCTGCCACCCCTGCTGATTATGAATTACAAAAGACAGGTGGCGAATTTGTAGAACAAATTATTCGACCAACAGGTTTATTGGATCCTATTATAGAGGTACGCCCTAGTGCCAATCAAATTGACGATTTAATTGAAGAAATTCAGGTTCGTTGTGAAGCAGATGAACGGGTATTGGTGACTACTTTAACGAAAAGAATGGCAGAAGAATTGGCTAAATATTTGACTAAAGTAGCAATACGTTGCCGTTACATCCATTCAGATGTTGACACCTTAGAACGTGTTGAAATCATGCAAGATTTACGAAAAGGTTTATATGATGTATTAATTGGAGTAAACTTATTACGTGAAGGCTTAGATTTACCAGAAGTATCATTAGTAGCTATTTTAGATGCTGACAAGGAAGGTTTTTTAAGAAGCCACCGTTCTTTAACACAAACAGTGGGAAGAGCTGCAAGAAATGTGAACGGAAAAGCCATTATGTATGCCGATAAAATTACAAATTCAATGCAACGTACAATTGACGAAACCAATTATCGTAGAGAAAAGCAGATGAATTACAATTTGGCAAATAATAAAACGCCACAAGCATTAAATAAATCAATTGAAAATGCACTTACAAAATCTTCAATTGCTACATACAATTACATGGATGCATCAAAAGTTGCAGCAGAACCTGTGTTAGAATATTTAAGTAAGCCCGAAATAGAGAAAAAAATAAGAGAATTACGTAAATTAATGGAAAAAGCAGCTAAAGAACTCGATTTTATGCAAGCAGCCAAATACAGAGATGAAATTAAATCATGGCAAGATAAATTATAAGCACACAGTTTCTAAAACAATTAAGACTTTGGTAATTGCAAATATAATATGAAACTAAATTAACTTGCTTTTTAATTATACTGTTCTGAAAATAAAGCCAATAAGGTTTGACCATCAATTAAACCATTCGGTGATTTTTGCATCATGTTTAAAATGCGTTTCATAGCAAATGGATTGAGTCCCATATTAATCCCTATTTCATTAATTTTAATTTGTTCACGTTCATGTAATACATCATCACAATGCATTAACAACGCCAAACGATAAAACTGACAAATACGACTGAATTCATCTTTCATGATTTGAACACTGTCTTTATTTTCAAATAGTTTATGTAAAGTGGGTTTATCAATTTCTAATTCAGTGGCTACCATCTCGATAAAATCATATTCTCGATCATGCAATTCACCATCTACCAATGCAAAGGCAATCATTTCGCGTAATAAATTTAATTTTTCTTCTTGTGGTTCCATTTAAAAATGTAATTTTAATGATGAATCTATATCAAATATAAAAAAATGTTAAAAAAAAACATCTATTTTTTTATCATAATTTTAACGCTGTCCGGTAACTTGTTCGCTCAAAGCAAGATAGACACGTTAACATTAACCGCCAATAAATTGGGATACCCAAAAAAAATTTGGATTTATTTACCAGTCAATTATGCTAAAGACATACATAAGAAATTCCCGGTTCTTTACATGATGGATGGACAAAATTTATTTGACTCAAAGACTTCATTTGCAGGAGAATGGCAAGTTGATGAAACGCTAGACAGTTTAAAAGCCAATTGTATTGTTGTGGGAATTGAACACGGGAATCAAGAACGAATTAACGAATTAACCCCTTTTAAAAATGATAATTATGGCGGAGGAAAAGCAGATTTAATGTTGGATTTCATTTTACATCAAGTCATGCCGTATATTAACTCAACTTACCGAACAAAAACAGATAAAAACCATACCGCTATTTTTGGAAGCTCGTTAGGTGGTTTATTTGCCTATTATGCTGTATTTAAACATCCTGATATTTTTGGAAAAGCAGGTGTTTTTTCGCCTGCCTTTTGGATCAATAAAAAAGAATTGTTGGAATTAAGTAAAGCGACGGATAAATCAAATGCAAAATTTTATTTTATGTGCGGGACCAAGGAAAGTGAAAACATGGTAACGGATTTAAATGAATTGGCGCATGATTTAAACAGAATTCGATGTGAATGTAAAATGTTAACCAAAAAAGTCATAATTACAAATGGAGAACATAATGAAAAATTATGGCGCGAACAATTTGCAAAAGCGTATCTTTGGCTTTTCTAATTAATGAATGATGACAAATAACGATATATTTAAAAAACTACGGGTTGCCTTACAATTAAGAGACGATCAAATTGTTGAAATTTTAGAATTGGTTGATTTTCGTATTTCAAAAGGAGAAATTGGTAATTTTTTCAGAAACGAAGACCATCCCAAGTATGTAGATTGTGGCGATCAGGTATTGCGTAACTTCTTAAACGGTTTGGTAATTTATTTAAGAGGTACTAAAGAAAACCCTAAAAACCCGATGGAGGTTTTAAAAACAAATGCCGCTACTAAAATACCATTACAAAAAGAAGAACAAAAAAACAGTCCGTCTTCAAAAAAACCTGCGGCTAAAAAACCGTTTGGAAAATCTAAATTTGCAGACAAAAAACCAGTTAAATCCAATCCCGTTGAACGATTTAAATTTAAACCGGGTAAAGATTCTAAATAACAAAAGCGCATCAATTGATGCGCTTTCTTATTCATTATTTTAATAAGCAATATTCTATCCAATCGAATTATTACTATTTAACATCATTATATTTTTCATTTACCTTTTTCCAATTAATAACGTTGTAAAAGGCTTCAACATAATCTTTTCGCTTATTTTGATATTTTAAATAGTAAGCATGTTCCCAAACATCTAAAGCCAGTATAGGAGTTCCTTTAATTTCAGCATTTGGCATTAAGGGATTATCTTGATTAGCCGAAGTTGTAATTACTAATTTTCCGGTTTTATCAACAATTAACCAAACCCAACCAGAACCAAATAATTTATTCGCTTTCTCTGAAAATTGAGTTCTAAAATTCTCAAAAGAACCAAAATCTTTGTTAATAGCTTCTAAAATTGCATCTTTAGGTTCAGTTGCATTTTGCCCTAATATTTCGAAAAATAAATTGTGATTGTAATAACCACCTCCATTGTTTCTAACTTCGCTATTTTTTAAATCTAATTTTGTTAAAATTTCTTCAATTGACTTATTAGCTAAATCAGTTCCTTTTACAGCTGCATTTAACTTGTTACAATAATTAACATGATGCTTAGAAAAATGAATTTCCATTGTTTGCGCATCAATGAAAGGCTCTAAAGCATTATAGGCATAAGGCAATTTTATCATTTGAAAAGGTCCTTCTTGATCTTCAGCTCTTACGTTTTCGGGATTTCCAATTTGAGTTGAAACTGAACTCTTCTCAGGTTCTGGAATTGTAACTTCTACCAATTCCTTTTCTTTTTTACAACCTGCAAAAGTTAATAATGTACTTAGAAGTACACTAGTTATCATTAGCTTTTTCATATTCTTTTATTTTTTTGATTGATACAAAATTAAAAAAAGATAAGCTTATCGCCTATCTTTTAACAATTGATTAATGATTTCAATATATTTTTCTTTAGCTTCATCAGCACTTAAATGTCTCACTTGCATCCACGCATTTTGTTTAAAAGCAGTCACGACTTCATCTGACTCATAACCATGATGACCATAGCTTATATTTTCTGATAACGCTTGTTTATAATAAGCATAAAGAACCAATTGTACATCTTGTGGTACAGAAGGCTTAGGAATTTGTTCATTAGCAATACGAACAGCTTCCTTGAATCTTTCATCTAACGATAAATTACTCATTTACTTTTTTACTAATAACAGTTTTATTACCAATAGCCTTATCTCCAAGCTTAACATTAATTGGAGTTCCTAAAGGTAAATAAATATCAACTCTAGATCCAAATTTTATAAAACCAGCATCTTTACCTTGAACCACTCGCATGCCTTCTTTTGCATAGTTGATGATTCTTCTAGCTAAAGCTCCAGCAATTTGACGATAAAGAATTTCTCCATAAATTCTGTTGTCAATTACAACAGTTGTTCTTTCATTCTCTTCACTCGCTTTAGGATGCCAAGCCACAAGATATTTCCCAGGGTGATATTTACTATACTTTACAATTCCATTTACACAATAACGAGTAACGTGCACATTAATAGGTGACATAAATATAGAAACCATCAAACGCTTATCCTTGAAGTATTCGGGTTCATAAACTTCCTCAATTACAACCACCTTTCCATCAACAGGTGCTAAAATATGGTTATCGCTATTATCTGCTATTCTGGTTGGATTTCTAAAAAATTGAAGAATTAAAACTAAAAAAGCTAAAATTAAAACACCTATAATTTTAAACAATAAGGGATATTTTTCACTTAAAAAATAATCTGCTAGAAAAACACCAACAACAGATAAAAATGTTGAGATTAAAATTATTTTGCCTCCTTCTTTATGAAACATAATTAAAATAAATTAAATAAAATAAAAATATAAATGGTGTAACAAAAATTACACTATCTAATCGATCTAATATACCACCATGACCAGGCATGATTGAACCACTATCTTTAACTCCAGCTTCTCTCTTAAATTTAGATTCCACTAAATCCCCTAACGTACCAAAAATGGAAACCAAGATTGCTGTTCCAATCCACAAAGTTACGTTAAAAAAAGTATAAAAGTAACTAATTAATATACTAGCAATAATTGTAAAAATTACACCGCCTATGAATCCTTCTATTGTTTTTTTTGGAGATATTCGCTCCATTAATTTTGTTTTGCCAATTGATTTACCCACTAAATAAGCAAAAGTATCATTACACCAAATCATAATAAAAATAGCTATTACAATTCTATGTTCTGAAGGATACTTAAAATTAGGTAGAAGTAAAATTAGGGTAAAAGGAATTGTAATGTATAGAAATAAGTGGCTAAAGGTTTTATGATTTTTTGAAAAAGTAATATTTCTAAATAGATTATTCAAAAGCATTAAACCAAAAATCACACTACCTATAGCAATATAAACAAAATTATTAGGCCTTGGTTTTCCTACATAAATGGCCGCTGAAAGCAATATACCAAAAAGAGCAAACACATAAGGATAGTTGAATTTAGTCATTTTAGCAAATTCAAAAATACTTAGACACATAAATACAGTAAATAATATGTGAAAGCTAAGGGAAGAAAATAACGTACAAATAATAAGTAAAGCTACATAAACACCTCCAGAAAGGGCTCTAGTTAAAGTTTCATTCATTTTACAAATCTTCTAAGAGGAGTAAATATAAGTTCTTATGACAGCTTCCATAATGCAAAAAATCTTCTTCTGTTGCTTTTTCAAAATATTTAATGGCAGTAATGTTAGTTGGATATTCCCCGTTATATTTATTTTTTATATTTCTCATTCCATCACTTTTCGATTGAAGAATTTGACTTGTAGAAGCAAATACAACAATATTTGCAGGTAATTCGTCTATTTTAAACTGTTTAAATTGTTTAGATGAAAACAAAATGGAGCCTTCATCAGCAATTAAATTTTCACAAGCAGTAAAGTAAAAAGAAGGCTGATTTTGTTCTAGATGAGTTAGATTATTTTCATCTAAAAAATGAAATAATCGTGAATCAAAACATAATACATTTGTTTCAAACCAATCATTTTCAGCTAAAATATTTTCAAAGTTTTCATGAACTTCTCCGATATTCTCACAATAGATAAATTTACCGCCATTTCTCTTAAAATTTACGGTAAACAATTCGTCTATAGGCAAATTTTCATCAGGAGAATATGGACTTTTCCCCTCATTTTTATCTTGGTTTTCGTTTTCTCCTTGATTCCCAAATATTTTCTTGAAAATATTCATTCTTTTCTTCTAACGGTTCTTAACTTTCAAATATAAAAAAATCTTAATTCAAAATCACTTCCGAATTAAGATTTTTTAATATTTTTTTAACTCTTATTTATTCTGTCATTTCAGATGAAGTACTTTCAGAACTAGAAGCCTCGCAATCAACATTAGTATCTTGTTGATTTTCAGAAACTTCAAAATTATTAGTTTCAGAATTATGCTCCTCAAACGTATCAAATGGTCTTTTACCAAATATATTCTCTAAATCATCTTTAAAAATAACCTCTCTTTCAATAAGTACATCTGCCAATTGTTCTAACTTAATTCTATTTTCTGTTAAAATCTCAATAGCACGTTGGTATTGCTCTTCAATAATATTTGAAATCTCTTTATCAATAATCTGTGCTGTTTCTTCAGAATAAGGCTTAGAAAAATTATAATCTGATTGACCTGTTGAATCATAGTAGGTAATATTTCCTAATTTATCATTTAAACCATAAATAGTTACCATTGCTCTAGCTTGACGTGTTACTTTTTCTAAATCACTCAAAGCACCTGTTGAAATTTTATCAAAAACAACTTTCTCTGCAGCACGACCTCCCATAGTAGCACACATCTCATCTAGCATTTGCTCTGTACGAACAATTTGTCTTTCCTCGGGTAAATACCACGCCGCTCCTAAACTTTGACCACGTGGAACGATGGTTACTTTAACTAAAGGAGCTGCATATTTTAACATCCAACTCACTGTTGCATGCCCAGCTTCATGTATCGCTATGGCTCTTTTCTCTTCAGGAGTTAAAATTTTATTTTTCTTTTCTAGTCCGCCTACAATTCGATCAACAGCATCCAAAAAGTCTTGTTTGTTAACCGCTTTTTTATCTTTTCTAGCAGCAATTAAAGCAGCCTCATTACAAACATTTGCAATATCTGCACCTGAGAAACCAGGAGTTTGTTTAGCTAAAAAGTCTGTATCTAATTCTTCTTCTTTTTTGATGTTCTTTAAATGTACCTCAAAAATTTCTTTACGCTCTCTAATGTCTGGTAAATCTACATATATCTGCCTGTCAAAACGTCCTGCGCGCATTAATGCCTTGTCTAATACGTCAGCACGGTTTGTAGCAGCTAGTACAATAACGTTAGTATCGGTACCAAAACCATCCATTTCAGTTAAAAGTTGATTTAAAGTATTTTCACGTTCATCATTTCCTCCTGAAAAATTGTTTTTACCACGAGCTCTACCTACAGCATCTATTTCATCAATAAAAATAATAGCAGGTGCTTTCTCTTTAGCTTGTTTAAATAAATCTCTTACTCTTGATGCTCCAACACCTACAAACATTTCTACAAAGTCAGAACCTGATAATGAGAAAAATGGGACTTTTGCTTCCCCAGCTACTGCTTTAGCTAGTAAAGTTTTACCTGTTCCTGGAGGACCAACCAATAAGGCACCTTTAGGTATTTTTCCTCCTATACTTGTATATTTTTCAGGGTTTTTCAAAAATTCAACAATTTCTTGTATTTCTTCTTTAGCTCCTTCAAGACCGGCTACATTTTCAAAAGTTATTTTTACATCATTTTTTTCATCGAATAATTTAGCTTTTGATTTGCCAATACTGAAGATTTGGCCACCTCCACCAGCGCCACCGCCCATTCTTCTTGACATGAAGTAAAAGAAACCAATAATTAAAAATGTAGGTAATAAGAACGTTATAATTTCACCCCAATCACTGGTTGTTTTATAGTCATAATTAGCTAAAAGTTTATTTGTTTTAGCTTCTTGAATAGTTTTTTGAAATAATTCGGCAGAACCAATACTCTCAATTACTAAATGAGGACCTTTTTTATTTTTACTATCAAAAACAGGATTCTTGGTGTTTTTAAAAGTTGGATCTAAAATTCCTTTATCATTTAACGTAATTTCAGCAGTTTTGTTATTATAAACAATAACTTCTTTCACTTCATTATTAGCCAATAAATCTTCAAATTGAGCTACAGAAATTGGTTCTGGAAAACCAAAAGAAGATAAACCTTTGTCGAAAAAATTAATTGCTAATAAAAGTAAAATAACTACAGTTGGAAAAAACCATGGTCCAATCTTGTAAACTTTAATATTGGGTTTATTTTTGTTGTTTTCTGACATATTGACTAATATTTATTTTCTAATGAAGTAATTTTTGCATCACCCCACAATCCCTCAATGTTATAATATTCTCTAATGTGTTTTTGAAATACATGTACCACAATACTAACATAGTCCATTAACACCCACTCTCCATTTTCTGTTCCTTCAACATGCCAAGGCTTATCTTTCAATTCTCTTGATACGCCCTTTTGTATTGAATTAACTATAGCATTTACTTGTGTATTTGAAGTACCATTACAAATTACAAAATAATCGCAAACGCGATTGTCAATTTCTCTTAAATCAAGAATGTCAATATCCAAACCTTTTACATCTTCAATTCCTTTGATGATAGTAGCTAGTAAATCATCAGTACTTATATTATTTTTTACCATTTAATTTAATTCGTTTTTTGCAAAGGTATCATTTTGTTTTTACTTTTGAAAACTCGTTTCGTAAATCAAAAGCACTCATGCATATCATCAAACTCGATGCCATAGATTCTACAAATACTTTTCTCAAAGAATTGTCAGCTAATCAATATGTTGAAAATTTAACAGTTGTCACAACAGAACATCAAATATTAGGTCGAGGACAGCGCGGCTCTAATTGGAATACAGAACCAGGCAAAAACTTGACCTTTAGTGTTTTAATTAGAAATTTTTTACTTGAAATAGAAGAAGTTTATGATTTGAATGTATTAATTGCTGTATCTCTTCATCAATTTTTATCCGACTTAAATTTAACAAATGTTGCAATCAAATGGCCAAACGACATTTTGTCAGAAAAGAAAAAAATAGCTGGTATTCTTATAGAAAATCAAATCAAGAGTCAGAACGAAATTGTTTCGATAGTCGGAATTGGCATAAATGTTAATCAAACTAATTTTGAAAACCTTCCACATGCAAGTTCACTACAACTTCTGTCTTCAAAAATTTGGAATAAAGAAGAAATATTATTGTCTTTTTTAGAAAAACTTAAATACAATTTAAATCGTTTTAGACGCGATGGTGCTAATTTTTTTTGGAAATACTACAGAGAAGAACTATTTCTAAAAAACAAACCAGCTGTTTTTGAAGACCTTTCAAATGGGCGCTTCATGGGGATGATCAAAGATGTTACTGATTCTGGATTATTACAAGTTGAATTAGAAAATGAAATAATTTTGAATTATTCTATTAAAGAAATAAAGTTACTTTATTAAAACACCTATCAAAGGTTTGTTAAAGTAAGGTAAATATCTCTGTAATTCGTTACATTTGCAATCGATTTATATAAAGTATACTTTTCATGCTACAAAAAATACTTGCTCCGCTTTATTCTACTCGTTTAATGGCTGTACTATTTCTTCTTTTTGCTGCGGCAATGGCAGCGGGAACGTTTATAGAAGATGCATATAACACTGAGACAGCTCGAATTTTAATTTACAATGCTTGGTGGTTCGAACTCATCATGGCTTTTTTTGTGATTAATTTTTTTGGAAATATTTATCGTTACCAACTGCATAAAAAAGAGAAGTGGGCAACACTATTATTACACTTATCTTTTATTTTAATTCTTTTAGGTGCCTTTGTAACTCGCTATATTAGTTTTGAGGGAATGATGTTAATCAGAGAAGGAGAATCTTCCAATACCATTTATTCAGATATGCCCTATGTTACTGCCTTTGTAGACGGAATGTATAAAGGAGAAATGAAAAGAAAAACAATTGAAAAACAAGCCTTGTTCTCAAAAGCTGTAAACAATTCATTAGAAATTCACGATGAGTTTGATGGTCAACCTTTTTCAATAGAATTACAAGAATTTATTCTAAATGCTAAACAAACTTTTAAACCAAACGCATCCGGAAAATTATATTTAAAATTAGTAGAGGCAAGTCAAGGAGGGAGAAAAGAACACTATTTAGTTGAAGGTGAAGTTAAAATGATTAATAACATTCTTTTTTCTTTCAATAAACCGACACAAGGAGCCATTACCATACTAAAAACAGGAGATACTTATGAACTTCAATCACCTTTTGAAGGAAATTTTATGCGCATGGCTGATAAAATGCAAGGAATAGTAGCGAAAGACACAAAAAGTCCGTTAATGTTCCGTTCATTATACAATATGGGAGGCATACAATTTGTATTACCTGAAATTCCTTCAAAAGGGGAATTAGTATTAGCTTCAGATGACAATTATAAAGATAAATCAACGGATGATGCAATTCGATTGAAAATAATTACTCAAGGAAAAGAAGAAATTGTTACTCTGTTTGGACAAAAAGGAAAACAAAGTGAGCCCAAAAGTTTTAAATTAGGTAAATTAGAGTTCACATTAATGTATGGAAGTAAAACGTATCAGACTCCTTTTTCAATTCAATTAGATGATTTTATTGCAGAAAAATACCCAGGAACAGAGAAAAGTTATTCTGCATTCAAAAGTAAGTTAGAAATCAAAGATAATGAATCCCAAAAAACCTTTAAAGACAGTGTTTATATGAATCATATTTTAGATTACAAAGGGTATAGATTTTTTCAAGCAGGTTTTGACCCAGACGAACATGGGACGCATTTGTCTGTGAATCATGATTTTTGGGGAACATGGATTACATATATTGGCTATTTCTTATTGTACATTGGGTTAATGGCTATTTTATTTGATAAAAATACACGTTTTGACGACTTAAAAAGAAAATTAGATAAAGTAAGAATTAAAAAATCAACCCTAACACTACTGCTATTTTTCTTTTCATTAGTTGGTTTCACTCAAGAAAATCATAAAAATCACAATCATGAAGCGGAAGTAACTGATGCTAATAATACAGATACTGCTGGTAAATCAGTTGTACCCATGAAAATGCCTTCAGCTTCAGAGGCCTTAAAGGAAATTAAAAAATATATAGTGGCTCCTGACCAAGCTGAAAAATTTGGAAGAATAGTAATTCAAGACGTGGGAGGTAGAATGAAACCCGTAAATACATTTTCTTCTGAATTATTAAGAAAAGTTTCTAAAAATGATACATTTGAAGATTTAACTGCAGATCAGGTTTTGATTTCAATGACACAATATCCACAGCTTTGGGTACACGTTCCAATCATAAATCTAAAAAGAGGTAATGATAGCATACGCTCTATTTTAGGTGTTCCTAAAGATGTAAAATATGTTTCTTTATTTCAATTTTTTGATCAACAAGGAAACTATAAAATTGAGAAACAAACCGATGAAGCTTATAAGGCAGCAATTGCTAATCAGTTTCAAAAAGATTTTATGGACTTAGACAAAAAAGTACATTTGTTAAACGATGCCTTGAGTGGCTCTATTTTGAAAATATTTCCTATTCCTAATGATAAGAATAACAAATGGGTTTCTTATATGGAATTAAGTCACAAAACCAATACACCACTAGATTTTGTAAAACAAGCATTGCCTTTTTATTTAAATGAGTTAGCTAAGGCTTCTCAAACAAATGATTATAAAATGGCAAATCAATTATTAAGTGGTTTAATTAATTTTCAAAAGAAATTTGGTTCTAAAGTCATTTTAGCTGATGATAAAATAAATACAGAAATATTATATAATAAATACGATATATTTAAAAAATTATTTTCATGGTATTTATATGCGGGTTTATTAATGTTTGCCTTTGTAATTTGGAAAATATTCAGTGATAAAAAATGGGTATCTATAGCGGTTAAGGTTTCGCATGCAATTATAGCAATTCTGTTTATTCTACATTTAGGCGGATTAATAACACGTTGGTATATTTCCGGTCATGCTCCTTGGTCTGATGCTTATGAAAGTATGATTTATGTAGCTTGGGCTACTATGTTTTTTGGGTTGGCTTTTGGTCGAAAATCTGAATTAACAGTTGCGTCAACTGCTTTTGTTACAGCAATAATTTTAATGGTAGCGCACTGGAGTTGGATGGATCCTGCGATTGCAAATTTACAACCGGTTTTAAATTCTTATTGGTTAATGATACATGTAGCTGTTATTGTGGCAAGTTATGGGCCATTTACTTTAGGAATGATTTTAGGTTTAGTTGCTTTGTTTTTAATGATTTTTACGAACTCAAAAAACAAGCAAAAAATGGATTTATCTATACAAGAGATTACATACATCAATGAAATGGCACTTACGGTAGGTTTAGTGATGTTAACAATTGGAAATTTTTTAGGAGGACAATGGGCCAATGAAAGTTGGGGACGTTATTGGGGATGGGATCCTAAAGAAACATGGGCTTTAATCAGTATAATGATTTATGCTTTTGTTATACATGCTCGCTTCGTACCTTCGCTTCGTGGTAAATGGATTTATAATGTAATGAGTGTTTTTGCTTTTGCAAGCATATTAATGACATATTTTGGAGTTAATTTTCATTTAAGTGGAATGCATTCCTATGCCTCAGGAGAAAAACAAAATGTTATTTATTATTTGTATGCCGTACTAGTAGTAAGTAGTATTACAGCTATCTCGTATTGGAAATATAGAAAATTTTATAAAAAATACGCTCATGAATAAGAAGGTTGTAATTGTGGGAAGCGGTTTGGGTGGCTTGAGTACTGCTCTGCGTTTGAGCTACAAGGGCTATGATGTAACTGTAATTGAAAAGCAGGATAAGCCAGGTGGAAGATTGAATTTGTTGGAGAAAGACGGTTTCACTTTCGATGTAGGCCCTTCGTTTTTTTCGATGAGCTATGAGTTTACGGAGTTGTTTGATTCTATAGGTGAGAAAATGCCATTTGAATTGAACGAGTTGGATCCATTATACACGGTGAACATTGCGGGTTCTGATCGCGTGTTTCACATTTATAAAGATTTAGCCAAACTGGCAGAGGAGTTTCGTGGTATAGAAGATGATTTTGAGGCAAAAGCAAAAAAATACTTATTGGGCGCTAAGGAAATTTTTCATGATACGGAGTACCGAATTGTGAAGAAGAACTTCAACAGCATCATGGGATTTTTGGCTTCAATGGCTACGGTGCCGATGAAGCATTTGCCAAAAATGTTTAGAACTTTTTGGCAGGAGCTGGAGCGCCATTTTGATTCAGAGGAAGTAAAAATTATCTTTTCGTTGGTGGCTTTCTTTTTGGGAGCTACGCCATTTAATACGCCTAGCGTTTACAACCTGTTGAATTATACAGAGTTGCAACACGATGGTTATTGGAATGTGAAAGGTGGGATGTATAAAATTGTTGAAGGGATCATGGGATTGTTGCGTAACAAAGGCGTGAAGTTCCATTTTGATACGGAAATTGTTTCGGTGCAAGAGCAAGGAGGCAAGATGGTTTCTGTAACTGATTCCAAGGGTGTTGTTTATTCTGGCGATTTATTTGTGATCAATGCCGATGCAGCGATGTTTAGGGGCAAGTTCTTAGGTAGAGAAAAATATCGCCCGGAAAAATTGGATAAGATGGAATGGACGTTAGCGCCATTCACTATATACTTGGGTGTGAAGGGGAAAATGGAGGGAATCCATCACCACAATTATTTCTTGGGGGATAATTTCCGCGACTACGCAGATACGATTTTCAGGAGTTCGGTAGCGCCGCAAAAGCCTTATTATTATGTGAATGTAGCCAGCAAGAGCAATCCTAATTGTGCACCGGAAAACTGTGAAAACTTATTTATTTTATGTCCGGTTCCAGATTTGCGCGTGAAGCCAGATTGGAGTGATGCGGATACATTGGTAGATGAGATTATTGAGGATTTGGGTAAGCGCGTGGGTTATGATGTGAAAAACAATATACTTACCAAAGTTGTTTATACTCCTAACGATTGGGAGAAGATGTTCCATTTGTATAGAGGAAGTGGGCTTGGACTGGCTCACGGCTTGAATCAAATTGGGGCATTTAGACCATCGAATAAAGACGAAAAATTGAACAATGTTTACTACGTTGGAGCCAGTACCACACCTGGAACTGGGTTACCGATTGTGGTGATTGGATCAAGATTAATTACAGAAAGGATAGAAAATGAGCATCGCACTTTTTGATCAAACGGCGAAAGCCATGAGTAAGCGTTTGGCGCTGAATTATAGTACTAGTTTCTCGTTAGGAATTCGTTTGTTATCGAATGATTACCGTTGGGCAGTTTTTGCAGTTTATGGTTTTGTGCGTGTGGCTGATGAGATTGTAGATACCTTTCATGGATATGATAAAAAGCGTTTGTTGGCTGATTTTCAGGTTCAAACTTATCAGGCCATTGAAGATGGAATTAGCACCAATCCAGTGTTGCATGCCTTTCAATTGGCGGCAAATCAATTTGGAATTGGCAAAGATTTAATTGAGCCATTTTTCCAATCGATGGAGGCGGATTTGTATGCTACTTCGCACAATGAGAGTAGTTACAATGAATACATTTATGGAAGTGCCGAAGTTGTGGGATTGATGTGTTTGCGCATATTCTGCAAGGGCGATCAAAGTTTGTATGATGCATTATTGCCTTATGCAAGAAGTTTGGGAGCGGCTTTTCAGAAGGTGAATTTCTTGCGTGATATCCGCAGTGATGTGGATGAGCGGGGTAGGGTATATTTTCCTGGAGTAGATTTTAGTAGATTTACCGATCAGGATAAAATGGCGATTATTCAAGATGTAAAGAAGGATTTCGACCATGCCTATGAGGGTATTGTAAAATTGCCGGTAGGCTGTAGATTGGGCGTTTATACTGCTTATATTTATTA
>NZ_JAGKWP010000175.1 GCF_021151785.1 Flavobacterium sp.
GTGTAAAAATAGAAAAGCTCAATATATTTAAATTATCATTTATAGTCTGTCAAAATAAACTATTTGTTTAGTTTTCATTCATTACCGGAATTTACAGCCCCTCAATATCTAACATGTAGTTTCAGGTTTTATTCAAATGCTACGAAATACTAAAAATAACCTAAGGATAATTACCTTAAAAACCATTTCTATTTTTACTGCCCATGGTAAAAATAAGCAGGGAAAATTTTCATTTTGGTATTTCATGCGGTTTTGCTTTTCAAATATTGGATTTCGTTTGTTTTTCAAATATTCAATAGAATCTCTTTCCATCTTATTTAACCGGAATTTTACTTTCCTAAAAAAACTTGTCAATCCCAAACTCGAAAAACTGAACATAACTGTTTTTCCGAACCATTACAATATAGCTGAGGAAATAAAAAAAATTCATTTTTCTAAAATCGACGCTCCTAAAGTTTCTATCATCATTTGTGTATACAACAATATCGCATTTACGTGTAATTGCCTTCGGGCAATCATGGAACATACCGGCCCTGAAGTAAGCTATGAAGTTATTGTAGTCAATGATTTTTCTTCTGATGAAACAGCAGAGCTTTTAATTCAGGTTCCCAATCTTCGCTTACATAACAACAATCATAATTCGGGCTTTGTACTTTCCTGTAACCAAGGTGCATCTTTGGCCAAAGGAGAATTTTTATGTTTCCTGAACAATGATACCATCGTTCAGAAACAGTGGCTAACGTCTATGGTTGAACTTATTGAAAACGATAGCCAGATTGGAATTGTAGGCTCCAAGCTGGTTTTTGGCGATGGAGACCTACAGGAAGCCGGCGGTATTGTATGGCAGGATGGACAAACCTACCATTATGGAAGACGTGGCTCAATAACCAATAAAAAATATAACTATATCCGGGAAGTTGATTATTGTTCTGGTGCATCCTTCCTAATTTCTAAAACAGACTTTGATCAATTAAGAGGCTTTGATGAAATGTATACACCCGGTTATTATGAAGACACTGATTTGTGTTTTAGTATACAATATACATTAAACAAAAAAGTTGTTTATCAACCAGCATCCATTGTTGTTCATTATGAAGGTGTCACTTCAGGTACGAATATAAATGCCGGCATGAGACGCTATCAGCAGATCAATGCGCTAAAATTTAAAGATAAATGGAAAACGCAATTACAATCTAAATTGCCAAATTCATTTATGAATTTAGATGACACCTTAATAAAATATCAAAATTCAAAAAATGCAAAACTCATCTAAATGCTTAATTATTGTAGGGATGCACCGTTCGGGTACTTCATTCACAGCGTCTCTTCTCCAAAAGGCAGGACTAAACATTGGTGAAAATTTACTCCGGGCAAGCCTTGGAAATGAATTAGGACATTTTGAAAATGAAGATTTTTTAGTCTTTCATAAAAAAAATCTGGCACATCATAATCTGAATCCAGATGGTTGGTCTTTAAATACTGTGCAATCTCTTGATGGAACACAAAAAGAAGAGTTGACATCCATCATTAAAAAAAACGAATCCTCTCAGTGGGGATGGAAAGATCCACGCACAACACTTTTTTTAAATGTATATAAAGAGTTACTTCCCAATGCGTTTTTTTTATTTGTTTATAGAAAACCATGGGAAGTTGTTGACTCTTTATTCAGAAGAAGTACAGATGATGATTTTTATACGCAACCAACGTCTGCGCCTGACAATTGGCACTTTTACAATCAATTAATTTTAGATTTCTTTAAACAAAATGCAGACCGTTCAATATTAGTCGATATTGAAAATGTCATGCAACAAAGCAATACAGTAATAGAATTATTGAATACTAAATTTGGCTTTAATTTTCATGCAAGTCCAGACAGCACTTTCGATAGTGCCAAATTCAATAACAACAGAAATAAAAATCGAAGGCAACAGTTTTTTTACGAAAATGCATTTCCTGATTCAATTCAGCTTTATAAAACACTTCAAGAAAACTCGGACATGCCGCCTCTGGAAGATTATATTTCTTCCAATGAAAATATCAATTGTTTGATTGATTGGTGGAGAGATGCTGCTGAAATTCAGGAAACAAGAAATGAACTTAACAGCAAAGGGATTCCATTTACAAAACTACCTTCAACATTAACAGAAAATGAATTATTGAAGGCTGAAATTGACTGGATCATAAATTCAAAATGGTGGAAAATAAGAGGATGGTTAAAAAAATAAATCCAACCTCCTTACATTTTAAATCTGTTTTTTATTGATTTATATACTTTATAAATCAATATCAACTGGGAAT
>NZ_JAGKWP010000021.1 GCF_021151785.1 Flavobacterium sp.
ACAAACTATTTATTTTTTTTAAAATTTCTTATTAAGCCGTTCATAATCACAGTTATAAGAATAATCAAAGCACCTATGTAAAAGCCTAATCCCATTTTTTCTTTTTCTTCAAATAACAATACCGCTAATGCAATTCCATAGACAGGCTCAAGATTAATAGTAAGCATAACGGTATATGGTGACAAAAACTTCATTACGTGTACAGAAGCAATAAAAGCATAGGCAGTACAAATAGAAGCTAATATAAAAAGCCAAAATAAGTCTTCTGATGAAAGAACAAAAAAATCGAAACTAAATTGTCCTGAAAAAAATAAAATTACACTGAAAAATAAAACACCTCCCAGTAATTCATAAAAAGAAATGACAGTAGGATTAATTCGCTTAGCAAATTGGCCATTAATAACTGAAAAGAGAGCGGATAAAAAAGCGGAAGTCAAAGCTGTTATTACTCCATTCATGGTTCCAGACAAATTAGAATGTAAACTATTTTGAATAAATCCAGGTGCTGAGGCATCAATCACAAAATAAAGACCTATTAAAACAACTAAACCAAACAACAACTCATACCAGACTAATTTAGTTTTAAACAAAATAGGCTCTAAAATGGAAGCAAAAAAAGCTCCTGTTGATAAACAAGCTAATGTTATTGAAATATTAGAAATTTTAATTGCCTTAAAAAAAGTGAACCAATGCAAGGCAATTATTAACCCCGCAAAAAGCAAAAGAAATAACTCTTTCTTTGGTAATTTTAAAGGAATTTTTTTGTAGAAAATATAACAAAAAATTAAGCCTACTGCTATCAACATTCTCCACCAAACTAGAGGAAGTGCATCTAACGAAATTAAAGCACCTAAAATAGCTGTAAATCCCCAAACAAAAACGATGAGATGAAGATGTAAATAATGCTTTAAATTATCTTTTGGCATTCTTAAGCAAATAATAAGCTAAAACACCAAATATAACATTAGGTAACCAAACAGCTACTAAAGGAGGAATACTCGATTTTTCAGCTAAATTAACAAAAATCTTATCAAAGAAAATAAAAGCAAAAGCAATACTAATTCCAATGGCTAGGTTTATCCCCATTCCTCCTCTCCTTTTCATAGCAGAAACCGCAACAGCAATAATGGTTAATATAAATGCAGAAATAGGATTACTAAAGCGTTTATACAATACAACCAAGTAGACATCAATTTTTGAGTTTCCTCTACTTTTTTCTCTCTCAATGAAATTATATAATTCAAAAACATTCATTGTTTCACCCACATAAATAGTAGGGGTTAAATCACTTGGTTCAATGTTATATTTAACCGTTAAACGCTCTCCTTTTTCAAAAGTATCGTTATTAACTCCTATATTTCTTTTGACATAGCTATATAAAGTATAATCTTTGGTTCGCTCATTATACTTCATCCGATTAGCCGTTATTTTATAGACTAACTTATTATCATTAAATTTTTCGAAAACAACATCAAATCCTGTTTTTGACAACACATTAAAATTAGCTAAGTAGATATACTCATCTTTAGATAGTTGTCTAAAAATATCTGTGTTTTCAATATTTGTACTTCCTTTTATTAGATAAGTATACCTGAAATTCCAATATTTTTCACTGGCTTTGGGCAAAATAAAAAAACCCATAATTAAAACAATGAAAGAAATGATGGATGCACCTATTAAATAGGGCCTTAAAAAACGAGTAAATGAAATGCCTGAACTTAGAATAGCAATAATTTCTGTATTATTAGCTAATTTGGACGTGAACCAAATAATCGATAAAAACAAGAAAATAGGAAATAATAAATTGGCAAAATATATGGTAAATCCACCATAATAAATGGCTACATCTTTCAATGCCACTTTATTTTCAATCATGCGATTGATTTTCTCAGAAACATCAATAATAATGCCTATAGGAATAAACATTAGAATCATTACTGAAAAAGTGACTAAATAGCGCTTTAAAATATACCAATCAATTAATTTCATACAACTTGAAACTTATTTTACTTATTAACTTATAATCGTTGAGCCATTTGAACCACCATTTTATCTTTCCAAGTTCTAAAAGTACCAGATAAAATTTGTCTTCTTGCCTCACGAACAAGCCACATATAAAAACCTAAATTGTGAATAGTTGCAATTTGTTTTCCTAGATATTCATTAGCAGCAAACAAGTGTCTTAAATAAGCTTTAGAATATTCTAAGTCTACAAAAGTATGTCCCATTTCATCAATTGGAGAAAAATCATCTTCCCATTTTTTATTCTTTATATTGATAATTCCATTAGCCGTAAACAACATGCCATTTCTTGCATTTCGTGTAGGCATTACACAGTCAAACATATCAATTCCTAAAGCTATATTTTCTAAAATATTAATAGGTGTTCCTACGCCCATTAAATATCTAGGTTTATCTTCAGGCAAAATAGCTGTAACCACTTCAGTCATAGCATACATTTCCTCTGCGGGTTCACCAACTGACAATCCTCCGATTGCATTTCCTTCAGCACCTACACTTGCAATGTACTCAGCCGATTGCTGACGTAAGTCTTTGTAAGTACTTCCTTGAACAATAGGAAAAAAAGCTTGTGAATAACCATATTTAAAAGGTAAAGTATCCAAATGTGTTATACAACGATCTAACCAACGATGCGTCATATGCATAGAACGTTTAGCATAACGATAATCACATGGATAAGGCGTACATTCATCAAATGCCATAATAATATCAGCACCGATAGTACGCTGAATTTCCATTACATTTTCGGGAGAAAAGAAATGATAAGATCCATCAATGTGCGATTTAAACTTAACACCTTCCTCTTTAATTTTTCGATTTGAAGACAAAGAATATACCTGATATCCTCCTGAATCGGTTAAAATATTTCTATCCCAATTCATAAATTTATGTAAACCACCAGCCTTTTCAAGTATATCGGTTTGTGGTCTCAAATATAGATGGTAAGTATTACCTAAAATAATATCTGGATTAATATCCTGTTTCAACTCTCTTTGATGCACTCCTTTCACTGAAGCTACAGTACCTACAGGCATAAAAATTGGGGTTTCAATCACCCCATGATCTGTGGTTACAACTCCGGCTCTGGCCTGACTTTTTGGGTCTTTCTTTAGTAAATCAAACTTCATATATTCAAATTAATGGGCAAATATAATTCAAAAGTTAGAAGTTAAAAGACCCGTTTCAGAAGTTTTTTGAAAATTTACCATAAAATTAACGGTCTAGGAATTAAAATAGTGCATCAACATTTTGCTAATTAATAAAAAAAACATAATTTTGCACCCACATTTGACCAACCTCTGGCGAAAGACGTGTATGTTGCTCAGGTTTAATTATTTATATTTAAAAATTATGTCAAATTTAGTTGATTTCGTTCAAAACGAATTTGTAACAAAAAAAGATTTCCCTCAGTTTAATGCAGGAGATACCATCACTGTATACTACGAAATTAAAGAGGGTGAAAAAACAAGAACGCAGTTCTTCAAAGGTGTGGTTATCCAAAAAAGAGGTACTGGTTTAACTGAAACTTTTACAATCAGAAAAATGTCAGGTGCTGTAGGTGTTGAACGTATCTTCCCTTTAAACATGCCTGCTTTACAATCGATTGAAGTAAATCAAAGAGGTAAAGTTCGTAGAGCTCGTATATTCTACTTTAGAGAACTTACTGGTAAAAAAGCAAAAATCAAACAAAGAAGAGCTTAATACTCTTTTTGAAAGCAATAAAAAATCCCGACTTGTTCGGGATTTTTTTATATCTGTAATTTTGGAACCTGTTTTTTAAAAATATCGTTTTTTTTAACCCATTTATTGTCAAATCCCTAATAATCAATTTTGAAAGGGTAAATTTTCAGGCAATTTCTTAAAATCACTATATTTGCTACACAAATACAAACAAACAATTTATATCATGTCTAATTCAAAAATAATTTATACCATTACGGATGAAGCACCTATGCTTGCCACTCATTCGTTCCTTCCAATCGTACAGGCTTTTACAAAAACAGCAGGTATTGATATAGAAACTAAAGACATTTCTTTAGCTGGCAGAATCCTTGCTAATTTCCCTGAATTTTTAAAAGAAGAACAAAAAGTAAATGATGCACTAACCGAATTAGGGCAATTAGCCAATACACCGGAAGCAAACATCATCAAATTACCAAATATTTCTGCTTCAGTTATCCAATTAAAAGAAGCGATTGCAGAATTACAATCTCATGGTTTTGCAGTGCCTAACTATCCCGAAGAACCTCAAAACGAAGAAGAAAAAAACATCAAAGCCAAATACTCTAAAGTATTAGGTTCAGCTGTAAATCCAGTGTTACGTGAAGGAAATTCAGACCGTCGTGCTCCAAAAGCGGTTAAAAACTATGCTAAAGCAAATCCTCACCGTATGGGAACTTGGGCTGCTGATAGCAAAACTGAGGTAGCTCACATGAATACTGGTGATTTCTACGGAACTGAAACTTCTACGACAGTTGAAAAAGATGGAAAATTTAGAATCGTTTTCAATTCAGATAAAGGTTCAACAACTATTTTAAAAGACTTTGCTAACTTAAAAGCTGGTGAAGTTATTGATAGTTCAGTTATGAATTTAAATGCGCTAAAGCAATTCGCTAAAGCAACTATTACTGACGCTAAAGCAAAAAATGTAATGCTCTCAGCACACTTAAAAGCAACGATGATGAAAGTTTCAGATCCAATTATCTTTGGAGCGATTGTTGAGACTTTCTTTGCCGAAGTATATACTAAGTATGCCGACTTATTCAAATCATTAGATATAAATCCTAATAACGGATTACAAGATTTATACAATAAGATTACAGGAATACCTCAAGAAGCGGAAATCAAAGAAGCCATAGCTAAAGCTTTAGCTAATGGCCCAAGGGTAGCCATGGTAAATTCAGATAAAGGAATTACCAATTTCCACATTTCTTCAGATGTTATTGTAGATGCTTCTATGGCTGCTTTAGCAAGAAATGGTGGAAAAATGTGGAATGCTGAAGGAAAAGAAGAAGACACCATAGCTATGATCCCTGATCGTTCTTATGCTGGCTTTTATGCAGCATGTATTGATGATATGAAGAAAAATGGAGCTTTAGATCCTACAAAAATAGGATCTGTACCTAATGTTGGATTAATGGCTCAAAAAGCGGAAGAATATGGTTCTCACGACAAAACATTCCAATTAAATGCAGCAGGAAAAGTTACTGTGGAAGACGAAAACGGCAATATTTTATTGACTCAAAACGTAGAAGTAGGTGATATTTTCAGAATGTGTCAAACTAAAGATGCTCCTATTCAGGATTGGGTTAAATTAGCAGTTAATAGAGCACGATTATCAAATACACCAGCCATTTTTTGGTTAGATAAAGAAAGAGCGCACGATAGAGAGATCATCAAAAAAGTAGAATTATATTTAAAAAATCACGATACCACTGGTCTAGACATACGCATCATGGACATAAAAGATGCAATGACTGAAACATTACGCATCATCCGTGAAGGAAAAGATGTTATTTCTGTTTCTGGTAACGTGTTACGTGATTATTTGACCGATTTATTCCCTATTTTGGAACTAGGAACTTCAGCTAAAATGTTGTCTATAGTTCCTTTAATGAATGGGGGTGGATTGTTCGAAACAGGCGCAGGTGGTTCGGCTCCAAAACATGTAGAGCAATTTTTAGAAGAAGGCTATTTACGTTGGGATTCATTAGGTGAATTCTTAGCATTACAAGCTTCACTAGAACATTTAGCACAGACACAAAACAATCAAAAAGCACAAGTATTAGCTGATACTTTAGATGAAGCTAATGCTAAATTTCTAGCTAACGATAAATCACCAGCGCGTAAAGTAGGTGAAATTGACAATAGAGGTTCTCATTTCTATTTAGCATTATATTGGGCTCAAGCATTAGCTAACCAAAATAAAGATGAAGAATTAAAAGCCTTTTTCACTCCAATTGCACAAGAAATGACAGCCAATGAGGCTAAAATTGATACTGAATTAATTGTAGCACAAGGTAAAAAACAAGACATAAGTGGTTATTATCAACCAAGTGAAGCACTTACTTCAAATGCTATGCGTCCTAGTAAAACATTTAATAACATTATATCTAAATTATAATATTAATTTAAAATGTTTAAAAAAGCGATTCCTTTTAAAAGAATCGCTTTTTTTATTAACCCAAAATTAACAATTGTTTCGTAACAAAAACCCCAAATTTGCGTCTTAAAAATAAAACGATTCATGTTACGAAATATTCAAATTTTTAGCCTGCTTTTTTCCTTATTTTCTCTAATAACCGTAGCACAAGATAAAGTAACTTTAAGCGGTACAATTAAAGACGCAAAAAGTAATGAAACAATTATTGGAGCAAACATACAAATAAATGGAACTAGTTTTAATAGAACCATACAAACCAATGAATATGGCTATTATTCTATTTCAATTAGCAAAGGAAACTATGAATTAACCATTCAAAATTTAGGCTTTGAAACAGTAACCGAAACAATAGAGCTTCAATCAAATACAAAAAAAGACTTTTTGTTGTCAGAAAAAAGTAAAGAAATTGAAGAAGTTGTAGTTAAAAGCAATAACAAAATATTGAAAATAGACAAACCCGAAATGAGTGTAAATAAATTGTCTATTGCACAGATTAAACAAATGCCAGCTGTTTTAGGAGAAGTGGATGTAATTCGCTCTATACTAACTTTACCAGGAGTCACTAATGCGGGTGAAGGACAATCTGGATTCAATGTCAGAGGAGGTTCAGCAGATCAAAACCTAATTCTATTAGATGAGGCCACTATTTATAATTCCTCACACTTATTTGGCTTCTTTTCTGTATTTAATGCGGATGCAATTAAAGATCTAAAACTTTACAAAGGAGGAATTCCTGCTAGATATGGAGGTCGTGTAGCTTCTGTACTAGATATCTATCAAAAAGAAGGAAACAGCAATAAATTTAGCATGAATGGAGGCATTGGTTTAATTTCTAGCCGTTTACTTGCCGAGGGTCCTATTGTAAAAGATAAAAGTTCATTTTTGATTGCGGGAAGAAGCAGTTATGCCCATTTATTTTTGAAAGTAACAGATAATCAAAATTCGGCCTATTTTTATGATTTGAATACCAAATTGAATTACAAAATAAACGACAAAAATAACCTGTATTTATCAGGTTACTTCGGAAGAGATGTATTCAATTTAAATAATCAATTTATGAATACCTATGGGAATGCGGTGTTAAATGTGCGTTGGAATCACTTATTTTCTGATAAACTATTCTCTAATATGTCTTTAATTTATAGTGACTACTATTATGGATTAACATTAGACTTCATTGGATTTAATTGGGATAGCGGTATTAAAAATTATAATTTTAAATATGATTTTAAACATTATCTAACAGATAAATACAAATTGTTCTATGGTACCAATTTAGTGTACTATTCCTTTAATCCTGGAAAAATAGAACCTACCGACAGCGAATCGGGTATCAATCCAAAGCAACTAGCAAAAAAATATGCATTTGAACCTTCATTCTATATCGATGCAGAACAAAAAATATCTGAAAAAATAGCAATTAATTATGGCGTTAGATATAGTATGTTTTATCGTTTAGGACAAGAAACAATCAATACATATGCAAATAACCAAGCGGTACTTTACAATGAAGAAATAAAGATTTATGAAAAAGCCACTCCTACAGGAACAAAGTATTATGGTAAAAATGATGTTATTGCCCATTTTAATAATTTTGAACCGAGACTAGCAGTAGCTTACACAATTAATGCTAGTTCATCTGTTAAAGCAAGTTACAATAGAATGTCACAATATTTGCATCTCATTTCAAACACACAATCTCCTACTCCACTTGATGTTTGGGCACCAAGTGACAACTTTTTAAAACCTCAAATTTTAGATCAATATGCATTAGGTTATTTCAAGAATATCAAAAATGGAGATTATACATTAGAAATTGAAACCTTCTATAAAAAAGTAAAAAATCGATTAGATTATATTGATGGAGCTGATTTAATTGCGAACGAAGCTATTGAACAAGTAGTATTAGCTGGTAAATCTAGAGCATATGGTTTAGAAGTATTAGCAAAAAAAAATGAAGGCAAATTAACTGGATGGGCTTCTTACACTTTATCTCGTTCGGAACAAAAAACAGCAGGAAGAACACCAAACGAAATCGGAATTAATAATGGAGAATGGTACAAAACAGGTTGGAACAAAACACACAATGTATCTATAACAGCCGCTTACAGATGGAATGAAAAATGGAGTTTTGGAAGTATTTTTGCGCTTCAAACAGGCCAACCCGTAACTTTCCCAACAGGGCAATACCAATATCAAGGAATCAATGTACCCGTTTATGGTAATAGAAATGAAAATAATTTACCAACCTACCATCGTTTAGACGTATCAGCAACCTTAACCCCAAGCAAAAACAAAAACCGTAATTGGAAAGGAGAATGGGTCTTTAGTATATACAATATATACAATAGAAGAAATGCCGCGTCAATTAATTTTAGACAAAACCAAGATAGCGGAAATAATGAAGCCGTTAGACTTTCCATTTTCGGTATGGTACCAAGTGTAACGTATAACTTTAAATTTTAAATGATGAAAAAACTATTCTCTTATATTATATTACTTTTAACTCTAACATTAATTAGTTGTGAAGATGTAGTTAATGTTGACTTAGCTAATGCGGCTCCCAAGATCGTAATTGACGCTTCAATTAAATGGCAAAAAGGAACAACAGGTAATGAGCAAACCATCCGAATTACAACTACTGGGGATTACTACCAAAATACTGTCCCGGTAGTTAATGGTGCAATAGTTACAGTTGCAGACTCTAATGGAAACATATTCAATTTTAATGAAGTTTCAGGCACAGGAAATTATGTTTGTACAAATTTCAATCCTATAGTTAACGAAACTTACACCTTGACAGTGGTAGCAAATGGAACAACATATACCGCTTCGGACAAACTTTATGCCGTACCTGAAATAACGACTATTTCTCAAAGAAATGATGCTGGTCTCACTGGGAATGATATTGAACTAAAATTTAACTTTCAAGACAATTCAACCGAAGAAAACTATTATTTAGAACAGTATCAAGTACCCTTTAAACCTTTCCCATTATACGGAGTATTAAATGATGAATTTACTAATGGAAACAACATGTTCTCTTTAATTTTTGATGAAGATTTTGAGAGTGGACAAAATATTCAATTCAGTTTACACGGTATTTCTAAAAGATATTACTATTACATGAATATATTGATTAATGTGGCTGGAGGTTCAAGTAATGGTCCATTTGCTACACCACCTGCGACAGTAAGAGGAAACATTAGCAATCAAACAAATCCAGATGATTATCCTTTAGGATACTTTAGACTATCAGAAATAGATGTAAGAAATTACACCATTCAATAAATCAAATTTGAAAAAATAAAATTATCCGCCCTATTTAGGAAAATACTATCTTTGACTGAACCAATTAAAAACCCTAAAAATGTCTTCTCATCATATTGTTCGCGATGACCAAGAACCAGCATTAATTATTGCTAATGGAGCCGCTTGTAGTGAAGAATTATTAGGACAACTATTGGAATGGTCTCCTTTTGTTGTGGTATTAGATAGCGCTATTGAACGAGTGTTAAGTTTAGGTATCAAAGTAGATGTCTTATTGGGAGATTTTGATCGAGAGTTTGATTCCTCTTATTACAAAGAAAAACACTTCCCCATAGAAATTATACATACTCCAGATCAAAACAAAACTGATTTAGAAAAAGCGCTAGATTACTTAATTGAAAAAGGACACCTAGCGGTTAACATTGTTTGGGCCACTGGAAAAAGAGCAGACCACACACTCGTCAATATTACGACTATTTGTAATTATAAAGCATTACTTAAAATTGTTATTTTCGACGATTATTCTAAGATTTTTTTACTACCCAACCAATTTAAAAAATGGTACCCTAAAGACGCCATTCTATCTCTTATTCCTATTGGAACCGTAACTGGTATCTACTCAAAAAATTTATATTATCCCCTCGAAAATCACACACTAGAATTAGGAGTAAAAACAGGAAGTAGTAACCATGTAGCACAAGATGGCCTAGTCAGCATTAGTCACGAAAAAGGAAATTTACTACTCATCGAAAGTTGGGAATAACTACTGATATTTAGATTAAATCCAAACTACATAAATTGTAATATTTGTTACAATTTCAAAACCTTTTTTTCGTTTACTTTGAATAAAGTTAAAGAAATGAAAAAAATCATTGCATTATTAGTAATTTTTTCTAGTTTCAGTTTTGCACAGCAAACAGAAACTTTTGCATATAAATTAGAGCAAGCAAAAAAAGAACATAAAAAAATAATGCTCTATTTTTCTGGTTCTGATTGGTGTGCACCTTGCATTAAGTTTAAAAAATTCATTATTCAAACAGAAGAATTTCAAGCTTTTGCAAAAACAGAATTAATTATCTACAACGCCGATTTTCCTAGGCAATCTAAAAATAAGCTAGCAAAAGAAGTAGAAAAGGAGAACGAAGCTTTGGCTGAAAAATACAATTCAAAAGGGTTATTCCCATTAATAATTATTTTGAATGAAGAGGGAAAAGTTATCAAAAAATGGGAAGAATACCCAAAAGAGACCTTATCTGAATTTATAGAAAAATTGAAAAGTTAATGATTTACAAAAAAAATCTGAGATTGATGGGAAATCGATTTGAGATTTCTGTTGTAAGTGACAATGAAGATTGGGCTTACAATAAAATTGATTTAGCCATTGCTGAAATTCAGCGAATTGAAAAACTTCTCACAACTTTTTCCGAGGATAGTGTAACTTATCAAATCAATGAAAACGCTGGAATAGAAGCTGTACAAGTCCCTCAAGAAGTATATGATTTAATTTTTAGATGTCAAATGCTATCCAAAATGACACAAGGTGCATTTGACATTAGTTATGGCAGCATAGACAAACGTTTTTGGAATTTTGATTTAAACATGAAAGAACTACCAAATGAAGAAACTGCCAAAAAAACAGTAGAGTTAATCAATTACAAAAATATCATTTTAAATCCAAATGACACAAGTGTGTTCTTAAAAGAAAAAGGCATGCGCGTTGGTTTTGGTGGCATTGGGAAAGGATATGCCGCTGAAAGAGCTAAAAAAATATTAATAGAAAATGGTGTAACAAGTGGAATAGTAAATGCTGCTGGTGATTTAACAACTTGGGGATATCAAGAAAACGGAGCAGCTTGGACGATAGGTATAGCAGACCCAAATAAAAAAGAAGCTTTATTTTCTACATTTAAAATCACCAATACATCAGTAGCCACATCAGGGAATTATGAAAAATTTGTCATTATAGGAGGAAAAAAATATTCGCACACTATAAATCCTAAAACAGGTTATCCCATTAGCGGTATAAAAAGTGTAACGATTATTGCAGAAAATGCAGAAATAGCCGATGCCTTAGCTACTCCAGTAACTGTTATGGGAATTGAAGTTGGCTTAGACTTTATTAATCAATTACCTAACATAGGCTGTATTATTATAGATGATTTCGACCAAATATATCATTCCAAAAACATTAAACTTTCATAAAATGAAAAGAATAGTAGCAGTGTTCGCTTTACTAACCTTAGTTAGTTGTGCTGAAGTAAAAGAATATCAAAAATCAAAAATAAACGACTCGGATATGGAGCTAAGCGCAAGAAAATCAGAGAAATTTGAAAACACCTTTATGCTCTATCGCGAAGCAAGTTCAGGCGCCAATGGCGGAAAAACAGGTGGAGGTTGTGGTTGTAACTAATTGATTAAATAATCATGAAAAGAAAAGTATTTACAGCCGCTTTTTTAGCCTTTCTTTTAGGTCACAAAGCAAAAGCCCAAGAAACCACAACGGATAGTTCTGCCTATAAAAAAACAAAACTGAAAATAGAAGAAGTTAATTTTATTTCCAGTTACTATACACAAGACGGCAATAATTCAGCCGTTACTGGAGGAAGAGGAACGGAAAAACTAACAGATGTGGCAACCACTTTGGACATCAAAGTATCTAGACGAGATAAAAAAAACAGAAAACAACTATATGGATTTGAATTAGGAGTTGACTCATACACTTCGGCTTCTTCTGACAAAATTGATCCAAACACGGTTACTTCTGCTTCTTATCAAGACGTACGTGTATATCCTTCTTTAAGTTTTAGTTCTGAAAATGAGGAAAAAAGACAAATTTTTTCATCAGGCGTTTCAGCTTCAACTGAATTTGACTATTTCTCATTGGGAGCCAATTTAGGTTACACCAAATATTCCAAAAATAAAAATACCGAATTCAATGTGAAAGGAATGGCATTTTTTGACACTTGGAAAATCATCTTACCTATTGAACTTCGAAATAATCCAAACCCTAATTACAAACAAGGAGACTTGAAACCACGAACTTCCTATAATCTAGGACTTACTCTTTCACAAGTGATGAATCGAAATTTTCAAATAGCTTTTTTAGTAGATATAGGATACCAAGAAGGACTATTAGCAACCAAATTTAATCGCGTATATTTCAATGATCCTGGAGCTACTGTGAAATCTGAAAACTTACCCGATACCCGATTTAAATTACCTGTAGGAATGCGTGCCAATTATTTCTTAGGAGATCATTTTATTTTAAGAACATTTTATCGTTACTATTGGGACAACTGGAACATTAACTCGCATACAATAAACATTGAGCCAACGATAAAACTAACGGCTTTTTCGTCTCTTTCAATTCCATATCGTTATTATACACAAACAGCCGCTAAGTATTTTCAACCTATATTTCAACATAATCTAGCAGATGAATTCTTTACCAGTGACTTTGATTTATCTGCCTTCTCTAGTAATATGATTGGTTTAGGATACAAAATGGTAGATCATAACAAAGGATTATTTAATGTAAAACGAATCAATAGTTTAGAAGTCCGCTATGGATTCTACAATCGAAATAATGGATTATCCTCACATATTATAACACTAGCTATGAAGTTTAAATAAAAAAACTAAAAGCGATTTCTCTCTTGAAATCGCTTTTTTGTTAATTTCCTATACCTATTAGAAACAATAAAAAACGTCCTGTGGTTCGAGTATTTTTATTGATATCCTTATCTTTACATCTTAAATTAAAGCTCAAAACCTGCTATCCGTTTTATCATAAGGATACCGCTACTATTAATAGCTAAAACAAACGGAATAATAACAAAACAATGGAAAAAATTCAACTTACCGAATTCAAAAAAATAAAAGGAATTCAGGCTGCATCAGGGCTACTATTTAGCAAAGAAGTTCTTTTTATCATTTCCGACAATAGTTCATTTTTGTACCAATATGTGTTAGATAAAGATCTTTTATTAAAGTTTCCATTAGTCAAAGAAGCACAAGAAAAAATAGCTAAAAAAAACAAACCTGATTTAGAAGCAATTACTTCTTATGGTAATCAATTATTTTTATTTGGATCAGGATCTACTGAAAATAGAAACATGATGTTTACACTAGACCTAACCAATGACCAATTACAAATAAAGGATTTATCTAAACTCTATAATTTTCTTAAAAACATTGCCCAATTAGAAGGTGACGAATTAAACATTGAAGGTGCCATTTGTGTGGACAAAACCATGTATTTATTTCAACGTGGCAATGGACAAAATAGTAAAAATGGTATTTTTATTGTTCCAGACAGTCAAGACAAGCAAATTCAATATTTCCCATTATCCTTACCTTCCCTTGATGATGTAGAATGTACTTTTACTGATGCCATTTTAGTAAATGAACACATATATTTCTTAGCAACCGCCGAAAACACTATTTCAACATTTGAAGACGGTGAAATACTAGGAAGCATTTTAGGTAAAATTAATTTCCAAACTTTTGAGTTAGAAGACGTAATTTTACTATCAGAAAACAAAAAATTTGAGGGAATTACTTTGTTTCAACAAAATGATACAACCATCAGTTTTTTACTTTGTGAAGATACAGATAAAGAGGTAGAATATACTATTTTATACCAATTAATTATCAAGAAATGAAAACGAAGTAAACACGAACCTTTCATTTTATTCCTATATTTATAATCGTAAGTTTAATCACCTACGATTATTTTTTTTAAATAATTTAAACGCATTCCAACCTTTTACAAAAAAAAAGCATCTATAGAAGAAAGGTTCAACAAGAAACAATGAAATTTAAAAATTAGATATTTAATTTTGAATTTGACATTGATACTGCTATTGAGAATATGATAGATAAAAAACTAATACATGCTTGTAAAAAACAACAACGGGAAGCACAACGACAAGTCTACGAACTACTAGTCAAAAAGTTGTATTACACCTGTTCAAGGTATTTAAAAAAAGAAGAAGAAATTGAAGAAGCCATGGCCGATGCTTTTTTTACCATTTTTACAAAAATAGACCAATTAAAAGATGAGAATGCCTTTGAAGGTTGGGCTAAAAAAATTGCCGTCAATCATTGTTTGATGCAATTGAAGAAAAAAGTGAATTTTAATTTATACTTAGAAGATGTCTCTATTCAAGTTCAGCCTCTAACTGAAGAAATGGCTGATTTGGAGGAGGAAGATTTACTTAACTTGTTGAACTATCTGCCTGAAGGGAGCAAAACAGTTTTCATTTTATTTATTATAGAAGGTTTTGGTCATAAAGAAATAGCAGATCAACTTAACATTTCTGAGGGCACCTCAAAATCACAATTAAATGTTGCTAAAACGAAACTAAAAGAATTAGTAAACATATTGTATTATCAAAAGGCTAAGTAATAACTTGAAAAAAAAAGAGATGAATATAGAAGATAAAATATATAAAAAAATGCAACAAGCTTCCGAAAAGGGAGAAAAAGACTTTCTATCCGTAGATAAGTTATGGAATAGAGTGGAAGAAAAACTAGACACCCAAGTAATAATTAAAAGGAAAAATACTTGGCAAAAAATTGCTGTAGCGGCATCAATAGCTTTATTAGGAACGCTAATATATATTTTTACGTTGGAAAAAGAAAATCTAAAAAAAGAACAAAATGTACCAAAAGTAGATTCCAATGAAATCATAGTTTCAACAGATTCGACTGAAAAATTAATTAGAAAAGTAAAAGAAAATGTAGCCTTAGAAACTCAAAAAGATAAAAAAAGTAACACTGAAATTTTATCTAATACTTATTCGGAATTTTCTACTAGTAAAATTGAAAAACAAGTTGAAGCATCAAAAATTAATCTTCAACCTTCTAAAGATGTCTATTTGAATTTAAACAGTACTATTAATAATTTTTCAAATATGGCTTCAACTAACAATAATTATATTTTAAAAGGCAAAGTATTTGATGCAATAGAAGTCAATATGAATCAAAATGTTAATTATGAACTAAAAGAAGCTGATAAAAAAATAGAAATTCCTACTTCACCTCTTTTAGTTATAGATGGAAAAGCAATCAAAAACAAGTATTCTAATGACAATATTGAAGCCTCAAGTGAACAAATAAAAGAAGATGAAGACGTTGAAACCGTAATTGTATTAAAGGAACCTTTATACATCATTAATGGAATGGAATATACGGAAGAATCCTTATTTGGAAAGAACCCAACTAGTCCATATGCACCATTAAACAAACAAAAAATTAAGTCGGTCGAAGTTTTACAAGCTCCAGAAGCCCAAGCAAGATTTGGAGAAAAAGGAAAAAAAGGAGTTGTTATCATCACGACTAAAAACGGGAAGTTTACTAAAAAGTATTGAACTAATTCAAACTATAGAAAATATAGATCACATCGTCAACTTAGCAAATCAGGCCAGAAGCAATAATAAAGAAGGTGATCACGCAGGATATATTCAATTAATGAAGGCTCTAAAATAGAGCGATAGTTTTAAAAACCCGGTATTTTTTTGAAGATTTACCGGGCTTTTACTTATGATGAGTTAATTTACAATTTAATTCAAAAAATCTATCTCAATGAAAAATTTGATTTGGCTACCAAGTTTCCATCTTTATCAAAAACATTTACAAAATATGACCCTCCAAAAATGTTTTTTACTGGTAAATCTTCTTGAACAATTACCGTTTTATTCTCATATTGAATTGTCTTTGTAAAACTGTAAGAAAGATAATTTGAGCCGAAAGCTTCATTCTTTTTTTCTCCCAATACATTGTTTTTACTATCAATTACTTGGATATAATAAATTCTATCTCCTTTTTTTGCAATTTGATTTTCAGCAATCGTAAAACTAATCTTCAAAAGATCTGCTCTACTCGCTTTATCCGTATTCACTTGCTTTCCAGAACTTTTTTGTTTTACAGCAATAGTTTGAAGATTTAAAATAGAAAGTTTTTGACCTTTCTCAACTGTTTTGACTAAACTTGTCTTTTGATTATTTAAAGTATCTATCTTAATTTTTGCATCAGTAAGCACAACATTTGTACTATCTAAATTTTTAGTCAATCTTATATTTTTTTCTTTCAATGTATTATTCTCAGCCACAAGATTATCCATATCTTTTTTCAATTGAAAATATTGCAACTTGAATTTAGCCATTGATGTTGCATCTCCTTTAGATTTTTTTAATTTCTCAAGTAAATCAACCATTTTAGCTTGTTCCGCTTCTAGTTCACTTTTTAGCGCTGTATTATCTGCGATTGCTTTTTCATATTCAGCAATTTTAGCTTCCAAATCCGCTTGAAGTTTAGCTTTCTCAGAAACTAAATTAGTTTGTATTTCAGTACTCTCATTCTTTATCTTATAAATGTAAGCAAGACTACCTAATAAAAGTAAAATTAAAACAACAATAATAGCTTTTAAACCAGAGTTATTGGAATTAGAATGATTAAGTGCCATCGTATATTTAGTTTAAGATTTATATTATATTTTACAAAAATAAGATTAAAATTAAATTTTACCTTAGGTTTTACAATTTCTTTGCTTAAAATAGTATATTTGGGAAGCAATTTTAAATCAAAATGGAAAATTTAATTCTATTCAGCGCTAATGATTTAGCTAAAATTACAAGTCATAGAAGTGGTGAAGTAAAATTTGGCGAAAAGATAATTACAGTACCAAAGGGAGAAAATCCTTTTGAGTTTATTAAAAATAGTGAAGCATCTTTTGTTCTATTAGGTTTATCAGAAGATATTGGTGTAAAAGCTAATTTTGGAAGACCAGGTACATCAAGTGCCTTTCAAAGCGCTCTTAAAAGTTTGGTTAACTTTCAACACAATAGATTTTGCAAAGGTCGAGATTTGATTGCATTAGGTGAAATCAACTTTAAAGATGAAATGTCCTTAGCCGCAAAACTAGATGCAAATATTAAAGAAGAACGTAAGGCGCTTTTTAAATTAGTTGAAAAAATAGATAAAGAAGTTTCACATGTAATATGCAATATTATAAAAACAGGCAAAATTCCCATTATCATTGGTGGTGGGCATAACAATGCTTATGGCAATATAAAAGGATTAGCTTTAGCAAAGGGAAAACCCGTAAACGCCATTAATTTTGATGCGCATACTGATTTTAGAATTATGGAAGGTAGACACAGCGGAAATGGATTTACCTATGCTTTTGAAGATGGTTTCTTAAAAAAATACTTCATCTTTGGGTTACATGAAAATTTTGTTTCAAAAAGTGTTTTTAACACCTTGAAATCTATTTCTGATAGAGTAAAATACAACACTTATGAAGAAATTGCAGTAAGAAAAGAAAAAAGTTTTATCAATGAAATTAATGTAGGTTTGGCGTTTGTTGCCGACACTCCGTTTGGTATTGAAATTGACTTAGATGCTTTACCAGGAATTCCTAGTAGTGCTATGACACTGAGTGGTTTTAGTATTGAGAAAGCTAGACATTTTATACATCAATTTGGCAAAGAGCATAATGCAGCATATTTACATCTTTGTGAAGGGGCGCCAGATTTGGACGATTCAATAAATAATCATCTAACTGGTAAGTTAATTGCTACTTTAGTTTTAGATTTCATGAAAAGCAAACAGAGTACTGATTTATAATGTTTTAACAAAACTTATAAAATTTTATAAAAAAACTATTGATTATTAAATAAGTAGTTTTAAATTTGTAAAATCAAGAAAAGATTATTGGGATAAATGAACGAATTATCGAAAATTATTGATTCTCTTGAAGTTAAATTCTTCAAAATGTCTAAAAAACTGGAGAATTTAGAGAAAGTTAATACAGAATTAACTCAAGAGTTAGCAATGATAAGGGATGAAATGCAACAAAAAAATGAAAAGATTCGTTTATTACAAAATGAGTTAGAAAGCTTAAAAATAACCAATTCTCTTCTAGGCAGTGAAGAATATAAAAAAGAAACCAAGCTAAAAATAAACGCTTTAATTAGAGAAATTGATTATTGCATAGCCCAACTTTCTGATTAAATATGACAGAAAAGTTAAAAATAAAAATTTCAATAGCTGACCGTGTGTATCCATTAACAGTGGAACCCTCGCAAGAAGAAGGCTTACGAGCTGCATCTAAAAAGATTGATGTAACGATAAAGAAATTTGAAGAAAGCTATGCCGTAAGAGATAAGCAAGATGTATTAGCCATGTGTGCATTACAGTTTGCCTCTCAAATTGAACAAAAGCAAATATCCTCAAGTACTAGTACTGATGAAGCTTTTGAGCGATTAAAAAAATTAGATGACAAATTAAATAGCTTGCTAAATAAATAAACAACGTTCTTACATTAACAAAGATACTGCCTACATTAGTATAATTTTGATAAACTCAACACTAACTATTTAAATGAGTAAATCTGCACTACTAAAGCATGTTACCTTGAGTAAATCCTTGAACAGTGCGCTAGCTCAAATCCTGTTTTTACGAGTTTATTCAAACTCCTAATGTAGGCTTTTTTTATATATAACAATTAAATTATGACACTAACAATTATTTTAAGTATCGTCGCCGGAATTGCTGTTGGGTTTGGAATTGCTAAATTTTTAGAGAAAAGCAATGTTTCAAATCTAATAAGAAATGCAAAAAAAGAGGCCGCTTCTATATTAAAAGATGCTAAAGCTGAGGCTGAATCTATTAAAAAAGACAAATTATTACAAGCTAAAGAAAAATTTTTAGAGCTTAAATCTGAGCATGAAAAAGAAATTTTAGCTAAAGACAAAAAAATTGCAGAAGCAGAAAAAAGAACTAGAGATAAAGAATCTCAAGTTTCTAATGAATTGGCTAAAAACAAAAAGCTAAATGATGAATTAGAAACCAAGATTGAAGACTACAACAATCGTGTAGACTACCTTGAAAAGAAACATCAAGAAATAGAAAAATTACACAAAAGTCAAGTCGAACAATTAGAAACTATCTCTGGATTATCTGCTGAGGAAGCTAAAAATCAATTAGTAGAAAGCTTAAAAGCCGAAGCTAAAACTGACGCTATGGCCCACATTCAAGAGACCATTGAAGAAGCTAAAATGACTGCTCAGCAAGAAGCTAAAAAAATTATCATTAACACAATTCAACGTGTAGGAACAGAAGAAGCAATCGAAAATTGTGTATCTGTATTTAATATTGAATCAGATGATGTTAAAGGAAGAATCATTGGTAGAGAAGGTAGAAATATCCGTGCTTTAGAAGCAGCTACTGGAGTTGAAATTATAGTTGACGATACTCCTGAAGCAATTATTCTCTCTTGCTTTGATCCAGTTAGAAGAGAAATTGCTCGTTTAGCATTACATAAATTAGTAACCGATGGACGTATTCACCCAGCTCGTATAGAAGAAGTAGTTGCAAAAACACAAAAACAAATTGAAGAGGAAATTATTGAAGTTGGTAAACGTACAGTAATCGATTTAGGAATTCATGGTTTACATCCTGAATTAATTAAAATCGTAGGTAGAATGAAATACCGTTCTTCATATGGACAAAACTTATTACAACACTCAAGAGAAGTAGCAAAACTATGTGGTTTAATGGCTGCTGAACTTGGTTTAAATGTTAAACTAGCTAAACGTGCTGGTTTATTACACGATATTGGTAAAGTACCAGAAACGGAAAGTGAACTTCCACATGCTATCTTAGGTATGCAATGGGCTGAAAAGTATGGTGAAAAAGAAGAAGTATGTAATGCTATCGGTGCTCACCATGATGAAATTGAAATGAAGTATTTGATTTCACCTATTGTACAAGTTTGCGATGCCATCTCAGGAGCTAGACCAGGAGCTAGAAGACAAGTATTGGATTCTTACATTCAACGATTAAAAGATCTAGAAGATATTGCTTATGGATTCCAAGGTGTTAAAAACGCTTATGCCATCCAAGCAGGTAGAGAATTACGTGTATTAGTTGAAAGTGAAAAAGTAAGCGACGAAATGGCAGCTACTTTATCTTTTGATATTTCTCATAAAATACAAACAGAAATGACTTACCCAGGTCAAGTTAAAGTCACTGTAATTAGAGAAACACGTGTAGTAAATATTGCTAAATAGATTTATAATAAATATAGCCAAAATAAAAAATCCGATTTATAAAATCGGATTTTTTATTTTTATAAAGGTTTTAAATCACTATCATTTCTTTAGTTTTGGTTTCGTTTTATTGTCAATTACCTTAATAATTACATAATAAATCAAAATAAAAGAAATCAATCGTAAGCCCATAAAAAGATTTTCGCTTTTCATAAACCTAAGGAAATCTAGATCAAATGGAAAAGCCAACAAAGCTGCTATTATTCCAATAATTAACAACTTTGAATTAGTCATATTTTTAAAAAAATTTATCATCTTTATAATCATCTATTAATTAAAAAACGAATCTACAAACTCAAATTTATTAAAAACTTGTAAATCATTAATACCTTCTCCAACTCCAATATATTTTACTGGAATTTGGAATTGATCAGATATACCAATAACTACACCACCTTTTGCAGTACCGTCTAATTTAGTAACAGCTAAGCAAGTCACTTCTGTAGCAGCAGTAAATTGTTTCGCTTGTTCAAATGCATTTTGACCTGTTGAACCATCTAAAACCAATAACACATCTGAAGGCGCATGTTCTACAACTTTTTGCATCACTTTCTTAACTTTTGAAAGCTCATTCATCAAGCCAACTTTATTGTGTAAACGACCAGCCGTATCAATGATTACAACATCGGCATTTTGAGCAACCGCAGACTGAAGTGTGTCAAAAGCAACTGATGCAGGATCACTACCCATTTGCTGCTTAACAATAGGAACACCCACTCGATCAGCCCAAATTTGTAATTGATCAATTGCTGCTGCCCTAAAGGTATCCGCCGCTCCTAAAACAACCGAATAGCCTGCGTTTTTAAATTGATTGGCTAGTTTTCCAATTGTGGTCGTTTTCCCCACTCCATTCACACCAACAACCATGATAACATAAGGCTTTTTATCTACAGGTATAGAAAATAAAGAAGAATCATCAGTATTCGTCTCTGACAATAAACCTGCAATTTCCTCTCTAAGAATTAAATTCAATTCATCTGTACCTAAGTATTTATCCTGAGCTACTCTTTTCTCAATTCTTTGAATTATTTTTAGAGTTGTATTTACACCTACATCCGAAGAAATTAATACTTCTTCCAAATTATCTAACACTTCATCATCAACTTTAGACTTACCTGCCACTGCTTTAGTCAACTTAGCAAAAAAACTTGATTTACTTTTTTCAAGTCCTTTATCTAATGATTGCTTAGCTTCTTCCGTGAAAGTAGTCTCTTTTTTTTCTGATGAAAATATCTTCTTAAAAAAATTCATTCGTTTATTTTAAATTCTTAAACAAAAATAAAATAAAAAAAGCTACTTTCAAATGAAAATAGCTTTTTAAATATTGTTTACGTGAGATTATTTCTTTTTTAAGAACTCATCTACCTCTTCTGGAGTCATAACTGCCTCTACAAAAGTGTAAGCACCAGATTTAGGAGACTTCACCATTTTAATAGCTTTAGTTAATCTTTTAGAAGCTGTCTGTAAAGTTGCTACGGTTTTCTTTGCCATGACTTATAAAATTTTATTCGAAATTTTTGATAAAAAAATTCCTAAATTATTTAATTTCTTTGTGAACAGTTACTCTTTTCAAGATAGGATTGAATTTTTTAATTTCCATTCTATCTGGTGTATTTTTTTTGTTTTTAGTAGTGATGTAACGAGAAGTTCCTGGCATACCAGAATCTTTGTGCTCAGTACACTCTAAAATAACCTGAATTCTATTACCTTTCTTTGCCATTTTTCTAAATATTTTATTAAATGATTACCAGATTATTTCACAAATCCGTTTGCTTTTGCTTGTTTTAAAACAGCAGCAATACCATTTTTGTTAATAGTTTTTAAAGCAGCTGTAGAAATTTTCAATGTTACCCATCTATCTTCTTCAGCAATGTAAAAACGTTTTTTTACTAAATTAACAGAGAATTTTCTCTTTGTTTTGTTCATAGCATGAGAAACGTTGTTCCCAACCATTGCTCTTTTACCTGTAAGTTCACAAACTCTTGACATTATTACTAAACTTTATATCGTTATTCAAAATCAGGGTGCAAAGAAACAAATTTTTAAAATACAATGCAACTATTTTTCACTAGTTTTTTAAAATTTCTTTATAAAGAAGTTCAAATGCTTTGGCAACTGCCCTTTCTATTACCTTTTCACGAGGTTGACCAAAGTTAAATTCTTCAACTAAAACACTTTCAGGAATAGCAATAGCAACAAAAACGGTCCCTATTTCTGCATCAGCATCGCCTTTTGATGGCCCCGCATTTCCTGTTGTTGCAATAGCATAATCTGAATCAAATATTTTTTTACAATTTAAAGCCATTTCTCTTGCCACTTCAGAACTAACTACTGAATGCTCAACAATAACTGAAGGGTCAACTCCTAAAATTTTAGTTTTCATCTCTGTTGCATAAGGAACAACACCTCCTTTAAAATAGGAAGAGGCTCCAGATACAGCAGTAATCATTTGTGCTATTTTACCTCCTGTGCAACTTTCAGCCGTTGAAATAGTTAAACCAGACTGACTCAATTTTCTACCTACAATCACTTCAATCGACTCTTCCTCTTCAAATCCAACAATGATATCACCTATGATCGCTTTTAACTTATCTACTTCTTGGTCAATTGTCTCTTTCAAAATCAATTCATTTTCACCGCGAGCAGTTAATCTTAAGCGAACTTTACCAGGACTTGGCAAGTACGCTAGTTTAATAAATTTAGGTAAGTTCTCTTCCCATTCTTCTATTTGTTCTGCAATTAGACTTTCTCCTCTCCCGTAAGTCATTAGAGTTTTATGTACAATGTAAGGACGTTTAAATTTAGAAACCAAATAAGGGATAACCTCATTATCTATCAAGTATTTCATTTCATAAGGCACGCCAGGAAGAGAGACAAAAATAGTATCTTCATGCGCTATTAACATCCCTGGGGCAGTTCCCATTTTATTAAACAAAACTTTACACTTAGAAGGAACTAAGGCTTGGTCTTTATTTAACTGAGTAATTGGTCTTTTATAAAAACCTTCTATAATTTCTTTAACGTGCAATAAAACAGCTGGATCTTCTATTAAAGTATCATTAAAATATTCGCAAAACGTTTTTTTAGTAATATCGTCTTTTGTTGGCCCTAATCCTCCTGTTACAACCACAACATTAAATTGATTTTGCACATATTGTAACGTACGAAGTATATGGTTTTTATCATCTGAAATAGACAACATTTCATTGGTAGCAATCCCAATTTTATCTAATGCCTTGGCAATGTAAGAGGAATTAGTATCTACAATTTGGCCAATGAGAATTTCATCGCCAATAGTTATAATTGAAGCTTTCATTTTTTAGATTTAACAGGGCGTAAAAATAAAAAAAATCACGCGAAAACGTGATTTTTTAATATAGCTTTAAGATTTGTTTTTTAATTCAATTTAAAATCTTTTTTAAGTTCAGCTACAGCAGCGTCAATACGATCTTTCAATGATTTATACACTTCCTTAATTTCTTTACGTTTCCCTTCTACTTTAGTCCAATTCATTATTTCCAGATTATCATCATAAGCTAAATCCATTCCTAGTAAATCTAGAGTTGGTTTAATTTTATGAGCAGCAGCGTACGTTCGAGAATAATCTTTTAACTCAATACCCTCTTTAATAGATTTTAATTCAGCAGGTACTTCCTGTAAAAAGAGAGAAACAATTTGTAATGCAAACTCATTATCATTCTCTGAAATCTCATAAACTTTAGAAAGATTATATTGTAATGCCATATTATTTAACTTGAATTTTAAACATCGACCTTCCTTCTAGAAATCCTTCTAAAACATCATTTTCTTTTACAGCTGCCACTCCTTTAGGTGTACCCGTAAAAATAATGTCTCCTGTTTTTAGTGTAAAGAATTGAGACACATAAGCGATAATCTCATCTATATTCCACAACATTAAAGAAGTATTTCCTTGTTGAACTAACTGATCGTTATTTCTTAATTCAAAGTTAATATTTTCTAAAGAAGTCAACTCTTTTTTCGACAAAAAGCTACCAATAATCGCTGAATGGTCAAATGCCTTCGATTTTTCCCATGGTAAACCCTTTTCTTTTAACTTAGTTTGCACATCTCTTGCTGTGAAATCTATGCCTAGTCCAATTTCATCATAATATTTATGAGCAAACTTTTTATCAATGTATTTCCCCACCTTATTTATCTTAACCACAACCTCAACTTCATGATGCAAATCTTGTGTAAATTCAGGGATATAAAAATCGGCATCTTTAGGTAAAATTGCCGTGTCGGGTTTCATGAAAATAACAGGTTCATCTGGTCGTTCATTATTTAATTCAGAAATGTGGTCCACATAATTGCGTCCAATACAAATGATCTTCATTTTATCCTTTTTAGCTGATTGAAATAATTATTTAGTACTTAACTTTCTTAATTTTAAACCTGTCAATACTTTTTTGGTATACAAGGGGAAATCCGCATTTTGAATCCAACCGTAATAACCTGGATCTTTATCAAAAACATCATCAACCAACACGTTTTTATATTTACCAAAAGTAAAAAACTCTTGCCCTTTATCGTTTATTGCTATAAAACCAGCAAAATCAACCGATTTTTTTCGAGTTGTAAATTCAGACAAGCTTTTTATGTCATTTACTAAATCTGGATAACGGTCTAATTGTGCTTTTAATATTTCATATGTCGCCAGCGTATCAGCCGCAGCACTGTGAGCATTTTCTAATGACTGTCCGCAGTAAAATTTGTAAGCCGCTGACAAGGTTCGCTCTTCCATTTTATGAAAAATAGTTTGTACATCTACCGAAACTCTATTTTTCATATCAAAATCAACCTCAGCACGAAGCAACTCTTCTGCTAGTAATGGTATATCAAATCGGTCAGAATTAAAACCTGCCAAGTCGGCATCTTTAATCATATTGTATACATGAGGAGCCAATTCCTTAAAAGTAGGTTCATGAGCTACTTTTTCATTTGTAATTCCATGAACAGCTGTAGATTGTGGTGGAATAGGAATAGTTGGATTAACCAACCATGTTTTACTTTCTTTATTACCGTTTGGAAAAACTTTAAAAATTGAAATTTCAACAATTCGGTCCTTCCCTACGTCTATACCTGTCGTTTCTAAATCAAAGAAACAGATTGGTCGATTTAATTTTAATTCCATAGTGATTTTATATAGGACAAAGATAAAAAAACCCAACAGCTTTTAAAACTATCGGGCTTGTTTTTGAAAACAGAGCTAGGGTACAATGAAATGAAAACAATGTGATGATTTATTAGTTTATTTTCTCAATTGGTAAATTGGTTAATCTTGCTTCTCTATCTACACTCATAAGACTGCCCGATGACCTAGCTAAAACATCTTTTTATTATCGTGACTGAAATTTGGAATCTTTTTTAGCATGCTCAACGTCTTTTTACAAGTTTATATTCTATCGCTGAACCTGCTTACATTCGTTGCTTCTCCGATTTCAGCATCTCCTTTCAAACTCTCATTAGAACCTGAAACAAGTTCAGGTTGACAAACAGTGCGTTGATTCTTCTCTGTCTTACTAAACTTCCTCTATCTTGTCCTGCTGAACTTGTTTCAGCATCTCGTTTAAGTTCGTTACCTCTTCAATTTCATCAGCGCTACTCAACTACGCATTACTTGAATCGAACGCGAAAGGATTTATGCATAAGCTGAAATTGCCCTTTTATATTAATTTATTTAAAGCGTATTTGCAAATTAAGTTTGAAGTTTAATTGTCCATTCTCTTCATAAATCTCTCCAAATCCGTGCCGTGAACTACTTGCTGTTTCAAGTTTTGTGTTAGCAAGTAAATAATTTTCAAATTCGTTTTTATTATAAATGTGGTAGCATAAAATTTCCCCATCAGATTTTACAATTAAATAACCTCCTGTTGCATCATATTGACCTGTCCAAACTTTTGACGGCATCATACCTAAAGCAATGTCAGTTAAAAAACGTTTGATTTTGTAGCTGTAAAATAAGTGCTTGTCTGTTGTGTCAAATTTTAATGGATTTTCATTTTCCATTAATTTTACTAAATCTTCCATATTTGAATAAGAAGTTGAGTAGAAGTCAAGAACAACATTTGCCAAAATTTGTGGCAATAAACTGTCTATTAAAATTAGGTTATTACTAAAAATTGTTCGTTGAGTTTTTACAAATTCAAATTTTCCTCCTTTGTTTTTTATCTCTGAAATTCGGTCTTTAATTTTACTTTTTGATGAAATATTATTAATCTCATCAATCTCTTGTTGATTAATATTTACTCCAGAAATTTTGAAGATAAAATTTGTAGTTTCGCCTGCATTCAATAAAGTAGAAGGATTTCCTAATTGTGATTTTATACTAAAGCCTAAAGACGGCTGAAGTCCTGTTCTTTGGTCGTGAATGACAATTGTAATATCAGTTTTTGCAGAAGAATTTGCTTTCAGCGAGAGACAATTAATACTCTGCATAAAATTTTCAATATCAGGAATAGAAAACGTTCCTGAATTACGTCTAATTTCGGTCAGCAAATATTTAGCTCTTTCTTGAAATTCTGTAATTGGTATACGAAAAACTTCTTCATTTCCTGATATTACAACAATATCATCTTCAATTGAATATTCAAAATTTCCATTGACTTCAGTACGCAGTATTCTTAAAATTGGATATACTAGATTTTCAAGTTTTTTAATTTCGCTATTTCCAGGATGTAATTCTTTGTCGCCCAAAAGTTTAAACAACGCATAAATTTCGCTCCATTCTCCTTTGTTCCCTGTTATCATTTCTTAATTCCGATTAGTTTTAATATTTCATTTGCAGTAGCTTGAATAGCTGGTACAGCTACAGAGTTACCAAATTGTTTATAAGCAGATGCATCAGCAACTGGAATTAAAAATTCGTCAGGAAATCCTTGTAATCTTGCCCATTCTCGTGGAGTCATTTTACGAATTCCTTCTCGATTAACAATTCCTTTTATGTGAGTTGTTGGTGTAAAATCTGTAATTCTATAGTCTAAAACCAAATTTCTTTCTCTTCCCATACCTCCACAAACTACTGCATTTGCTATTTCATTGTCAGAAATAATTGCATAACCAAATCCATTTCCTTTTCCTTCATGTCTTGCCTTGTGATTAACCAAAGTTTGAACGTATTGAGTAGAAAGAAAATATTTTGTTGCGGGAACTTTCTTTTCCTTGACGTCTGCAAAAGTTACTTTTTTGTCCAAGGGTTTTGGGTATTCAAAATCAGTAACATTTGTACTTTGATGAAATCCAACAATATAAATACGTTCTCTGTTTTGTGGAACTCCAAAATCTTTTGCATTGATTATTTGAGGTTCAGGTACAAAATAACCCAAATCGTTTCGTAAAACATTTAGAATTGTCGCTAAAGTTTTTCCTCCATTATGGTTTCTTAAACCTTTTACATTTTCTAGAAAAATTGCTTTTGGTTGTTTGTGTTTTATAATTTCGGCAACATCAAAAAATAGTGTCCCTCTTGTATCTTCAAAACCACCACGTTTTCCAGCAATAGAAAATGCTTGACATGGAAATCCTGCACATAAAACATCAAAATTTTCAGGTATATATTTTTTTGTATATTCTTTGGTAATATCTCCAAAAGGTGTTTCTCCAAAGTTAGCTCTATATGTTTTTTTAGCATTTTCATCCCATTCACTGGTAAAAACACATTTACCTCCTAAATTTTGTAACGCTAATCTAAAACCTCCAATTCCAGCAAATAAATCGATAAATTTAAATTTGTAATCTTTTGGAGTTGGAAAAGGTACATTTTCAACTTCAAATAATAATTGTTGTAAAGCTACATCACTAACT
>NZ_JAGKWP010000176.1 GCF_021151785.1 Flavobacterium sp.
ATGTCCATTTCTTTGTTATTAAAATCAATAAATATTAAATCGAATTCATTATCTTCTATCTGAGCTATAGCTTCAGATGCATCCTGAGTAAAAGTTACCTGCACATCCTCTCGCCTTAAAAATTCAGCAGAGAGCAATCTCTCCATATGGCCGAGATTAATTGCCGTCGATTCAAGAACTAAAACCTTAAATGAATTTGGTCTTATATTGTGAATATATGTGGTTGGGGTATTTAAACCTAAACAAGAAGGATTAGTTACAACCTCATGAGTATCGAGAGTAACCGGAATTGTAAAAACAAATTTAGTTCCAAACCCTACCTTACTGTCAACTGAATAGACTCCATTAAGCTTTTTACAGAAAAATTTAATTAAAGAAAATCCTGTACTACCATGTATATCATTCATGGGTAGTCCTTTATCAGTAAGTTCTAGTAGGGCCTCCTCTGTAAGGCCCATCCCAGTATCATGAACCTCAACTACCAATTGGTTTACATACACTCCGTAGACAACCTTAATAAATCCTAAACTAGTGTATTGCAGGGCATTATCAATAACGGCGCTAAGAATAATTTTTAGAAGTTCAAAATCAATAATTATGTTTTGTGTAGATATAGTTCTTGGCTCACAACTCCAAAACAAACCTGCTTTCGATTTGCATTTGACCGCATAGTGTTTATTAATAGCCTGAAAGAAGTGATCGCAATTTATAGAAGAAGCTTGAAGCTTGGCATCACCATTTGAGAATTCATTCAGACGCAACAACGAAGTCAACTGAAGATTCATTGAGTCTGTTAAAGCAAACGCTTGCATTGCATTTGATAGCGCAAACTCTCTATCTCCGCTGCACATGTTTAATATTGCTGATTCGAGATATTCTTGGGATTTTTCAAGCGCCAACTTCACATCCAAAATCGAATTTAATGCCCCCCTACCCTTTAGAAACAATTCTAGCTGGCCCGCGCATTGTAAAAATGATCTCTCTGTAGTCATTATATTCCTTTCCAACTCAAGGCTTTTGGTCACAAACAAACAATTACTTTCTTGACTTTAAAATTCATTCTTAAGAATTCAATAGCCCTATCTGCGCTTCGCCATTTCCGTGGCTCATCACCCGACTTTTTTGCGATCAAAGTTCGGTTTTCATGCGAATTTAGCAAAATCGAAATATATTCATTCTCGTCAAGTATAAATTCAGCCACATCGATGTTTTCAGGCATAACCCGCTTAAGAATGTTAATAGGCATCAATGTCGCTTCTTGTTCCAACTTAGCATTCCTTCCAATTCAAAAGCTTTAGAAACTTCACATCATGAGAAATCATACTTACCCATATTGGGTAAGTTGTGGTGCGCATTTTATTTATAAGGTAGGTGTCTAGCAATAGCAATAATTATAACTTTTGTGACAAAAAACATAATTATAGATAAAATTTACCCTGCTCTATGAGGATTATTAACCTTCGTGTACTAAAATAGTGCTCATTTTGAGAAGGTTTGTATGGTCGGTTATAAGCGCAAATTGCGAGGGGCATCACAAAATCAGGGGGAAATCCTTAAAAATGGGCTTCTTTTTATAACGTAAGAATGTCGCAGAAATGGTAATTTTCAATTATCAGTCATTGTGAGTTATATGAGAGAATTGCCGCCCATTAAAGAGCCACCAAAACTTACAGGTTTTCCATTTCGCTTCTTATATACAAACTGACAACCAGGGCAAATTTCGTACTCAGAGGTGAGTTTTGATTAATATTTTAATTGCGGATGATCATGCTTTTTTTGCTGACGGAGTTAAGCAAGCCTTAAAAGACACAGAAATCAATGTGATCAAATACATTCCTTCTGCCGACCAAATAATTGATGAGTTTACAAATATAAAGCCTGACCTACTGCTGTCAGATATTAAATTTGGGCATGAACTGAATGGCTTCGACGTTCTTGAGCAACTTATTGCAATACATCCATCTGCCAAAGTTATTTTATTGAGTCAATTCGATCAGGGTGAAACCATAAAAGAATCTTACAAAAGAGGTGCCAAAGCATTTCTTTCCAAATCTACTAGTAGCGAGGAACTCATAGAGGCTATTCGTGTAGTAGCCAAAGGGGAACTCTATTTCACTGCAGAAAATGCAATCAGGCTTGCTAAAAGTGAATATGACAAAGATCCAGATGATGCAAGCAATATTAAAGAACTACTTACAAAGTTAAATCCTAAAGAACATGAAGTGTTTCTACTTCTAGCTAAGGGCCTATCAGACGAAAAAGCTGCGG
>NZ_JAGKWP010000022.1 GCF_021151785.1 Flavobacterium sp.
ATATAAATCTTCCACTTTTTTTCTGGCCCAAGGCGTTTTTCTTAAAAATGTTAAACTTGATTTTACTGAAGGATTACTTTTAAAACAATTGATTGGAATTAATTCAGCAAGCGTATCAAAACCAAAATAAACTACTAATTTTTCCAGTATATATTGAAGTGTTTTTCCGTGAAGTGGATCCATATTTTGATTCTTTTTAATTGTTTAATTACAGTATTGTTCTCGTCCAACAATCTGCTACGTGGTCATTAACCATTCCCGTTGCTTGCATGTGAGCATATATTACAGTAGATCCAACAAATTTAAATCCGCGTTTTTTTAGATCCTTACTTATTTGATCCGATAAATCAGTCTTAGCAGGAACATCACGTAGTGTTTTCGGCTGATTATCAATAGGCTTACCTTCTACAAATCCCCAAATATAATTAGAGAAAGAACCAAATTCTTCTTGTACTTTTATAAAAGCTTGTGCATTTGAAACTGTTGCTTTAATCTTTAACTTATTTCGAATTATTCCTGCATCTTCGCACAAAATCTGAATTTGCAAATCGGTCATTTGGGCTACTTTTTTTACATCAAAATTCTGAAACGCTTTTTTAAAATTTTCTCTTTTAGCCAAAACAGTATACCAACTCAACCCAGCTTGAAAAGTTTCAAGCAACAGAAATTCAAAAAGAGTTGCATCATCATACACGGGTTTTCCCCATTCATAATCATGATAATTACGATACAAATCATCTTTTTCGCACCAAGCGCATCTAACTTTACTCATTGTTATGGATATATTTTTCAATTAAATAATGCCCTAAATAAATTAAAGGTGTTAATAAAACAGCAATTACTAATTTGAAGGCATAACCTGTAAAGGAAAACTCAATATATTGAGAGGTTGTCCAAATCCCCGGTAAATAGAATGCAATTCCACCAACTACAAAAGAATCTATTAATTGAGAAAAAACCGTGGAACCTGTACTTCTTAACCACAACATTTTGTCTCCCGTTTTTTCTTTAAAGTAATTGAAAAAAGTAACATCTAAAAACTGTGCTACCAAAAAAGCTGTTATGGAACCAATAATAATTAAATTACTTTGACCAAAGACCTGCTTAAAAGCCTCATTTGAAACCGGACTAATTCCTTTAGCTTCAGGAATTTTCATGGCAAAAAACAAAATTATAAAACAGTAAGAAATCAACCCTGCCGTAATCAGACTCAATCTTTTTACTCCTTGCTTTCCAAAATATTCATTAATTAAATCTGTAACAATAAAAACAATAGGCCAAGGTAAAATCCCCATACTCAACACAAATGGTCCCACTTGAATTAGTTTACCTCCTATCAATTCAGCGGTTACTGCATTTGTAATAAATATTCCCGCTAAAATAATATAAACAATTTCTTTCTTTGTACGCAACATACTTTACTTAATCTTCTTCATAATATTCTGATTCATCGTTTATAGCACCATTACCTTGTTTTTTGATAAAACTAACCCGTAAATGATTGGAATTTAATGACTTATCAATTAACATCTTGCTGTTCTCTTCTATTTCTTTATCTTCTAAAAACCGTTTAGACTCAAGCTTAGAAAAAGCTTTTAAATTTAGTCTATCTTTTTCTTTTACAAAGGCAATTCCTGAAATAGTTTCTGATTTTGAATTATAAGAATCTTCTTCTATATTTATATTTTTATAGAAAAAATAACAAACTTTTTTATCTTTAAATTCAAGTTCTCTTTTTCCTAATAAAACTATCGAGTCTTTTTTAGGTTTTATATCTTCATAATAATCAATAGCAGCTTTAACAATTGTATCTTGAGGATATTTATCTAAAAGATCAAATTGCTTATTGTGATATAACATTTGGAACGCAATATATTTTGTTTTTGAATCATTAATTAATAATGAGAGTTCTGTTTTATCTACTTTTTTATTTTTAGCTAATTCTTTGTTTACTAACGCTACATTTAATTCACTTATTTTTAAATCTTTAGCTTTTTGGAACAACTGCCCCACTTCCTTATCTTTTTTAAAGGCGTACAAAATAGACAAATAATTATCTAAATCACTAATTGGTGCTTCACCTTCATAATCATTTTCATCTGAGGTTGCTTGTTTACTGTTCCAACTTACTAATCGTTTGTACTCCAATTTTGCATTAGTAATCAACATTTTTTTGTATGATTTAATCTTCTTAGCATGAACTTTTTCTGACTCCATAAGTTTCTTAACAAAACTAACAACTGGTTCATGATACTCTTTAATACTATAATACTCTAATACTTGTGGATATAAAAGATGTGCGTTTTCTAAATCATTGATAAAAAGATTAAATAAACTTATAATTTCATATTGATTATCAGAAATAGGTAAATCATAATCTAATAATTCTCCTATTTTTTTATAGGCTTCTTTAGATTTTTGATAGGTTAAAGCACGTAATATTGCAAATTGAATTTGAGTAGTTGTCGTTTCTTTTTTATATGCTTTCTCCAAAAAAAGAAGGATTTCAGGCGATTGAATAGCTCCAATTTTTTCATAAATATTCCCCACTAATTCTTGTTCGTCTGATTTAAAATCAAAATTTTCCAAAATAGCTTTCAACTTAGAAAAATCTTCTTTCTCAATACTTAAGCGGTCGAATGATTTTATTGCAGAAATGCGTATACTATCATGTTCACTTTTTAAATCTTCTTCAAATAAAGAGAGTTTATTTTCAAAAACTGTCCTAGATGGCACCTCATCATCAACTTTAAATGAGGTAAAAACTTTCTCAATAAAAGGATCTTCATTTTTATAATTTTTATCTACCAATGTTTTAAGCATATAAGTTTCACCTTTTTTCAAAACTACTTTATACTTAATAGCTTGAGTTGATTTTGGCTTAGTAGCTAAAACTTCATAGACATAATAATCTTTATCTGCATCAGAGGCTATTTTTTCATTAATTAATTCCAATTTTTCTTTTGAAACCAGACCTAATGTTTTCTCCCATGTAGAAGAAGCATAATCTGTAGGATCAAATTTATTCTCTTTACCTTTCGTCTCCTCAATAATTTTTGGAGTACTATGGTTACTTGTTCCTGCAACTTCATCAATAGCGACCACTTCAACTTCTGAGACATCTCCTACTAATTCATCATATTTTTCAGATTCAAAATCAGTAGCTAAATTTTTTCTCAAATTAGCATACAATGAATCAATTGCTTTAAAACTTTCATATCTATGTGAACCAAAATATGATAATTCAACAACATTTTTATTTGGCGAGAAAAATTCATATGTTTTATTTTTTGCATCAAAATGATTTTTCTTTTTCTCTTCATCACTAAACCTATCCTTCTGTTCAAACTTAAAATCTAAATACTCGTTTTCTTTCTTTGGTACTTCAACCTTAAAAAAAGCTTTTTCGTCTCTATAGGTTTTATAAACAACATCATTCATGTAAGATTGAAATCTAAAGGAATCAAAAAAATGTTTTATTTTTAGCTTACTTGCATTTCTAACTCCCAACAAATAATATTTATTTCCCTTTAGCAATGATTTTAAATGAATTTCTTGATCGTCAATTTTAGCTGTTGAAACAAATTCATATTTGTTTACATCGAAATGTGTTTGAATAGAATCTAAATTATGTTGATTATAATATTCATAATGCATTCGTTTCAATTCAAATTCAGAATCTTCAAGATTTGCATTGTCTAACAAAGATTTTTCAATCACAAAATAAGTAGCTTTTTCTTGTTCGTCATACGCATAAATCTCCACATCAGTAAGTTGTTTATTCTGCTTTTTATTTCCAGTGATAACATTATATGAAGGAACTTGTACTTGAAAACCTCCTTTGAATGGCTCAACAGTTTCCCAATCTTGTCTGTATGATTTTAGCTTGATATTAGCATAAATTTCCTCTTCAAAATGACGCACATAATCTCCTTCACCTCCCATTATTACAGCAATAATCTCTAACGGTGTAATATAATATCTATAATGTTGAGCCTTGCTCGTCTTGGTTTTACTTTTAATATCATAAACCAAATAATTTTTTTCATTATATGATTTCTTGTCAAGAATATCACCTGGAATATTTTCAAAAAACAGACTATCTAACGTTTTAGGATTAAAAAACTGCTCTCTTTTAACTACATAATCTTTGAGTAACAACCGTTTCACATTAATGAATCCTCCATTGGCTAAATCTGGAGATTCTAAATTTTCTCCATTTTCCAAAACCAATGGAAAAAGAGGTAATGAAATCATACCATCAGCAGAAGACTTCACTTGTAAATTAGGTTTTACGAAGTAATCTTCTATTTGTTTTTTTAAATTTTTACCTTTTTCGGTATAATCGCCAACAATAGGTTTTACTGTATATCCTTTACTTCTCAATAATTCAATTATTCCATTTTTACCTGGTAAGTGTGCTGCACCAACCGCACTAAACAAACTACCCGATTTCATAATTGAATCCATACTTTTTACCATAATTCTATTTCGATCATACAACATGGCTCTTAAATATGACTTTGGTGATGTCAAACTATTCAATGTATCAATTAAATCTAAATCTTTTTCACGATATGCGCTCGTAATCACCTCTGTGTAAGCACGCTTTTTTAATAATTTAAGTAATAATTGTTTGTTTTTTTCAACCTCTTTCACATCCATTTCTGCTTCTGCTTTCATGATATTGAATGTAGTTTTTTTTACATCTTCCAAGCCAACTGTTTTCTTACCATATTTTTTACCTGTTCTGTAAATAAACATATCTAGATAGGTATCCTCTTGAAACTCCTGATTGGCATCATTGGTTCTAGACAGCAAACTAATTAAATTGTAATTTGTACTTTTAAAAAGAGGATATAAATTTTCCTTCTTGATAGGTTGAGCATAAAATCGAGAGTAGAAAGGTCCATATTGGTATATTCCTTGATAAAAACTAAATAAATCATATAATTCAGTCCAAGTGTTTGGCTCACTTTCGTTAGCAACGACATCAGCAGCCATCAATTTTTCAAAGAAAGCATCTGATAAATGATAAGACACTTTTTCACTTACGTGCATTGTCCCATAGATATATGATTTTTTTGCCAAACCATTACCTGAAATTTCCCAGAATAAACTTTGATATTTTTTTTCTTGCGCAAAAGAAGATAATGTCACAAATGACAACAAAAATAAAATCCTTTTCAAAACTATTTTTTTTGGTTGAAGTACCAAATATAAGTATTTGAAAAGGATTTCTTAATGAAGTATTTGAAATATTTTTAGGCTATTTCCATTTCAAAGATTCTATTATATGTTTCATATCATTTTTAATATAATCGGCAGCAGGAAGAATAGAGTCAAAATTAGGCTTCGCATAAAAATACATGCTTCCCACTAAGAAATTTCGAGTACTATCTGTAGCATAAAATTGGGCATTTGTTGCTGCGTTTCCTCCCACCTGATAAAACATTCCAAAAACTCTTTTAGTTGAATTAACATAAGGCTGCTCTGCAATATCATTAGCTTTTATAACATGCTCATACGTTAATTTTTGTGCGTCAATCAATAATTTCTCTAAATCGCCATTCACTTTTTTATAAGTTAAATAAACAGTTGCTTTCATTTTTGGGTAATGTAACTCTAACCCACAATCAGCATTTTGTTTTATTCTAACTACCGTATTTTTGTCAAATGTAAATGGACAGTCAGAAACAAACATTTCATATTTAGCTGAATTATATTCTAGCCTCAATTGCCCTTTAGGCTTAGGTTTTACATCTTCACCACAAGAAACCAACACCCATATAGCAAAAAAAAGAGCACAATATTTTTTCATTTTGATTGATTTAAATTAAAAGCAAGCAAATGTACTAAAAAGGATTAGTATTCATAAAAAAAGAGAACAGACGTTTTTCAACTATTCTCTTTTATCAATATATAAAATATATAATTATTCGTTCCCCAAATCTTCAAAACTTACCCCATTTGAAGGAGTTGAAGTAGATGCCTTTGATAATTCCGTTTCTTTTTTAGTATTTAGAAACGTAAATTCCGTAACTTGAATTTCTGTGGTATATTTAGTAGTACCGTCTTCTGCTTGCCATTGGCGAGACTTAATTCTACCTTCAATATAAATTTTATCTCCCTTAGAAAGGTATTTTTCACACAACTCAGCTGCTTTATTTCTTACAACTATATTATGCCATTCTGTAGAAGTAATTTTCTCACCAGTAGATTTATTAATATATACTTCGTTAGTAGCTAAAGGAAATCTTCCTATACAATTTGTTGCATCAAAATAATGCATCTTTACCTCGTCACCTAAATGTCCTATTAGAATAACTTTGTTTAACGTTCCGTTCATGGCTTGTACTTTTTATCAAATTTACAGAAAAATTAAGTACTACACAATCTTTTCCATAAAATTATGTAAAACTATCGGAAAAGGAAATTTTTTCAACTCCTCTCTTCCAACAGCTTGTGGAATTTTAATGTTCAATCGAACTTGAAAAAACTGAACCCACAAATTTTGATGTGAAAGTTTATGTTGAACTTTTAAATGATCATAGTGAATAAATTCGAGGATTGATACACCTGCGTATCTCTCCTTTACTTTCTCGATGATATAATCCTCATCTACTTCATTACTTGTTTCATAAAGTTCCAACTCATACAATTGCTGCCAAATATCTTTCTCTTTACGTTGTACCAACACAATATTACCAATAACATCTTCAACTAAAACATAGTTGAAAAAACGGTTTTTTGTTTTAATTGTCTTCGTTTTGACAGGCAACTCATGAACTCGCTTTTGTTTTACAGCTTCGCAAGAATCTTGAAAAACACAAACATTACATTGTGGATTTTTTGGCACACACTGAAGCGCTCCGAACTCCATAATAGCTTGATTAAAAATCGAAGCGAGTTCAGGATTCATCAAATTATGAGCTAAATTTTGAAAATATGTTCTTGTTGTATTTTTTGAAATATCAAGATCAATTCCAAAAACTCTTGCCAAGACCCTAAAAACATTACCATCAACAACTGCAACGGCTTCATTAGATGCAAAAGATGCAATTGCTGCTGCAGTGTAAGGACCAATTCCTTTCAATTGAAGCAATTCATTATAAGAAACAGGAAAAACACCATTACACTCCTTCACCACTTGCTGTGCAGTAGCATGCAAATTTCTTGCTCTAGAATAATAACCCAACCCTTGCCAAAGCTTTAAAACTAACTGTTCATCTGCCTGTGAAAGTTCAAAAACCGTTGGAAAATTAGAAACAAAAGCCTCATAATAAGGCAATCCTTGATTCACTCTTGTTTGTTGTAAAATAATTTCCGAAAGCCATATTTTATAGGGATCACAGGTGTTTCGCCAAGGTAAATCCCTTTTATTTTGGTTGTACCAATTGATTAATTTTATTGAAAAATCCATATTGAAAAATCGATTTGCAAAAATAATTCTTTTATGTAGTTAAATTTTAATCCATTATGCTTGAATTTATGTTTTTTTAATTTGTATATTTGCACTCTCAAAAAAATACACATAAAAATTAATACGAAGAAAAATGACGAAAGCAGACATCGTAGCGAAAATTTCTGAGAAATTAGGACTTGAAAAAGGAGACGTTCAAGCAACAGTAGAATCGTTCATGGAAGAAGTAAAAACTTCATTAGAAAGTGGTGATAACGTTTACTTAAGAGGTTTCGGAAGCTTCATCATTAAAACGAGAGCGGAAAAAACAGGAAGAAACATCTCTAAAAACACGACTATTAAAATTCCAGCTCACAATATACCTGCTTTTAAACCAGCTAAAGTATTTGTAGAAAGCGTAAAAGAAAAAACTGAAGTAACAGTATAACATTATTTATTAATTAAAAACTACACATTATGCCAAGTGGTAAAAAAAGAAAAAGACATAAGGTAGCGACGCACAAACGTAAAAAAAGAGCAAGAGCTAACCGCCATAAAAAGAAAAAGTAGTTTAAAACTACTTTTCTTTTTTTAAAAGAAATTCGTTCATTGAAAATCCTACTTAAATTAAGTAGTTCGGGTAAATTACCTGTAAAATGTTTAATCCATCTGTAAAATAAATCTAGAACACCAACTTCAAGTATTTAAATAACAACAATTTATAATTTTGTTGATTGAAGTTCTATATTTTCTATACAGATAAAAATATACTGCATGAACAAAGAATTAATCATTAGATCCAATTCAGATGCTGTAGATTTTGCCTTATTAAAAGATGGAAAACTAATTGAACTACATCAGGAAAAAGAAAAACTAGAAGGCAGCTCACAGTTTCAAGTTGGCGATATTTTTATTGCTAAAATAAGAAAACCAGTTGCTGGTCTGAATGCAGCATTTGTAAATTTAGGACATGACAAAGATGCCTTTTTACATTATCATGATTTAGGCCCCAATTTAGCTTCACTGATGAAGTTTATCAAACTTGTAAGCGCAGGTAAAACAAAAGATTATTCACTCAAAAATTTTCCTTTTGAACCTGAAATTGACAAAAACGGCGCCATTATGGATGTATTGAGCGCTAACCAGTCAGTTTTAGTTCAGATAGTTAAAGAACCCATATCAACTAAAGGACCTAGAATTAGTTCTGAAATTTCCTTAGCGGGAAGATATGTTGTTTTAGTCCCTTTTTCCGATCGTGTTTCGATTTCTCAAAAAATCAACGACAGAGGCGAAAAAGATCGATTAAAAAAAATGGTTCAAACCATCAAGCCAAAAGGATTTGGAGTTATTGTAAGAACAGTAGCCGAAGGCAGAAAAGTAGCTGAAATTGAAAAAGATTTAGAAAACTTATTAGACCGTTGGTCTAGTATGTGCAAAAGATTACAAACAGCACACCATCCTTCTAAAGTATTAGGAGAATTAACCAAAGCATCTTCCATTTTAAGAGATGTTTTTAACGATTCATTTACTAGTATTCAAGTTGACGATGAAGATTTGTTTTTACAAACGAAGGAGTATTTGCAAGAGATAGCTCCGGATAAAGTGTCTATCGTAAAACACTATCAGTCGAGAGAACTGCCACTTTTTGAGAAATACCATATTGAAAGACAAATTAAAACCTCTTTTGGTAAAACGGTTTCAATGAGCAAAGGTGCTTATTTGATTATTGAACACACAGAAGCTTTACACGTTATCGATGTAAACTCTGGTAATCGATCAAACAAAGCCTTAAGCCAAGAAGATACCGCACTGGAAGTTAACTTAATCGCCGCAGCTGAAATTGCTAGACAACTTCGATTAAGAGACATGGGAGGTATTATTGTAGTGGATTTTATTGACATGCAAAATCCAGACAATAGAAAAGTCTTATATGATTTTTTAAGAGAAGAAATGAGTGACGATAAGGCCAAACATAAAATCTTGCCTCCTAGTAAATTTGGCTTAGTTCAAATTACTAGACAAAGAGTTAGACCAGAAGTTTTGATTAATACAAAAGAAGAAAACCCTACTGAAAACGGGGAAATTGATGCTCCAATATTAATCATTGACAAAATAACGTCTAAACTAGAAAGCATTATTAAAGACCATAAAAAGGTTGTCCTCAACACACACCCCTTTGTGGCAGCATACCTTACTAAAGGTTTTCCATCCTTACGTTCGAAATGGTTTTTCGAGCATAAGAAATGGGTGAAAATCATACCTCGTGACGCTTACACGTATTTAGAATATCATTTCTTTGATAAAGAAGGGAATGAAATTAAATAAACTAAAAACCGCCTTTCTAAAGATTGGCGGTTTTTTTTATTTTTAGTAATGAAACAACTTGTTATTCCAATTCATACTCTAATCGGACTGTAATTCTAGCGGTCTTATTCTTACTATAAGTATCATTAATTCCCCCATAGGTATCTTCTTCCGTTGAGCCTTGACCTGTAATTTGAAAAACACCCATACTAGCTGATTTTAATTTTCCTAAATCACCATTTCCTGCTTCCACAATTTTTTCTGCTCGCTCTTTTGCGTCCTTTGAAGCACTTTGAATTAGACTATGTTTTAAACTTGGTAAATCAGAATAAGTATATTGGATAGAATTTGAGCTTAATTCAATTCCAGAGTTAATTAACTCAGACGTTTTACTAGACACAGCCTCAATTCGCTTCATCAAATCAGGATTCTTTTTTGCAGAAAACGTTATTGTTTGAACGGCTTCATAACCGTCAAAAACTTGCTCATATTTAGTATCATAATTATTTTCCCCTTGAATGCGAATTTCTCTAAATTTTTTATCAAATTTAACTGCGCCAAAAGAAAATTCAGTTCTTTTAAAACCTTTAGACAAGAAAAACTGTTCAACAATCTTTTGATCTGAGATTATTTTACTGTAAGCTTCTTTAATTTCGAAACTTTTGGTAGTAAAACTACCCGACCACAAAATTTCATCAGAAACAAAATCCTTCGATCCAAGACCTACTACAGAAATAGTATCCTGACTTTCATTTCGTTTTTTAAAAGCAGACCCTAAAACAAAAGCTGCTAAAACAACCGCAATTCCAATTGCAATTGAAGATTTAAATTTTTCTTGCATAAAATATTAATTAGTTACTCTTTACCTTATCAAATGAGGTGCCAAATTTTAACGTTTTTTAAGAAAAAAATGTTTCATCAACTCGGAACACTCTTTTTCTAACACCCCAAATTTCACTTCTGTTTTTGGATGTAATTGTGCACCTAAAGTTCGATACCCTCTTTTAACATCTGAAGCACCAAAAACAATTTTTGAAATTTGACTCCAATACAAAGCTCCTGCACACATTTGACAGGGTTCTAACGTAACATACAACGTACAATCTTTTAAATACTTTCCACCTAAAAAATTAGCTGCACTAGTAATAGCTTGCATTTCTGCATGGGCTGTTACATCATTAAGAAGTTCTGTTAAATTATGACTTCGAGCAACAACCTGATTGTTTACTACAACAACTGCGCCAACAGGAATTTCATCTCTATCAAAAGCCATCTCTGCCTCTTGCAGTGCTTTTTTCATAAAATATTCATCCGTAAAAATATTTTCCAAAGTTCTTCGTTTAGATATCTATCAAAATTAGCAAACAATATTGTATTTTTGCCTTCGAAATGAACAAATTACTTGCGCACATACAAAATCCAACTGATTTAAGAAAACTAGAAGTTACTCAACTACCTCAGTTAGCCGAAGAACTTCGCGATTTCATCATTGATATTGTATCTCAAAAAGAAGGTCATTTAGGAGCAAGTTTAGGCGTAGTAGAACTGACCATTGCATTGCATTATATTTTTGATACACCTCATGATTTATTAGTATGGGATGTGGGACATCAAGCCTATCCACATAAAATTTTAACCGATCGAAAAGCTATTTTTCACAAATACAGGGAAATAGATGGTATTTCAGGTTTCCCAAAAAGAAGCGAAAGCAGTTATGATACCTTTGGAGTGGGGCATTCCTCAACTTCTATCTCAGCTGCTTTAGGAATGGCATTAGCTTCAAAAATTAATGGCGACAATAAAAAACACCACATTGCAGTAATAGGTGATGCATCAATTGCGAGTGGAATGGCATTTGAAGGATTAAACCATGCTGGTGTAACGGATGCTAATTTGCTAGTTATACTAAATGACAATGCCATGGGGATTGACCCTAGTGTAGGCGCATTGAAAGAATATTTAACTTCTGTTAAAGAAGGAAAAAACCCCAGAATTAACAACATTATTGAGTCGTTAAATTTTGATTACTCTGGTCCAATTGATGGGCATGATTTAAACAAATTAACCTCTGAATTAACTCGATTAAAAGAAATAAAAGGACCCAAATTCCTCCATATTATCACTAAGAAAGGAAAAGGGTTGTCGTTTGCTGAAGAAGACCAATTAACGTATCATGCGCCGGGAAAATTTGACAAGCTTACAGGGAAATTAATTCGCCCTGAAAGTGAAAATCCTGCACCAAAATACCAAGATGTTTTTGGGCATACATTAGTTGAATTAGCTGAGCAAAACAAGCAAATAGTTGGAATTACTCCAGCCATGCCCTCGGGAAGTTCATTAAAATATATGATGGAACGCTTTCCACAGAGAGCATTTGATGTTGGTATTGCGGAACAACATGCGGTTACTTTAGCCGCTGGAATGGCTACGCAAGGGATGATTGTTTTTTGCAATATTTATTCCACATTTATGCAACGTGCTTATGACCAAGTAATTCACGATGTGGCTATACAAAATTTACCCGTTATTTTTTGTCTGGATCGAGCAGGTTTTGTGGGTGAAGACGGCGCAACACATCATGGCTTATTTGATATTGCTTACATGAGTTGTATCCCAAATATGTATGTATATGCACCAATGGATGAAATAGACTTACGTAATATTTTATACACTGCATCATTGAGATTAGAACACCCAATTGCTATTCGATATCCAAGAGGCAAAGGACACAATCCAAACTGGAAACAACCTTTTGAAAAAATTGAAATTGGAAAAATAAAATTAATAAAAGAAGGAAATGCTGTAGCTATTTTATCTACTGGAACTATTGCTCATCAAGTTAAAATAAGCATTGAACAAAGTAAGCATCCTGAAAACACAGCTCACTTTCATGTAGGATGGGTTAAACCAATTGATACAACAGCACTTCATCAAATTTTTAACCAATTTAAAACCATCATAACTGTAGAAGAGGGCTCAACAATTGGTGGTTTTGGCTCTATTATTAATACCTTTGCCATCCAAAATAAATATAAAAATAAAATCATTAATCGCGGGGTTCCCGATGCGTTTATAGAACATGGAACCGTTCAACAATTATTAGAACAGGTACATTTAGATACCAAAAGTTTAACCCAACTATTTAATAACTTAACTCATGATTAAAAAAGTAGTTTACATAATTATTTTTATAATTAGTTTACAAACATTAGAGGCACAGATTATCAAAACTGAAATACCTGATTCTTTATCCAGATGGGAAAAACTAAACAAAGTTGGTTTAGATTTTACACAAATTACTTTTGTAAATTGGTCTGCTGGAGGAAACAACTCTATTTCTGGTTTAGTGAAAGGACAATTTATTAGAAATTACAAATACAATAACTTCAAATGGTCTAATGAATTATTAATGCGTTATGGTGTAAATAAACAAGAAGGTCAAGATTTAAGAAAAACAGACGACGCTATACAATTGAACTCCACGATAGGTTACAGAAAAGATAGTATTTCACATTGGTTTCATGGAGGAAAATTTACTTTTCAAACCCAATTCGCCAATGGATATAATTATCCAAATGTAGATAAAGCAATTTCAAAACCTTTTGCCCCTGCTTATTTCTTTCTTGGTATCGGTTCAGAATACGCTAGAAAAGATTTAGGATTCAACATTTATTTATCTCCGCTAACCATGAAAATGACTATGGTTTTAGACCGCCGCTTAGCCAATGAAGGTGCCTTCGGTGTAGACAAAGCAATTTATGATGCTGTTACAGGTGAGATTACTTCAAATGGTAAAAGAACAAGAACTGAATTAGGAGCTTTAGTAACTGGACAATTCAAAAAAGAAGTGTTCAAAAATATTGTATACGATACTAGAGCTACTTTATACACAGATTACTTAAAAGATTTTGGCAATATTGATGTGGACTGGCAAAACTATTTAGAAATGACTGTAAACAAATATGTTAAAGCTAATCTAGGTGTTCATATGATTTATGACAACGACATTAAAACAAAAGTAGAAGAAAATGGTATTCAAGTCATTAAAGGACCAAAATTACAATTAAAACAAATTATCGCTATTGGATTAACTTATAGTTTTTAATTAATCGTAATACTAACTACATACCCTTCAAAAGTACGCACATTAAACACTGTTCCATCCTCAAATAACAAGTATTGCCCTTTAATACCAATTACTCTACCTGAAAAATGGGGTGTTTTTAAAAGATTTAAACTACTTACTTTTGCTGGAAAATGTTCAACAGGATATTGTAATTCCCAAAGTTCATCGGTTACTAAGAAATAAGGCAAAACTTCGTCAGGAAGCCATTGTTTCAGTCTTTCTTTTTCACCATGTAAATCAGCATGGGAAAGATCATTTTTCAACATTTTTTGCCAATTTGTTTTGTCAGAAAAATGATTTTTTAAAGCCACCTCAGCAATACCAGCCAAATAGCGATTAGGGACTTCTAAAACGGGTAATGCTTGCACGGCACCTTGATCAATCCAACGAGTTGGCACTTGTGTTTTTCTTGTAACCCCAACTTTTACTTCAGAAGATAAGGCCAAATAAACAATATGAGGTTGTAACTGTACACGCTTTTCATATTCTAAATCTCTATCCTCTTCATCTAAGTGTGCTTTACTTAGTTCTGGCTTCATGATCCAATCCGCAGCAGCTGGACTACTCATAAAGCAATCATAACAAAAACCTTGTCGAAATACTTTTTTAGCTTTTTTGCAATTTAAACATTGATACCCTTTATGTAAAATTTCTATTTCTCTATTTATCAATTGATTGACATTAAGAAAGTTATTTTCAAAAATTAAATAATATTGAATAGGTTTTGTATTCTCTGTTTCCATTTTTGTTAAAGTCCCTTCAAATGTCATCATAGCAATTGGAATTGATTGAATTTTTATTATTTTTGGTAAAGATAAAAAGAAGGTTTCACTTATGCCATTACCAATTATAAATTCTATCGCCTCATGGATTTTAAAAAAGAGAATTCATCAAATTGAGTTATTTTTAAAATATCCTCATGAAGTTCAGGAAGAATTGTTATTTGGTTTATTAAAACAAGCAGAGCAAACCGTACTTGGCAAGAAATATGATTTTTCAAGCATTAAGAATTACAAAACTTTTAGTGAAAGAATTCCTGTTTCATCCTACGAAGAATTAGAACCTTATATTGAACAAACCAGACAAGGAGCACAAAACGTTTTTTGGAACACCAATATTAAATATTTTGCTAAATCTAGTGGTACAACTAATGCAAAGAGCAAATTCATTCCTGTTAGTAACGAAGCATTAGAAAACAATCATTATAAAGCTAGTAAAGATTTATTAGCCTTATATTTAAACAATAATGAAGATTCACAATTATTTGTTGGCAAAAGCCTTCGGTTGGGAGGTAGCAAACAATTATATGAAAATAACAATACTTTTTTTGGAGATTTGTCGGCCATTTTGATTGACAATATGCCTATTTGGGCAGAATTCAGTTCTACACCAAGTAATAAAGTTTCTCTTATGAGTGACTGGGAAACCAAACTACCTGCTATTATCAAAGAAAGTATACAAGAAAACGTAACTAGTTTAGCCGGAGTACCTAGCTGGATGATGGTACTCTTAAATCATGCTTTGGCAACCACTGGAAAAAATAACTTACTTGAAATTTGGCCCAATGCCGAAGTTTATTTTCATGGCGGCGTAAGTTTTGATCCATACAAAGAACAATATAAGAAGCTATTTCCAAAAGAAACTTTCAAATATTATGAAATTTACAATGCGTCTGAAGGCTTTTTCGCTTTACAAGATCTGAACCATTCTAATGAATTACTTTTGATGCTAGATTATGGTATTTTTTATGAATTTATTCCTATGGATACTTTTGGAAAAATAGAACAAAAAACCATTCCATTAAGTGAAGTAGAATTGAATAAAAATTATGCTTTAATTATCACCACTAATTCTGGTTTATGGCGTTATATGATTGGAGACACCGTTCGATTCACCTCTATTAATCCGTATCGAATTAGAGTAACCGGCAGAACAAAGCACCATATTAATGTTTTTGGTGAAGAATTAATGGTTGAAAACACAGATGTAGCCATAGCTAAAACCTGTGAAATACTAAATTGTGAAGTAATTGATTATACTGTTGCCCCTATTTTTATGACAGAAAAGTCAAAAGGAGCACACGAATGGATAATAGAATTCAAAAAACAACCTGTTGATCTTGAAAAATTTAGTCAAACTCTTGACAAAATGCTTCAAGAATTAAATTCTGACTATGAAGCTAAACGCTATAATAACATGACTTTAAATCCACTTGTAATTAACATAGCTCGAGAACATCTTTTCTATGATTGGCTTAAGGCAAATGACAAATTGGGAGGACAACACAAAGTACCAAGACTTTCAAACGAGAGAACCTATCTTGAAAGCTTGTTAGCCATGAAATAAGACTTAATAAAAACGCCCTTTAATTAGTAAAAAGGGCGTTTTTATGTTTTATATGGTTATGAATAAATACAGAAATTAAGAGGCTATTTCAAGACGCTTCAACAAATTTTTTGTCAATGCTAATGCTGCAAATTCTTTAGAAACATGAAGTTCTTTTTCACTTGAACTTGGCAATTCAAACATCGCATCGGTTAAAATAGCTTCACACAATGAACGTAATCCTCTTGCTCCTAATTTATACTCCAATGCTTTATCAACTATAAAGTCTAGAGCTTCATTATCAATTGAAAAATCTACCCCATCCATTTCAAACAATTTTTGATATTGCTTAATTAAAGCATTTTTGGGCTCAGTTAAAATAGCTCTTAAGGTTTGAGCGTCTAATGGATCCATATGAGATAGAACTGGCATTCTTCCTATAATTTCAGGAATTAAACCAAACTCTTTTACATCCTTAGGAATAATATATTGCAATAAGTTTTGTTTATCAATCTGGTCCACATTATTAGCCGAGCTGAATCCAATTGCTTGTTGATTCAAACGCTTAGAAATAATGCGCTCAATACCATCAAAAGCTCCTCCTGCAATAAATAAAATATTTTGAGTATTTACTTCAACAAATTTCTGATCAGGATGTTTTCTACCTCCTTTTGGCGGTACATTTACTACAGAACCTTCTAATAATTTCAATAAAGCTTGCTGAACACCTTCACCTGAAACATCTCTTGTGATCGAAGGATTATCACTTTTTCGTGCTATTTTATCGATTTCATCGATAAACACAATACCTCGTTCAGCTTTTGCAACATCATAATCAGCTGCTTGTAACAATCTGGTTAATATACTTTCTACATCTTCTCCCACATAACCCGCTTCAGTCAAAACAGTTGCATCTACAATTGCTAATGGAACATTCAACATTTTAGCAATAGTTTTAGCAACCAATGTTTTTCCAGTTCCTGTTTGACCAACAACCAAGATGTTACTTTTTTCTATTTCCACCTCATCGTTTTGAACCGACTGTAATAAACGCTTATAGTGATTATATACGGCTACGCTAAGCACTTTTTTAGTTTGCTCTTGCCCAATAACATATTCATCTAAAAAAGCCTTTATTTCTTTTGGCTTTCTAAGAACTAAATCATTAAAAGCTTCTGATCGATTAGTTTGCTTTAACTCTTCTAAAACGATGCCGTGTGCTTGTTCAATACAACGATCACATATATGAGAATTAATTCCTGCAATTAAAAGATTGGTTTCTGGTTTTTTTCTACCACAAAATGAACACTCTACTATTTCTTTTGCCATTTTTTTAACATAAAAGTTAGAACATAAACTAGGTTTATTATACTAACTTTTCATTTATATTATCTAGTTAATACTTCATCTATCATTCCATACTCTTTTGCCTCTGAAGCAATCATCCAGTAATCTCTATCACTGTCATGATGAACTTTTTCCATTGATTGTCCTGAATGTTTTGAAATGATTTCATATAATTCTGTTTTCAATTTCAAAATTTCTCTTGTTGTAATTTCAATATCAGAGGCTTGCCCTTGTGCACCCCCCAAAGGTTGATGAATCATAACTCTACTATGAGGCAAGGCACTTCTTTTTCCGTCTGCACCAGCACACAATAAAACGGCTCCCATTGAAGCGGCCATACCAGTACATATTGTTGCAACATCTGGTTTAATGAACTGCATGGTATCATAAATTCCTAATCCTGCATACACACCTCCTCCAGGTGAATTAATATAGATTTGAATATCTTTTGAATCATCTACACTAGCTAAAAACAACAATTGCGCTTGTACTATATTGGCTATTTGATCGTCGATACCTGTTCCAAGAAAAATAATTCGGTCCATCATCAATCTTGAGAAAACATCTAATTGAGAAACATTTAATTGACGTTCTTCCATGATATAAGGTGTCATCCCGATTGGCTGTCCTATTGGTGTAATCTTGCTTACAATCTTATCATAATAAATACTATTCACTCCATGGTGTTTCGTAGCATACTTTTTAAATTCTTTTCCGAAATTCATATTTTCTTGATAACTAGATGATTATACATTTAAACAAAAAGCGCCAAACCAAAAAGATTTGACGCTCAAATATACTAAAAAATATAATTAGTTTTCACCATACATAGCTTTGATAAAATCTTGATAGTTTACTTCTTTTACTTTAGCTTTCACTTTGTCTTTGAATAAACTTAACATTTTTTGACTCATCACTTGGTCTGAAACTCGTTTGATTTCATCTTGATTTGATAATACTCTTGCTACAATTCCATCTACTTCTTCGTCCGAAGGATTTAATTGTCCAAATTGAGCCATTTGTCTTTTGATTAAACCAGAAGTAAAATCTTTTAATTCTTCAAACTGAATTTGTAAATCATTTTCAGCAATTACCTTGTTTTCAATTAATTGATAACGCAATCCTTTTTCTGATTTTGCGTATTCCTCTTCAGCTTGCTCTGGAGTTAAAGGTGTTTCTCCAACAGTTTGAATCCATCTTTTCAAGAATTCGGCTGGTAAATCAAACTTTGTAGACTCGATTAAGAAATCAGTTACGTCATTTAAGAATTTTTGATCAGCTTGTTGTGCAAATTGCGCTTCAGCGTCTTCCTTAATTTTTGCTTTTAAATCTTCTACAGAAGTTACTGCACCTTCACCAAATAATTTATCAAATAATTCTTGATTTAACTCCGCTTTTTCAACAGCATCAATTCCTTCAATCGTAAATTGAACCTCAACATCTAATCCGTGAACATCATCATGATTTACTTTTAAGTAATCCATTAATTTATGATCATCATCAAACAAGCCTTTTGTTTTAAAAGTAACTACATCACCAATCTTTTTACCCACTAAAGCCTTTGCTGCTTTTTTATCTTTGAAGATATCGCTAGTTACAACTGTTGTATTGTTTATTCCTTTTTCTTCATTAACAAAAGTTCCTTTAACTTCATTCCCTTCTGCTACAACCTCTTGAGGTATTAATTTACCGTATTGTTTTTGAATACGCTCCACTTGCTCATCCAATAAAGCTTCATCAGCAATAATTTTATAGTCAATGATTGAATTTTTTGCAGATAAATCTACTTTAAAGTCAGGAGCTAAACCTAATTCAAATTCAAAAGTTAATTCTTCTGCATCCCAAGAAAAATCCTCAGTTACTTTAGGCAATGGATTTCCTAGTATATCTAGTTTTTCTTCTACTAAATAGTTATTTAAAGACTCTTGTAAAAGTTTGTTTACTTCATCTGCCATTACTGCTTTCTCATATTGTTTTTTGATCAAGCTCATTGGCACAGCACCTTTTCTAAATCCAGGAATAGAAGCATTTTTTTTATAATCTGCTAATACTTTTTCTACTTTTTCTGTATAGTCTTCTTTAGCAACTGCAACTTTAACGATGGCATTTAACGCATCTACCTGTTCTCTTGTAATATTCATTTTTTCTTATTTTTTGTACTATAAAATTCGGGTTGCAAAATTATACATTTTTTAGAACCCAAACAAGTTTTTAATCTATTGAATTTCAATCTAATAAATTTTAGACTTAATCGACAAATATTTTATTTAAAACGGACTGACTCATAGACAGAATGATACTGAACAAAAAGGCAGTAAAAAAGGAAGGGACACTAAATCCATCCACAAAATAATCTGTCGCCAACACCATAATAGTATTGATAATTAACAAAAATAGGCCTAGAGTAAAAAAAGTGACTGGAATAGTCAACATAACTAAAATAGGCTTTATAAACGTATTCAACAAAGACAAAACCACAGCTGTAACTATAGCAGAGGCAAAGTCATCTACACGAATACCTAAAAAATGAGAAATCACGATTATCAAAATCGTTGAAATAAGTAATTTAATTAAAAGATTTTTCATGCTTTATATTTTTTCGGTGGTAAATATAAACAAAAAAGGCGCCTATTTAAGGCGCCTTAACTATTTTTTATGTTACTAGTTTACCGGAACGATATTAATTCCTGGATAATTAGAAGCGTTTTTCAAAGGTAAATTTGCTTTAAATTCTCTATTGATTACTTTAATTATTTCATTAGCGATTACAGCATAACCTCTAGCGTTTGGATGCACTCCGTCAAGTGAGAATAACACAGCACCTTCATTAGCTGAACCACTAAAATAATTTGCTGTATAGAAAGAACCATTTTCTGTTCTCAATCCAGTCACTAAATGATTCATAATTGCGTTCATATCAGCAACAGCAATAACGGTATGACCTGCATTAGTATTTATTGTCGTTGCTAATCCCGTAATAATATTATTATAAGCAGTAGTAGCTGATGCAACTTTTGCTTGCTCATTAGCTGTAAGAACCCATTTGTTTGCCATTGGATAAGAAACACCATTAATATTAACAGGTGAAGGTGCTGAAGTATTAGTTGAACCAATAACAGAAGAAGCAGGTAAGACAATTAAATCAGCGGAAGTTGCTTGACGTGCTTTACCAAAAATTGCCCCGAAAGCTGTAGCAGTTGGCGCTCCCAAAGTTGGTGTTAAAGCAGCAGTAATTTGCGCACTTCTATCAACAGCATCTACATCTGTAATTAAAATTGGATTTGCAGAAGTTGATGACAATGGATTAATACGATTAGGCTCACCATAAGCCGTAAAAATAGCATCTAACGGACCATATAATTGAGTATTTAACGCGTTAATATTCGTAGAGCCTCCTAAAGCTGATGGGGTTAGAGGAGCATAAGGAACTGTTGTAAAATAAGGAATTGAAGTTACACTTGGGATAGTACAAACTACACCTTTTATTACGGTATTACTTCCATTATTTGTTAGAGTATTCAATATTGTGGAATATGCATTAGCAAAAACATTACTATTGGTAATATCATTTCCTCCATAGGTTGATGGATTCAAATTACCAGTAATATTATGATCTGCCGCTGCGGTATTTCCATTACTAGTAGCCCCTCCATTAGTAGCATAAGCCAAAACATCATTAGCACCAATCCAATTAGTGAAGAAAGTTGGATTCTTAGTCATTGCATCTTGCAAAACAGTAGCAGAAGGAGTTGTAGCATGTCTAACAAAATAAGGGTTAGCTTGTCCTATAGACACTCCAGCTAAATTTCCATAACCTGAAGCTAATAAATGAAAAGATTTTGCTCCTGGAACCCCCATATTGTTGAATGCTTTAGCTTGCAAATTAGACACTTCGATTGTAGAAGCACCTGCAATTGTCTCTGGCCTCCCTTGAGAAGCATCAATAACTAATCGGGTATTTCCAATCGGATTTCCTCCTAACATTAATCCTCCTAAATTATTAACATCATCCGCGTATGAAGGTTGAGTAAACTCACCTCCTCCTACTAATGCAAATTGTTGTGCTAACAAATTAGGATAAGAATTTACTTGGCTTCCTCTGGAAACCGTTCCATCCATATAACCTGCAGTTAGTGAATTTCCTAATGCTACATAAGAGGAAAAATTCGCTTCACCCGCCGTATAATTTGCATCAACTGCATTTTCAAATTCTGGTTCACAGCTAGCAAAACCAATTGCTAAAGCTGATAATAAAATATATTTATTTTTCATTTTTGTCAGTTTAAAATTAGAATCCATAAGTTATACCAATACCTGGAGAAAACACAGATGATTTATAAGTACCACCAAAAGTTGTATATCCTGTAGTAGTAGTTGGATCATCATAATAATCATAAGAGTTATTAGTCTCATTGAAATGTAGATAAAGGAACGAAAAATCAATACCTAATTTGTCATTAATTTGATAAGTCAAACCACCAGTGTAACCATTTGAATCATTTCTTGGCGTTTCAGGAGCAAAGTATCCATTTTGTACAGGGCTCTCGTCAAAATACCATCCTCCTCTAACTGTGAATTTATTTGATGCTTTGTATTGTGCTCCAAAACGATAGGTATTTGAGTTTTTATAATTTCTCAAATTCTCAGATAAAACTGGGGTTGGACTTTGATTAAATATAGTAATATCTAAGGCTTTATATATACTCCATTTGGTATGATTGAAATCAAAAGCAAATAACCATTTGTCATTTGGTCTATAAGATAAACCAGCAGTAATTTCAGCAGGAAGTGGTAAATCAGCATTAAAAGTACCGTTAGATAATGCTGGATTTAAAGGTGCAATAGCATTTCCTTCATAATTATAAGTTGCATTACCACCTCTAGCTTTCATAGTAATTTCTGAACGATAATCAAATCCTAAAGTAATTTCTTTCATAGGTTTAAACATAAAACCTACATTATATCCCCAAGCTGTAATTCCTTTAGCTTCAAGATTTACATTTGTATCTCCTAATAATGGATTAGGCGTTACATTTCTATTAAACGTCACAGATCCATTAGCATAAATAGGTCCTCCACCCACACTAAATACATCTCCAATTTTAAATGAAACCGTTGGTTGAACAAAAATTGCCTTCAAATCAATATTGTTTACTAAGTGAGCTCCTTGCCAACCTTTATCCCACTCTACTGCAGAACCGTAAGGTGTATAAACAGCTAAACCAACAGAAACCCAATCTTTCAACTTGTATGTTGCATAAACACTGAACGGAGTTCCTAAGTTGTCGGTCGCAGCTTGCCAATTATAAGTAGAATTTTGAAATCTAGTTTTTGCAACTAACGCGTTAGCTCCAACAGACAAGTTAAATTTCTTATCTAAAAAAGACATCCCAGCAGGGTTAAAAAAGGCCACCTCTGCACTATTAACAACAGCTACCCCGGTATGCCCCATAGCTAATTGTTTTTGACCCTGAATACTAACTCTATATCCACCCGCGAACATAGAAGCAGAAACTAAAGTCAATAATGATAAAGAAAATAATTTTCTCATAATTTGAATAATGTTAGTTTATTTTTTTGTTTCTATAAACATCAAAATTAACACAAATTATGAATATTACAATTTTTTTAACAAAAATATTATGCGTTCATAATAATTAGTTTAAAAAATTCTCAACTTCACAAAAAAAGTCTTTAGCATTTTCAGCATGCAACCAATGTCCTGCGCTTGAAATAGTTACAATTTTAGCCTTTGGAAAATGAAAATATATAGTTTCAAAATCAGCATCTAATATATATTCCGAGTATTCTCCTCTTAAAAACAATACCTCTCCTTGAAACGTATGATTAATTGGTAATGCCGCTCCAATTTCTCCAATTTTTTCATTAAAAACAGCAAGATTAAATCGAAAAGCCAATTGTCCTGGCTCCTTCCAATATAAATTTTTTAATAAAAACTGTCGTGTCCCAAAATCATGAATAAAGGTAGATAAAATTGTTTCCACTTCATTTCTAGTTGGTTTCAAAGAAAAATCAACAGCATTTAATGCCTTCAATATAGTTTGATGATGAGGCGGATAATATTTAGGACCAATATCAGCAATTATTAATCTTTCAATCATATCAGGGTAGGTCGTGGCAAATAGCATGGCAATTTTACCTCCCATAGAATGACCTAATAAGACGATATTGTTTAGTTGATGATATTCTAAATATTCTTTTACATCTTGAACCATGACTTCATAATTAAATGCATTATCATGAAAACTTTTGCCATGATTTCGCATATCTAAACTATGCACTTGATAACCGAGTTCAACAAACTGTTGACTTAACGTTTTCCAGTTATCAGACATTCCTAAAAACCCATGGATAATTAAAAAAGGCTGTCCCTCTCCTTCAATTCTAGAATGAACTAACATATTATTTCAATTTTTGCAAATACATATTCACTACATTTTCCAAGCCTAAATACAAAGACTCACAAATCAAAGCATGTCCAATAGACACTTCTAATAATCCTGGAATATTTTCCTTAAAAAATCGAATATTATCTAAACTTAAATCATGACCTGCATTAATACCTAAATCTAACTCATTAGCTCTAATTGCTGCTTGAACATAAGGCTCAATACCCTTTAAATTTCCTAGACCAAATTCATGCGCAAAACTTTCAGTATACAATTCAATTCGGTCTGTACCCGTCTCCTTTGCACCTTCTATCATAGCCACATTAGGATCAACAAATATAGAAGTTCTAATACCGTGACTTTTAAAAATACCAATCACTTCTTTTAAGTAATCTTTATGTTTAACCGTATTCCATCCTGCATTTGAAGTTAAAGCACCAATAGCATCCGGAACTAAGGTCACTTGCGTTGGATTACAAGCCAATACTAAATCTATAAAATTATGTTGTGGATTTCCTTCTATATTATATTCTGTGTAAACCACATTTTTTAAATCTCTTGCATCTTGATATCGGATATGTCTTTCATCAGGCCTTGGATGAACAGTAACTCCATGAGCACCAAATTTTTGAACATCTCTAGCTACTTGTAATACACTAGGCACATTACCTCCTCTTGAATTTCTTAGAGTAGCAATTTTATTGATATTTACGGATAATTTAGTCATAACAATTTATTATTTTTACAAAAATAGAAAACAAACCAACACATTTCCTTATTTTTTAGTTATTTTGCATAAGCATTGAAAAAGTAAAAAAATGACCGAAATTAAAGACTTCATTAACAACCAAGTAGAACCACTTCAATCTAACGACTTCATTGTAGATGTTCAAAATATTTTTTTAGATTTTGAGTACACGCATTTTCCAATAATTGAAAATGATGTTTTTATTGGCTCAATTGGACGAGATGAAGCAGAAATGTATACTAGTACAGATTCCATCAATGAACACAAATATGGATTACATCGTTTTTTTGTAAGAGAAAAAATGAATTGGTTTGATGTTTTTGAAGAATTTTCAAAGAACCACACAAATATCCTACCCATTTTAGATGAAAAAAATCAATACCTAGGTTTTTATGAACTAGATGACGTGTTGCATTTTTTAAACGAAACCACTTTTATAAAAGAAAATGGAGGAATAATTGTAATTGAAAAAAACACGAATGATTTTACTTTTAGTCAAATTACTCAAATCATAGAAAGTAATGATGCAAAAATTTTAGGATTATTTATTTCTTATTCAGATAGTGAAACTACTCAAATTACGGTTAAAACAACTTTGAATAACTTTAATGAAATCATTCAAACGTTTAGAAGATACAATTACACCATCTTATCAGAACACCAAGAAGATTCTTACTTAAACAGTTTAAAAGAGCGTTCAGATTATTTAGATAAATATTTAAGCATTTAAGTCTTATTGAAATTACAATCTTATGAAAATAGCTATTTTCGGACAATATTATCAAAACAACACACATCAAATTGTTGAAAAAGTCATCGATTTCTTGACTAAAAAATCAGATGTAATTTTAATATACGACCCATTTTTAAAAAAGTTGCTTGAAAATGGATTTGCAAATCCATGCATCAAAACATTCTCGAACCATGAGGATTTGAAAGATAATTTTGATTTTTTAATAAGTATTGGTGGAGACGGAACAATACTAAGAGCGGCCACTTTTGTTCGAGATTCCAACCTCCCAATAATTGGTATAAACGCAGGAAGATTAGGTTTTTTAGCTACAATACAAGAAGAAAATATTGCTTTTTTTCTAGAAAAAATTCACACCAAAGAATATAATATTTCAAAACGTGCACTAGTAAATATTAAAGCTACTCCAAAAAATGATGATATTACTAAAATTGATTTTGCGCTCAATGAAATTACCGTATCCAGAAAAGACACTACGTCAATGATTACCATCGAGACTTACATCAACGATGAATATCTGAACGCATATTGGGCAGATGGATTAATCATTTCTACTCCTACAGGTTCTACTGGTTATTCATTAAGTTGCGGTGGACCAGTATTAATGCCTACCGCAAATTGCTTTACCATCACTCCAATCGCCCCACACACTTTAACTGCTAGACCATTAGTTATTCCCGATGATGTAGAAATTAAACTAAGAGTAACAGGTAGAGAAGAACAATATCTTGTTTCTATGGATTCTAGAATAACTTCGGTTTCAAACGAAACTCTTTTATCAATAAAAAAAGCTCCCTTTTACATTCACATAGTTGAATTTAAAGAAGAACGCTTTTTAAAAACCATTAGAAAGAAACTGCTTTGGGGAGAAGATAAACGCAATTAACATAACATTTATATACTTTCTTCGTTATTTATACATCTTACAACTAAAAATAACTGGTTTAGGATGGTTAGTATTTCAATATTATTATATTTGCAAACTATTAAAAAAATGAAGAAACTATTTTTATACATAATTGTTTTGTTTTCTGTTATTAATTCTCATGCTCAAATTCATGAAATTGGTATTTTTACTGGAGGCATCAATTACATAGGTGATGTTGGTCCTACTGACTATATTGCTCCTAGTAAATTCGCTTTTGGTGCAATATATAAATGGAATAAAAGCAAAAGACATTCTTACAGATTTTCCTATTTTCAGGGAAAAATAGAGTCTAATGATTTAGAGAGTCAAGCACCTAACAGAAAACTAAGAGGATTTAAAATTGAAAACTCAGTTAAAGAGTTTTCAGCTGGATTAGAGTTTAATTTTTTAAACTTTGACCTTCATGAATCGGATTTTGCCTTTTCTCCTTATGTTTACACTGGAATATCGACTTTTATTTACAATGAAACCTATGTTTTAAATAAAGAAAGTAAGAAAGATTATCAAAGTTACTCATTGGCGATTCCAATGACAGTGGGTGTAAAAGCTAAAATTGCCCAACAATGGGTTTTAGGAATGGAAATAGGGGCTAGATATACATTTACTGATAATTTAGATGGCAGTAATCCTAAAAATAAAAATTTCGAAACCTTAAAATTTGGAAATTTAAATAGTAAAGATTGGTATGTATTTAGTGGTATTACACTAACATATACTTTTGGTAAAAATCCATGTTTTTGTGCCGATTAAAATGAATTTAGAAAACGAAATAAATAAAGACAAATTACCTAAACACCTTGCTATCATCATGGATGGTAATGGAAGATGGGCTAAACAACAAGGAAAGTTAAGAGCTTTTGGTCATGAAAACGGAACTAAGTCTGTGAGAACAACCGTTGAAGCTTGTGCTAAATTAGGTATTGAATATTTGACCCTGTATGCTTTTTCGACCGAAAATTGGAACCGACCAAAATTGGAAGTTGAAATTTTAATGAAGTTATTAATCAGTTCATTAAAAAAAGAATTAAAAACACTCCAAGACAACAACATTAAACTTCATGCAATTGGTAATCTTAATTCACTTCCTACTGGTGTAAAAAAAGAATTACTTGAAGTAATTGACAAAACTAAAAATAATTCTAAAATGACTTTAACACTAGCATTAAGCTATGGTTCTAGAGATGAAATCATAAATGCTGTTAAAAACATTTCAGAAAAAGTTAAAAATAATATAATTTCAATTGATACTATTGATGAATCAATTATTAATCAGCATCTTTACACGCAAAACATACCTGATGTTGACTTAGTTATAAGAACAAGTGGAGAACATAGAATTAGTAATTTCTTACTTTGGCAAATTGCTTATGCGGAATTTTATTTCACAGAAGTACTTTGGCCTGATTTTAAAGAAGAAGAACTAATCAAAGCCATCATTAGTTATCAAAACAGAGAGAGAAGATTTGGTAAAACCAGCGAACAAATTAAATAATAAACATGTTTAAAAGAAAATTAGTATTTTTATTTGCCTTTATATTGTTAGGTGGATTGTTTCAATCAAAGGCACAAGAAACACAATTAGAAAAAGGAAAAGAATATACTTTAGCAGGCATTGAAGTTACTGGAAAGGTATCTTACAATGAACAAACAGTAATTACATTTACTGAACTACAAGTTGGTAGTAAAATTAGAATTCCTGGAAGTGAAATTAGTGAAGCTGTTAAAAAATTATGGAAGCTTGGTTTATTCAATGATGTTAATTTTTACGTTAAAAAAATTGAAGGTGACAATATATTTCTTGAATTAAAT
>NZ_JAGKWP010000177.1 GCF_021151785.1 Flavobacterium sp.
AACCATTCCTGAAATAACACCACCAGACCCAACAGTAGGACCTGAAGGAGTAAACACATATGTTTGACCCGATACATAATTGCTAATCGTGGAACTTCCTCCTGAAGAACATGTAGCCGAAGTAGAACTAATCGTTGGAACCGATGGGGTAGAACTAACTGTAACTGTAACTTCATCAAAACAAGACGAATCACTTGACGTCCATCTAAAAATGTTAGTTCCGAATGCTAAACCAGAAACGGAGGATGTTGGACTATTATTGTTGGAAAAAGTACCTGAACCAGAAATAACTGACCAAGTACCTGATCCTGGTGCTGTTGCTGCTAAACTTGTGGTTGTTAAACCACAAAGATTTTGATCTACACCAGCATTACAAGTTAATTCTGTTGTAAAACTTCCTGCTTCTAAATATACTACACTATCATAAGTGGCGTCATTTACATCTGTAATTATTAATTTTATGTGATAAGTTTGACCTGGAACTAAACCTGTCTGAGTTGCTGAAAGAATCCTAGTATTACCATTTAATTGGGTTCCATTTATAGTACCTAGAAACTCAGGAGAAGGTGTATTCTGGACCCAAGAGCCATTAGCAGCTAAGCAAAATGATGCATCTTGTGGAGAAGCACTTGATCCAACAATACCATCATTAACTGAATTAATTGACACTTCTGCTCCGTTCGATAATCTAGCAATATTTTTAGCGTTGTTTGTATATCCTTGACCTCCAGAAATACCAGGACCACTAATTAAAAAACCAAACTTATCATTATAAGAAGAACAATTGTAATTAATATCAAATGCCGAATTACTACTATCATTATACTCTTCTGAGCCGAAAATATAACGAAATGTAACAGCATTTTTAACTGGTACAAAATCAAATTCAAGAACCGCCGCATTGTAAAAATTTTGTGCGCCAGCCAAGATATCAAGATCATTATTTAAAGTAGGGCAAGTTCCTCCTTGTCTAACTTCACCTGTTGTACACGAGGTGAAAGCTGTCCCCATCTGTGTCGCACCTGGATCTGCACCTAAAGTCAAAGGTATTGTAGTCGTATTTCCTGAGGATAAAACTAGTCCACTAGTAAACCCCATCTGTGTTAAGGTTGAACCTGCGGTGGAGAAATAACCTAATTGATATCTACCTGAATTGTTGTAAACACCTGAAAATTGAACATTTGAAATAACTGTTCCACTACCACTGGGAACCAAAACACCATTAACTAATTGAGAAGGAGTATATAACGAGTTGTTAATAGTAATTTGTGAAAAACTCAAATTTATTAGCAGAATAGTAAATAAATGTAAAAAAGGAATTTTAAATTTCATATTAATAGAATTCATGTTCTTATTGTTCATATGTATAGTTTTAAATACACTAAATTTCCAGATATCTGATTCATAAAAACTTCACAATATCTTGTAAAACTTTAAAATCCACCAAAAAATAGCATTATTTAGATTATTAAATTATTAACAAATCAATATTTATTTACATTTCATATATAAAACAACTATAGAGCAGTAAAAGATTACTCCATCTACCCCTAGATAATTAAAAATATAAAAAAATGAAAATCAATAAATTATAGATATATTTTAACTTTATTTAATAAATTATTTTTTATAGGTCAAAAATATATATTCACATATTAATATTTGCATAAAAAAACGAGTATTTTTGTATTCCAGAAAACAACCCAATATGATTATTAAAGAAACAAAAAAGATAATAGATTCATTATCTATGAACGAAAAACGTTATTTTAAGTTATTCGTAAACAAGAATATTTTTGGAAATCAGAATAAATACCTAATGCTTTTTGATATATTCAATAGTAATAATGAGATTGATGAACAATTATTAAAAAAATCTATAAATGAACATCACTTTTCCGATAAAAACATATCCTATGACTTAAATTATTTAAACAAACTTATTTTAAGAGCCTTGAATGAATTTCATTTTGAAAAAACAGTAAGCTTAAAGCTTCAAAATCTTATCAAGTCAGTAGAAATTTTATTTTATAAAGGACTTTATGAAGAATGTTTACGTATAATACAAAAAGCAAAAAAACTCAATAGTAAAAATGAAAACGAAATTTTGATGTTAGAATTACTTAATTGGGAAAAAAAATGTATTGGTTATTTTAAAGGTTTTCATAGTGCCATGTCAATCAATCAAAAGATAGACGAATATTTTGCGCAAATTAAAGAAAACAAAGAAATAACTGACTTATACTATAA
>NZ_JAGKWP010000178.1 GCF_021151785.1 Flavobacterium sp.
CATTTATAATTTGATATAAAATGCTGTTTTATTTAAATCATTATCATACATAAGTAATATATTAAAATAACAACCTATCAAGTAAATTTCTTTTTCTAAAACAGGATTTTCTTCGGACTTATTACGTACAAATTTTATTTTACTTTCATTTAAAACAAAATCTTGATTATAAGCTATCGGGTCTCCAAAATAACTACCGTTGCTATATTCCCATATTCCTCGAAGTCTATGTTCCATGAAAAACAATCTATCAAATAATAAAATAGAAAGTAATATAATACAAAAAATTAATATCTTTTTTTTCATCTTATCTTTTTGTGCCTGGTTGGTGTGAATACCCCGTTAGTTTACCATTTTGATATATTGACATTGGATAGCCATAAGTCGGTTGTCTTAAATAAACAGTATTAAAACTTGTAATACCTATTTTACTACCAACCATATATGTTGGAACGCTGTGTTTTCCTGCACCTATATTTTCGGTATATACTCGTGTATCAGTAAACGGAGAAGGCCAAGAGCGTTGTGTTTGTCCCCACAATTTAACATCTTGCATATTAGACATACTAGATAATTGTTCAACAAATGATTTCTTATTTCCTGCTTCACTCCATTCTCCTTTATCGAAACCAGAGCGACAACCATAAAACATAGCATTTGCTCCTTTTGCCCAATTAAAATCTATTTTACCCCAATCTTTAACTGATAATTGGTCATAATTTCCTTTTCCGTCTTCTCTAAAAGGTCCATCTATACCACTATGAGACCACAGCCCAAACTCTGCCGTTTTACCATATGTTCCACTATACTCCGCAACATCACTTTCAACATTTGCCTCAATCTCATTCATACTGTCGATACCTCTCATTACTAAAATATCATCACTACCACCTTCATCGTTATTTATAAAATCAACAGCTCTCGTCATTGCAGCTGCCCAAAACATTTTATCTGCATCTGGATCTTTTTTATCTCCATGGTGATTATTTCTTAAAAAGTAATGCAAATAAACATCCTCACCATTTGGGTCGACATAATACAGAGGACTATTAAGAGTATAGTTATACGATGAGTAACTGTAATATTTTTCAGCTTGCGGGTCAATGTTCATCCATCTACCTAAACTTGCATCATAATTTCTTGCACCGTAATCATACATATTAAGCCCCAACTCGTCTTGGTACTCTTTTCCATTGTATTTATAATCATAACTCGTAGTAAACAAAGGCGGCACAGGTCGTATGCGTATCAAAAACCATCTTTAGCATACATTTGTTCATCTGAATGATAACCCGTATGCTTCAAACTAAATGGATAATAATGTTTTTTTACTCTTGTAAGAACGTAAGTCAAAGTTAATGTTTTATAAACAAAATCCTAACTTTTTTACGGTTAGGATTGTTGTTTTGGATTTACATTACGAGCAGTAAGCTATCTATGATTGGTACTTACTGGTTTTGTATTACCATACGAAAGGATTCGTGCGGTAGCTGGGGATTACCGAAATTGTTTCCACTTATTAGAATATTCTAATTTGTATTTGTCTTTTTTGAAGACACTTTTACTAATGTAAATAAGTTTATATTTTTTCAAATCATTTTGTTTTAATGAGATTTTAACGAGATTACCAGTAAGAATTTCCACTTCTGCTTTTTCTTCATTAGATATTACATTAAATATTGCAAGACCTGTACTTTCATTAGTTGTTACAGATTCCTTAAAAACAATATTTTTTCCACTCAATATTCTAATCGAATCATTTTCAAATCCACTTGTTAGAACTATAACAGATTTATCATTTGAACCTGCGTTAAATTTTTCAAATATTTGTTTTTCTCCATAATGATTTTGGTCTAACTCACCTTTTACATATGTTGTTTTTATGTTTCCACAACTAGACAAAATAAAAATTAATAATATGCATAATTGTTTCATAACTTTTTTTCTTAGGTTGTTGTTGCTCTATTAAATGTATTATATCTGTACCCTGTATCTTGTTCGTCCATAATCTCCATTAACATCAATAAACTTTACTGGGTCATTTGCAGTGTATTGATAAGGGGTATTATTGTAAAATGCTTCTGAAAAATTATCAATAGTAAAATATCTACCAATACTTGGGTCGTAATTCCTTGCTCCATAGTCATACATATTAAGCCCCAGTTCTTCTTGCAACTCTTTCCCGTTGTATTTATAATCATAACTCGTAGTAAACAAAGGCGGCACAGGTCGTATGCGTATC
>NZ_JAGKWP010000179.1 GCF_021151785.1 Flavobacterium sp.
ATTAACGATTCAAGATGGTGGATCGTTATCTGTTAATGGTGATATTAATTCTACTACGGTAGATGTTGGCCAAGGCGGTGCTGGTGGTTCTTTAACTGTAGCTTCAGGTTATGATTTAACCGGTAGTTTGAATGTTAAAGATAACTCAACTGCTACATTTGAAGGTGCAGCTTCAGTTGCTGGTAACATTAGCTTAAGTAGCTCTTCTATACTAAATCTAAACTCTGGTACAGTTTCAGGAACTATCCTTGGTTCATCAGACAATATTGGTACAGTAAATTTTGGTGATGATTTCAGCTTATCAAACAGCTTAGGTAACAGTTCTCATACAATTAATACCGTAAACGTAAATTCAGGAACTCTAACTGTTGGTTCAAATAGCGTTGATGCTACAAACGTTAATATTGCAAGCGGTGCTGAATTAACTCTTGCTGACGGATCTTTTTCTGGCCTTATCAATGGTTCCTCATCTAACTCTGGTACATTAAACTTTACTGAAACCAGAACAATGACTCAGTCAATTGGTGCTACAAACTCTTTGGCAGCAATTAATGTTTCTGACTTAGCTAATATCACTTTCAACTCTTCTGTTAATGCTGGAACTGTTACAATAGGTGAAGGAAATTCTGGTTCGATTAATGTTACGACTGGCAACAACTTAACCGGTAATGTTATTCTTGAAGAGAGCGCTGTTATTACCTTGTCAGGCAGTGCAACTTTAACTGGTAACGTTACTTTAAACGACTACTCAACTATCAACATCAACACTGGTTCAGTTTCTGGAAGCATTCTTGGTTCTTCGGATGGTGTTGGTATCGTTAACTTGAATAACAACTCTACATTAGTTGGTGATATCGGTAGTGCAGATTATTCCGTTAATAGAATTAATGTTGCCGCTGGCAAAACTGTAAGCACTGGTTCAAGTGATATTGACGCAAGCACCATCAGGTTAAATAGTGGTTCAACTCTTGCTCTTGGTTCTTCAACTGTTACTGCTGCAATTGACGGTTCTGCAAATCTAACCGGTACTTTGAATGCTTACGGGACTTCAACTGTAATCGGTGATATCGGTGCAACTAAGAGTTTGGCTTCTGTTACAGTAAGTAATGGAGCTACTTTAGAGGTTGATGGTGATATTACAGCTTCGACTGTAACTGTTGGTGAAGGTGGAGCACTTGCTTCCTTCATACTTGATTCTGGAAACACCTTAACTGGTAGTTTGACTCTTAACAGCAACGCTTCTGCTACTCTTTCAGGAACGGCCTCTGTGTCAGGAAATATCGCTTTGAATAGTGGTAGTACATTAGATATAAATTCTGGTACAGTTTCTGGAACTATTCTTGGTTCGGGAAGTGGAAATGGTACTGTGAACTTCAACCAAGATTATACTTTAACGAACGACGTTGCTAGATCAGATAGCGCTTTGAGTGCTATCAATGTTGCTGCTAGCAAAACTTTAACTGTTGGCTCAAATGATATATATGCTAACTCAGTTAACTTGAATTCCGGCTCAACTTTAAGTTTAGGCACAGGTTCTATTTCTGGTGCGATTGATGGTTCAGATTCTGATACCAAAGTAGGAACGGTTCTATTGACGGCTGACAATACTATTACTAGCACAATTGGTACTACTAATGGAGTTGCTGCTGTAAATATTAACGATAGTGCTGATGTTAGTTTCAGCGAATCTATTACGGCGACTACTGTAACTGTTGGCCAAGGTGAAGGTTCTGCTTCTTTAACTCTTGCTTCAGGAAAAACTTTAACTGGTGATTTGACGGTTGATAACGATTCAACTGCTACATTCTCAGGTTCTGCTTCTGTGGCTGGTAACGTAACTTTAGATAGCGGCGCAATTTTGAATTTGAATACTGGTTCAGTTTCGGGAACTATTTTAGGTTCTTCTGATGGCGTAGGTACATTGAATGTAAATGGAAACTTCTCTCTATCAAACAGCGTTGGTAGCTCAGAAAATTCATTGAATGCTGTTAACGTTGATTCAGGCGTTGTGTTAACGGTTGGTAATAACACTTTGGATGCTACATCAATTAATTTAGGTTCAGGTTCTGAGATTGTGATTTCTGCATCAACTGTTACTGGTAATGTACTTGGATCATCTGATGGTGTGGGTACTGCTTCGATTACTGGAGATGTTTCGTTGAATGGTAATTTGGGTAGTTCTTCTAATTCTTTAGCTAATGTTAGT
>NZ_JAGKWP010000023.1 GCF_021151785.1 Flavobacterium sp.
ATAATTGAATTTATTTCAACCATTATTTTAGCTTCAAAAACAAGAAAAGGTCAACATTCAGAACTTTTCTTTTTTGGAGATATTACCAATTTAATTTGTAAAACAAAAACAATACAAAGCAATGAAAATATTAAGTAAAGGATTAGTTGTTTATGGGGCTTTCTTTTTGTGTTTTTTTGGATTATCACAAATTGATTTTTTAACCCTTTTTCAAGTAGAAAAAAATAAAGTATTTGCAGAAGATAAAATTGGTGACATCATTTGGAGTGAAATTGAGAAATCGGAAGATGTAATTTATGAAGATACATTAGTTAGCACACTTGATTCACTTTTATTACCACTTTGTAAAGCAAATGATATTGAACGTGATAGTTTAAAAGTACATATAGTTGATAAAGATGAAGTGAATGCATTTGCTATGCCCGATAATCATTTAGTGGTTTACTCAGGTTTAATTAAAGCCAGTAAAAATGAACAAGCACTTCTAGGTGTTTTAGGTCATGAAATTGCACATATTCAGAAAAATCATGTCATGAAAAAACTTTCTAAAGAAATTGGTTTTTCTGTGTTAGTTTCATTAGCAACTGGGGCAAATGGAGGTAAAATCGCGGAAGTATTGCATACCTTATCTTCTTCTGCTTATGATAGAAGTTTGGAAAAAGAAGCTGATATGGAAAGTGTAAGATATATGCTTAATGCAGAAATTGACCCGCGCCCGTTTGCTGATTTCATGTATGATTTATCACTAGATAACGAAATGCATCAATATACGTATTGGGTTACAACACATCCTGAATCTGCAGATAGAGCCAAATATATGTTGAACTATTTGAAGGGGAAAAAAATAAAATCAAAACCCATTTTAACTAAAGAACAATGGGAAAAGTTTAAAGAAAAAATGTAAAAAAGAAGAAGGCTAATCAATTGATTAGCCTTTATGTTTTCGTTCTAATTCTGCTTGGAATTCTTCCATTACTGGTTTAACAGTGCTTTCGGGTAAATCAGCAATTTTAATATACATTAAACCATCTACCGAATTGTTAAATAGGGGATCCACATTAAAAGATACCACACGAGCATTTTGTTTAATGTATTTCTTAATTAATACAGGTAAACGTAAATCGCCTGGTTCAACTTCATCAATGATTTTATCAAATTTATTTAAGTCAGCCTCAGTTTCATTAAAAACGAAATCTTTATCGGCGTCTTTTAATTTTACTTTGAATTCTTTTTTCGGATGAACATATTGTGCAACAAATGGATCCCAATAATGAGATTTCATGAATTCAATCATTAACGATTTTGAAAACTCTGAAAACTGATTACTTATACTTACACCACCAATTAAGTACTTGTGTTCTGGATATCTTAAAGTAGTATGAACTATGCCTTTCCACAATAAAAAAAGAGGCATAGGTTTTTGTTGGTATTCTGAGATGATGAACGCTCTACCCATTTCTATAGACTGGCTCATCATGCTGTATAGTTCAGGTTCAAATCTAAATAATTCGTGAAGATAAAAACCTTCAATACCGTGTTGCTTATAAATTTTACTACCTAATCCCATACGATATGCCCCAGCAATAATTTGTGCTTCATCGTCCCATAAAAACATATGGTGGTAATATTGGTCATATTTGTCTAAGTCAATGGCTTCATTTGTACCTTCACCTACAGCTCTAAAAGTAATTTCTCTTAAGCGACCAATTTCGTGTAAGATATTCGGGATTTTTTCAGCTGTGGTTAAGAAAACTTGATAGTTTTTGCTTTGTAATAAACGATGATCATCTTCTTTTAATACTTTTATTTCCTCTAAAATCTGCTCATGATTGGCAGGTTTTACAATTTGCTTTGGAGGTTTTACCGTATTTAGTTTTGGTAACTGGAGCTTGCTTTCTTCCTCAAATGCATTGGAAAGCATATACGTTTTCTTTCGAAGAAATTCACCAAATTCACTAATTTCTTTATATTCTGCTTGCTCTGTTGTTGAAATAGGTTTGCCTATACGAACTTTAATTACTCTGTTTTTTTGAGTTAACAATTCACTTGGTAGTTTTGCTGTTCGCAAAGTGTCATTAAACTTAGAGAGGGTGTAAAATAATTTACTGTTTTGCGCATGAAAATAAATTGGAACAACTGGTACATTGGCTTTTTTGATGATTTTTAAAGCACCTTCTTCCCAGGGTTTGTCTACGATTAATTCTCCATCTTTATAAGTAGAAACTTCACCTGCTGGAAAGATACCTAAAGGTTTTCCGTCTGCTAAATGGCGTAGAGTTTCTTTAATGCCAACTACACTAGATTTGCTATCCTTGTGATTTTCAAAAGGATTTACAGGCATAATGTATGGTTTCATTGGCTCAATTCGATGAAGTAAGAAGTTGGCAATAATTTTAAAATTAGGCTCACGTTCTAACATTAATTTTAGTAGTAAGATTCCATCAATTCCACCAAGAGGGTGATTGGATATTGTTATGTAAGGTCCTTCTTTTGGTAATCTTTTTAAGTCTTCTTCAGGAATTTCAAACCTAATTTGGAACTCATCTAAAATGGCATTTAAGAATTCTAAGTCGCTTAAATGCTTGTTTCTATCGTATATTTTATTTAAAGTAGATATTTTCAGAATTTTCATCAATAACCAACCTGAGAAAGTTCCCAAGAATCCGTATTTGTCCGTATTGATAACTTTGGCTACTTCTTTAGCAGTAACTAATCCCATTTAGTATTGTTTTTTACGCAAGAAACAAAGATAGCAAAACTTATGGATTTGACGTCTTTTTTGTCAAACATTAGCAAATAATTATGTACTTTTTAAAAAATGATTTTGATACTTAGTTATTTATAAAATACTTCCTAAAATAGCTTAATATTATTGAAAACTTTTTTACATTTGAGAAATTTGAATTCTCAAAAATGAAGATTATCTCTTATAATGTTAATGGTATTCGAGCAGCCATTACTAAAGGTTTTTTAGATTGGTTACAGCAAGCAAATCCTGATGTAATTTGTTTACAAGAAATAAAGGCAACTGAAGATCAAATTCCTAAGCTAGAGATTGAAGCAGCAGGTTACCCATATCAATATTATTTTTCTGCCGAAAAGAAAGGATATAGCGGAGTTGCTATTTTATCTAAGCATGAACCTAAAAATGTTGTTTTCGGAACAGGTGTTGATTATATGGATAAAGAGGGTAGAAATCTACGTGCAGATTTTGAGCACTTCTCAGTAATGAGTTTGTATTTGCCTTCTGGCACTAATGTTGAACGTTTAGATCATAAATTTCAATACATGGATGATTTTCATCATTATATAACTGAATTGAGAAAAGAAATTCCTCATTTAGTAGTTTGTGGTGATTATAATATTTGTCATCAAGCAATTGATATTCATGATCCTGTTCGAAATGCTAAAATATCAGGTTTTTTGCCTGAGGAGCGTGCTTGGTTAGATCAGTTTATTAATAGCGGAATGATAGATACTTTTCGTCATTTGAATAAAGAACCTCATCATTATAGTTGGTGGAGCTATAGAGCAAACGCAAGAAATAATAATAAAGGGTGGCGCATTGATTATTGTTTGGCTTCTGAACCGATGAAAGACAAAATAAAACGTGCTTTAATATTGCCAGAAGCAAAACATTCTGACCATTGTCCAGTTGTTGTGGAATTTGAATATTAATGCAACTGTTTATTAAAAAATATCGTCTAATAAATTAAAGTAAAATACAAATATGATTAGAAAATTTGCCCTTGCAGCAGTAGTTTTAAGTATGACTACTTCTTGTGTGTCTAAGAAAATATACCAAGATTTAGAAAATAAATTTGCGGAACTAAAAAAAGAGCGTAACGCTTTGGCTGACGAAAATCAAGGTTTAAAAACAGATAAAGCCAGTCTACAATCTGAATTAGATAAAATTAAAGCCGAATTAGATAAATGTAAGGCTGAGCGAGATAAATTATCGTCTGATTATACTACTACTAAAAAAAGTTTAGATAATTTAAAAGCCTCTTATGCTGCTTTAGAAAAAGACAGTAATGATGCTCTTGAAGCTAATATTAAGAAGAATAGAGAGTTGTTAGCAGAACTAGAAGCAAAACAAAAAGCATTAGCTGCAGAGCAAGATAAATTTAACAAAATTAAGAAAGATTTTGAAGCTAATGCAAAGCGACTTAAAGAGTTGGAAGATTTGATTGCTGCTAAAGAAGCTGCTATGAAAAAATTGAAAGAAACACTAACAAAATCATTAAAAGCTTTTGAAGGTAAAGGTTTAACAGTAACTGAAAAAGATGGAAAAGTTTATGTTTCAATGGAAAATAAATTGTTATTTGAATCGGGTAGTTATACAGTAGGTGTGGAAGGAAAAAAAGCGGTAGATTTAGTGGCGAAAGTTTTAGGTGATAATCCAGATTTGTCTGTTCTAATTGAAGGTCATACAGACAATGATAAAATTACTGGCACTTTAGCAGGAGGAATTGAAAATAACTGGGATTTATCTACAAAAAGAGCAACTGCTATTGTAACTATTTTAACAGCACATCCAAAAGTGAATAAAGCTAATCTTACAGCTGCCGGTAGAAGTGAATATGCACCGTTGATGAGTAATGAATCAGCAGAAGGAAAAGCTAAAAATCGTAGAATTGAAATCATTTTAACTCCTAAGTTAGATGAAATAACAAAGTTACTTAATGAAATGTAATTTTAAATAAATTCATACATAACAAAAAAAAGCTCAGTTTTTACTGAGCTTTTTTTGTTTAAAAAAATGAAAACCGTAAAATTTTGTTCCTAAAACCGTAATTCCGATATCAATTATTATAGAATTTTGTTGTGTTCCATAAAGGGTTAACCAAATAAAGGAATTTGTTTTGTGCTATGAAAAATAAATTCCTTTGATGGTTTTCCTAAAAAACAATTTTTTTCTTATCAATTAATAAATCTAACTACAATGGAATTAAATTTTCAAGAAATCAGACAGCAACACGGTTGGAGCATTGAATTTGTGGCTCAGTTTTTAGATGTTTCAGAAGAATTGTGTGAAGCATTAGAAGAAACATTTGACAAATTCTATTTTGAGAAGTACTTGTTACTATGTGATTTATATCAAGTCGATATACGTTTGTTATTTCAGTATTTATTTTTAAATAGTGATGATGTTAAATTAGTTTTTGATTTGATAGACTTTTATGAGAGTAAATTATTTAGTCAACATTATATACCTAAGTTTGCAGAAAATTAAAATTCTTACTTAATAAAAATGGTCTCACAAATAAGAGACCATTTTTAATTCAACTATGAAGAAAATTAAGTAATGGATTCGTGTTTTATGCGATTAAATACCCAAAAAATAATTGGAAATACTAGTAAAGTTAGTACCGTTGCTGAAATTAAACCTCCGATAATAACAATAGCTAATGGTTTTTGAGATTCTGAACCAATTCCAGTTGAAATTGCTGCCGGGAGTAAACCAATTGTAGCCATTAGAGCAGTCATAACTACTGGTCTAGTACGAACTTTTACCGCCTCTAAAATAGCTAAGTTAATCTCTATTCCTGATTTAATATTTTTATGAAATTCAGATATAAGTATGACTCCATTTTGGATACAAATACCAAAGAGAGCAATAAATCCAACACCTGCTGATATTCCGAAATTCATGCCCGTTACATGTAAAGCTAAAATCCCTCCAATAAGAGCGAATGGTACATTAGCCAAAACCAATAAAGAATCTTTAATGTTTCCAAACATAATGAATAGTAAAACAAATATCATAACGATACTAATAGGCACCACATGTGCTAATCGATCTGTGGCACGAACTTGATTTTCAAATTCTCCTGTCCATCCTATGCTGTAACCGTCAGGTAATTTAATATGTTTTTTAACATTGGCTTGAGCTTCAGCTATAGTACTCCCTAAATCTCTATCACGTACTGAGAATTTTACACCAATAAATCGTTTTGAATTGTCTCTGTAAATGAATGCGGGGCCAGTTATTGTTTTAATTTCTGCAATTTCTTTTAACGGTACTTTTGTTTTATTTAATGTTGGCACCATTATACTAGCCAAATCATCAATATTTTTTCGATAATCTTTATCGTATCGTATACGTACATCAAATTTTCTATCGCCTTCATATTTTTGAGTTGCTGTTTTTCCACCAAAAGCCATTTCAAGAACCGTTTGTGCATCTGAAATGGTGACCCCATATTCGGCCATATTTTCTTTGTTAAGCACTACACTTACTTCTGGTTGACCTATGTTTCTTAGAATTCCAACGTCTTTAATTCCAGGTACATGTTCAATTTGTTTGATTACTTCATTTGAAAGTTGATTTAGTTTTTCTAAATCGGGACCATATATTTTTACAGCATTAGAAGCATTTATACCTGCAACTGCTTCTGCAACATTATCAATAATTGGTTGGGAATAATTGTATCCAATTCCTTGGTATTTTTTCAATTTATGATCCATTTCCTCCACTAATTCATCTACTGATATTTTTCTAGACCATTCTTCTTTCGGTTTTAAGTTAACCTGCATCTGAACATAATAGAAACCACTTGGGTCAGTTCCATCATTACTTCTTCCTGTTTGAGATAAAATGCCGTTAACTTCTGGGAATGAGGCAATTTCTTTTTTAAGGACTTCAACCATTTTAACGGTTTCCCCTAAACTTGAACTCATAGGTAGTTTAGCTTCAACCCATAAAGCTCCTTCGTTTAATGGTGGTAAAAATTCCGTTCCTAAAAATTTTGAAGAAAAAAGTGTGATTACCAATATACTAAGAGAAACTAAAAGTGATAGTTTCTTATTTTTGAAAGTAAAAGCAAATCCCTTTTCAACAATTCTATTCCAAAAATCAACAAATTTATTATGCTTCTCTTTTACATTTTTATTTAATAAAATATGAGATAAAACAGGAACTAAAGTTAAGGTGAATAACAGCGCACCAAGTAATGCAAAACCTAAGGTATAAGCCAATGGTGAGAACATTTTACCTTCTACTTTTTGAAATGAAAAGATAGGTAGTAAAGCAGTAATAATAATTAATTTAGAAAAGAAAATAGCTTTCCCCATCTCTGTCCCCGTTTTTTTAATCCATCCGCCTTTAGCTAGTTTGTTGAATTTATCCATGCCTTCTTTTGCGGCTCGATGATCTAGCATAACAAATAGTCCCTCCACCATCACGACGGCTCCATCAATGATAATTCCAAAATCAACAGCTCCAAGCGAAAGTAAATTAGCACTCATTCCCATTAAGTTCAAACAAAAGAAGGAGAATAGTAACGCTAATGGGATTATAATTGATACAATAACAGTACTTCTCCAATCAGCCATGAATAAGAAAACCATTAAAGTCACCAATATAATTCCTTCAGCTAAATTGTGCATCACGGTATGGGTACAAAACTCCATTAGATTGTCACGATCATAGAAAATGTCAAGTTGAACATCCTTAGGAATCATGGTAGCTTTAATTTCTTTGATTTTTTCTTTAACCGCGGCTAGAACAATTGGAGTGTTTTCCCCTTTTCGCATTACTACAATACCTTCAACAACATCTGGATTATTATTTAAACCTGCTTGTCCAACACGAGGCATAGATCCCTCAGCTACAGTAGCTACATTTTTAACGAGTATGGGATTTTCACCATTTTTAGAAATAATAATATTTTCAATATCAGGTATGGACTGTAGTAATCCAATTCCACGGACCACATAGGCTTGACTGTTTTTTTCAATAATGTCACCACCTACGTTCATGTTACTTTTGTTTACTGCCTCATAAACTTCTGACGGGGTTAGACTATATTTTTCAAGTTTTCGTGGATCAACACTTATTTCAAAAATTTTAGTTTGCCCACCAAAAGCATTAATATCAGCTACGCCAGGAACTGAGCGAAGCGCTTTGTCTATTACCCAATTTTGAATGGTTAATAATTCTCTTGAATCTTTGGTTTTACTTTGTAACGTATAACGTAAGACTTCTCCAGTTGGGCCATAGGGCGGTTGCACTTCGGGTTCCACATCTTCTGGTAGTGAAACATTTCTTAATTGATTGTTTACCTGATTTCTGGCAAAAGCATCATCAACTCCGTCATCAAAAATGATTTTAATCACAGAAAGACCAAACATGGAAGTGCTTCGAACACTTGTTTTTTTCTGTAAAGAAGTCATAGAAAGTTCAATAGGAGTAGTAACAAATCGTTCTACTTCCTCAGCACTTCTTCCGTTCCATTGTGTAATGATAATGATTTGGGTATTGGTTACATCAGGAAAAGCTTCAATGGGCATATTTTTGAAGGCAAAAAAGCCTGAAATGGTTAAAATTCCCACCCAAAAAAAAGTGAATGCTTTATTTTTAAGTGAAAAAGCTATGATATTTCGAATGAATTTATTCATGTGTATAAAATTTAATTCTTACAATTTTAATTTAATTTCCAAGTTGTAGTTTTTAACTGTTGTAGGTTGTTAAAATCTAAAATGACTTCTAATGGAGAACACATGTACAGGTCCATTTCTATCCGTATTATAACCTGGATTAATTACAAGTTGGTAAGTTCCTGTAATGAAAATATTAGGCGTTAATTGCGCTGCATAGTAAAACTCGGTTAGCTGTTCTGGAGCGTAATTTAAGTTGCCATCTCCTAGAATAAATCCTTTACCGCCATTTTTTAAGTAGTCTCTATGCTCTTTAGAAAGTCCTGATATCACATGAGCCAGTCCAATTTTATCTTCTTTTCTATGCCATTGGTTTCCTGAAAGTTGAAATCCTAAACTTAAGCTTCTGTCAATTTCAGTAAAATGCCAGGTTTCGTTTTTTCCATCGTTCCAACTACATCTTCCAAAAAAGCCTAATTCATTTGTCAACTCTTGTTCGACATTTATTCCAAATCCATATTTATGATTTGAGTAGCTTCTTGTGTTTTCAATATTTGGATTTACGGGTTGTTGTATGATAGCTGTAGCATAATTTCCCATATTAGCTAGATTATAGAATGTAAGGAATCTAACAGCACCACTTCTTTTACTAACATTGTATTTTCTTGTATATTCAAGCGTATGAGCTCCTGTTTTTCCTATTTTCCAATCCATTGAATTTCCGTTGGCTACTTGAGGAACTAGGGAGTATCCATATCTTAATTCATGTTTTGGTGTAATCAATTCTAATATAATACTTGGGGTATAACCTCGAGTGTTAGCAGGATAATCCCAAGCCCCATTTCCCATTAGTCCCCAACTCATAAACTGTGTTCGAGGATCATGACTATATGAATTGTCATCAAAGTAATCGGAAATACTAACTTTCCCTACGGTGATTGAAAAATATTTTTGAGGTTCAAAATCGGCCAATTGATTAAAGTCGCTATGGTTGTGGAAATATTTATCTTTACTTGAGGTTTGGCTATCACTTAAAGAGAATATTTGTCTAAAGAACATTCGCGCCAAATAAATTTTAGGTGCAGGATCTCCTATTCGGAACGTTTCACCATTTGTTGCCGCGGCTATTCCAAGAGCTTCGCTTAATCCAGATCCACCAGCTATTTCTGGGTTTACGAAAAAACTAGCATTCTTCCAGAGTTTTGCTCCAATGAAAAGAGTAGAAGTGATAGAGGTTTTACTTTCAGCAGAAGGTAATAAACTATTATCGCCTGAATAAGGAGCATTGAATCCAGCTTTTTTTTGTTGAATGATCGTACTTTGTCCATGAATAGTAAATCGTTCCACTGCTAAAGAATCTTTATTTTGTCCTTTTGCAAATTGAATTACTAGCAGTCCGATAATGATTATTTCCTTTTTCATTTTTAATCATTTAAGGCATCATAAAATAACAACTGATTGTGGGTAATCACTTTTTCACCTTCTTTTAATCCAGAAGTAATATAGGCTACTTCTTTTAGTTGACGATATACCTCAACAGGTCTAGTTTCAATGTGTTTTTTATCTTTATATACCATTACAAAGTTTTTATTATTATCAAAAACAATGGCATTAGAAGGAATAGCTAACATGGATTTGTTTTCTGTATAGGAAACCGCAATAGTAGCTTTACTATCTGGAACCAATAATGAATTAGGATTGTCAAGTACAATTCTTACATTCATTGCATTTGTTTCAGGATCTATTATTCGGAAAATTTTATCTATTTTTCCTTTGAAAACTTTATCTTGGTTAGAAAGAGTAGAAACAGTGGCATCCATTCCAAGGGCAACTAGGTTGATATCACTTTCATTCACATTTGCTATGGCCCAAACATCTTTTGTGTCTGCTACATCAAAAATATTATCGCTTCGATCACTTCTTAATTGCATATCTTGATTGATATTTTTCTGAATAATATAACCACTTATTGGAGCTACAACCTGATAAATAGATCCAGGTTTTATATTGATAATTTTATAAGTTTGTTTAATTCGATTTAATTGTGATTTTGCAATGTTAAGTTCATTTTTTGCTAAAAGCACATCTCGCTCGGTGTTTAATTTACCATCAAACATTTCTTTTGCTACCTTCAAATTATTTTCAGCCACTTTAACTTCTCCAAGGGCATCTTCATAATCTTTTTCATAACCTGCAGCTTCTGTGCTTCTAATGGTAGCTAAAACTTGTCCTTTTTGCACATAATCACCTAATTCTACATAGACTTTTTCAACCTTTCCACCTACCATCGGGAATACTTCAATCAATTTGTTTTTATCGGCTGAAATTTTTCCAAAAAATTTAATTTCATTTTTCAATGGTTCTATTTTTGCTGTAGCAAACGTGGTTGTTTTAAACATGGTTTCAGTAATTTCAAAACCTTTTTCCACAGGTTCTGATTCTTCTTTTTTACAATTTTGAAATCCGAAAGAGATCAAAATTAGCAATCCGTATTTTGTGATTTTATTTATCATGATGAGGTTTGTTAGAAAATTTTAGACGCGGTTGTATAATTTAATTCTTCGCAAGTTTTTAAATAGGCTTTTTTAATGTTGTTAATAGAAATCATACTTTCATTGTAGCTTTCTAGAAAATCTGTAAACTCTAATAAAGATATATTTCGTTTAATAAAGTTGTTATATACTCCTTGGTAAACAGTATCAAGATTAGAAGGAATTTCTGTTTTAGTAATTTGAAAGTTTGTTTTTTGTTCTTGAAATTTATCTAAAGCTAATTTTACTTCATTTTTTACTTCAAGTGTTACAATTTCTTTTTGTTGTTCTGCCTGATCTACCTCAAATTTTGCGGATTTAATATTGCCTTTATTTTTGTTCCAAAGCGGTAGAGGAAAAGCTAAAGTTAAGTTAGTCTGATTGTTAAAAGCCCCTCCTCTTTGATCATAGCTTGCTCCTAATGTTAAATCAGGAATAGCTAATGATTTTTGTAGTTTTAAATTGATAGAGGCATTTTCAATTTGTGTAGTCGCTTTTTTGAAATCGGGTCTATTCTCTAATGCTGCTTTTTGTAAGTTAGTAAGGTCGCCAAACACTTCTTTTTCATAGGTTTTTATCTCATCTAATGACGGCTCAAGCACTAGGTTTTCTTGACCTGAATAACCTAATAACAAGTTAAGTGACTTCTTGTTCTCATTAATGTTATTGATTATTTCCGTTCTATTTTTTTGAAGATTTAATTGAAGATTTTGTAATCGAACCAAATCTTTTAATGAGATATTCCCTTTTTTGTTTTGTTCAGAATAGGCATTTACTACCGATTTTATATTGATTAATTGCTTATCTAATTCTTGAACAGATTTGGTATCAAAATAGATTTCAAAATAACTTTGACGCAATTGAAATTTTAATTCTCGTAGTAAGATTTCAAAATCATAATTAGCTAATTTAGCATTAGATTTGGCTAGTTCAATAGCATTTTTTCTTTGTCCTCCAATATGAATCAGTTGTTGGATATATGCTGATTTTTGGCCTTGTTGGTTTACATTGAAAAATTTTTGTTCGTTATTTGGAGCCCAAGCATTGACTTCTAATCCAAATTGAGGGTTATCCCAAATTTTAGCTTGTAAAATTTGTGCTTCACTAATGTCTATATTGTAATGATTTGCAAGTAGGTATAAATTGTTTTTTAAAAATAAGGACTCACTTTCCGTAATAGAAAGTTTGTTTTGGGCGAAGATTTGGACAAAAAAGGCGCATGTAAAGAGACCGATTAATTTAGCTTTCATAGGAAATAAATTATAGGTACAAAGTTCAATTGATGAACTTAAATGCACTTTAAAAACACCTTAAAAAAAACTTAAATTGAGAAATTTATGGTGAAAATATTGGTTTGATTACTGTATTTATAAGTGATTTGAGCATTGTGGTATTCTAAGATTTTTTTTACAATCCTAAGTCCGATACCACTGCCTTGTGTATTTGTTGCATTTTTTCCTCGAACAAAAGAATCAAATATTTTAGATTGATCGTCAATGGGTATGGAAGAACCATTATTTTCAATAGAAACGGCTAATTCAGTAACCGATTTTTGATGGATTGTAATGTTTACTTTTTTGTCTTCCGAGTATAAAAAACCATTTTTAATTAAGTTTGTAAATACAATGACTAATAAAGCTTGATTTCCGTTAATTTCAAGAGGATTGTCCATATCAGTATGGTCAATAATCTCAAAGTGTACAATCAATTCTGGATAATTTTTTGCGGTTAATTCATTAGCTTTTAAAATGATATCGTCTATTCTTATAGGTTTAAAGTTTTTATTGATTTCAGTTTTTTCAACTCTTGCTAAAAGTAATAAAGCATTAATTAAATCGGCAACTTGATGAATATCATTATTGATGTTTTTTAAGTATTTTTTGGTTCCCTCAGAATGTTCTTCTTTTGTCATTAAATTTTCAATTTGAAGAGCGATTCGAGTTAATGGAGTGTATAATTCGTGCGAAGCATTTGAAGTGAATTCTTTTTGCATACTAAACGATTTTTCTAAACGGTCAAGCATGTTATTGAACGCTCTCGTTAGTAAATCAATTTCATTGTTGGTATTGCTCTCAGGTAATTTTAAATTTAGTTGGTTAGCAGAAATTGTGGTAATTTTTTCTTGAAAATCATCTAATGGTTGTAAGGATTTTTTAATCAAGAAATAGGTGAATGTCCATATGAATAATATACTAATAACAAACGAAACAATTAATGAAACCATTAAGAAATTCATTTTGGAAATCCCATATTTATCTTGCCCAAGGATTAAGACATAATAGCGGTCATTTTTACTAAAATCGAATCGGATGCCTAGAAGTTCTTTATCATCAATAGTTCTAAAAAAGGTTCTTTTTTTATTGAGCTGTAATAAATCATTTTTAGTCCAATTAATTTTAGCATCATCAATACTAGTGTAAATTAATTGATAATTATGATCAAAGACTAGAATTTTTTCATTGTTAATTTTATTAAGGGTTTTTCGGTCTAAAATTTGAAGAGCAACATTATCAATTCGCTTAATTTCATCTACTAATTTAGCGGTATTATATGCTTTATTTTCTAATTTTTCTTCAAATTCAGCTTTTCTAAAGTCTGTAAATCGCAAGTATACAAAAGTAGCAGCTAATCCAAACAATAAGGAAAAAGCTAGGGAAATGTTAATAGCTACTTTTCTCTTTAAGGTCATTATTCAATGTTAATGTAATACCCAAAACCTGGTCGGGTTAGTATTAATTTTTCTTCAAAATTTTTATCAATTTTTTTCCTCAAGAAGTTGATATATACTTCAATAGTGTTTAGGTTACTTTCAAAATGCACGTCCCAAATTTGTTCGGCAATAGCGTTTTTGGAAAGTGTTCTACCCTTGGCTTTCGCTAAAATAACCAATAATTGAAATTCTTTTGGGGTTAGCTCAATAACTTCTTGATTTCGTTTTACTTTAGATTCGTCCAAATCAATTTCTAAGTCTTTGATTTTGATAATTTGATGGTCTTCTTGTTTCATAGTACTTCTTCTGTTTAGAGACAGTAAACGTACATATAACTCATCAAAGTGAAAGGGTTTGACTAAATAATCGTCAGCACCAAAGGTAAAAGCATCTAATTTGTCTTGAATTTCTCTATAAGCAGAGAGTATCAAAATAGGGGTATTTTTATCTGTTTCACGTACTTTTTTACAAACATCTAAGCCATTTAGTTTGGGTACGTTAATATCTAGAATATACAAATCATAAGTAGTATTGTTGATTTGTCTAAAGAATAATTCACCATCAAAAACAGCATCACACTCCATATTCATTGATTTCAGGTAGGTGACTATTTCATTGGACAAAACCAAATCATCTTCTAAAACTAAAACTTTCATGTTTAGATATTTTTGTAAAATTACTATAAAGTTTTTAAACAAAATAATGAATTGAAATAGTTTTTATGTTTGTATTTTTGCTAAAAAAAAGCGATGAAATACATAACTTTACCTCATACTGAGCTAAGAGTAAGTGAAATTTGTCTTGGTACGATGACTTTTGGTAATCAAAATACCGAAGCTGAAGCCCACAATCAATTGGATTATGCTTTTGAGCGCGGCATTAATTTTATTGATACAGCTGAGATGTATCCTATTGGTGGAAATGAACAGATTTTTGGTAGTACAGAACGTTATATAGGTTCATGGTTAGCTAAAAACAAACATAAAAGGGATGAAGTAGTTATTGCAACAAAAATTGCTGGACCCAATCGTGGATTAGATTATATTCGTCAACCGTTAGATTTTTCAAAGAAAAGTTTAACAGAAGCTGTTGAGTTAAGTTTGAAGCAATTGCAAATTGACACCATCGATTTGTACCAATTACATTGGCCAGAACGTATTATGAATATGTTTCAAAAAAGAGGTTTAGAAAAAATTGATACTACTTGGAAAGAAAATATTGCAGAAGTTTTACAGGTGTTTGACGGTTTAATTAAAGAAGGAAAAATTAAACACATTGGAGTATCTAATGAAAATCCTTGGGGGGTTATGAAGTTTTTAAACGAAAGTGAAAAACAGGGATTACCAAGAATTGCGACTATTCAAAATCCGTATTCCTTATTAAATCGATTATTTGAAGTAGGACTTTCAGAAATATGCATGCGTGAGGAAGTAGGACTGTTAGCATATTCGCCTTTAGGTTTTGGTTTTTTAACAGGGAAATATTTAAATGGCTATCCAGAAAATGCCCGTATGACGTTGTTTAAAAATTTTGTACGTTATACCAATGATAACTGTTTTAAGGCTACTAAATTATACAAAGATTTGGCTGAATCAATAGGGCTCACTTTAACCGAATTAGCTATTGCATTTGTTAATCATCAATCGTTTGTTTCGTCGACAATAATTGGCGCTACTTCAATTGATCAGTTAGAAGAAAATATCAATGCTTTTGAGGTGCTATTAACAGATGAGGTACTTAACGAAATTAATAAAATACAAGAGATGATTCCAAATCCGGCACCTTAATTTAGAGGGCAGTCGTAGGTTTTAGTTTAAAATTTAAAAACCCGACAGGATTAAGAAACCTGTCGGGTTTAGTTTTATATTCAATTTCCTATTGAGTCCCAAAACTTAGTCTAAAAAGACCTCTTAAAGATTTCCTATGACTTTGTCTTTAGGGTGTTTTACTCGGTAACTAATTCTGTATTTTTTGGTTTCATTAGGTTTAAGTTTGATTTCCCAAGTTAATACCCCCGTTTCTTCATTGTGTTTGGCCCCGTCTTTGTCTAAATATTCAATCGTGATGTCTTTATCTGTACTCAATGGGAATTGGTCTTTTAATAACATTTGAATTTCCTCTTTTTTGTTGTTTCTTACAGTTATGTCATACGTAAACGTTTGTTCTTTATATGTGGATAAGAATTTGGTACCCGATTTATCAATTACTTTTTCTCTTTTTATGGCAATTTTTTTATCTCTACCCATACTCAAGTTCAAGGTGTCTTGTGTTTGATTCGGATTGATATAGGTTTTCCCTACACTCATGCCTTCAAAAATGATGTTTGCTTCACCTGGTAAAAGATTGTATTTGCCATAATCACTTAATTCCGCTAATAAAAAGGCTTCTTTTTCCATTTTTGGAACCGCATAATATTTATAGCTTGCAGGTAATTTCAAATCTTTTAAGGCTACACTGTGCATTTTTCCATTCGATAAAATATCATAAGGAATATCAATTTCAAAGGTAATGTTGAGTTGGTTTTCAACAATAGAGGTGTAGTCATTCATGTCTTTTGTGGTGACAACAATAACTCCATTAACTCCCAGTGAACCATAAATTGACGTTGCTTGTGCTTCTTTTAATATATTAACAGATTTTATAACTTCTGGAGATAATTGTGATAGGACTGATTGATTTGAAATTTGTCCATCTATTACAACTAAAGCATTATCATCTTCAGTAATACTTCTATTACCTCTTATTACAACTCTTGATTCAAAATCTTTATTCTCATTTATTTGCAATCCAGCTACTCTTCCGCTTAAAGCTTGTATAGAATTACTCATTGGCGCATTTTGATAATACTGTTGATTTGGATAGCCGTATCGTAAAAACCAAGCACTTAAAATAGGGGCAGTATTACTTTGATTAGGATTGCCGTTAGACAAAGCCAATTTTACTTTTTTCCAATCCACCCCTGTGTTTTGCATTACTTTTCCTTTGTATAATAAACTTATTGGAGTATTAGTGTTTTCTGTTCTTAAGTCATAAAATGGTTGCCAAGAAGCATTGTTTGTAATATAACTTATGTCTAAATTTACATTTCCAGCCAATTCATTCATCACTTGTAACACTAGTTTCCCTTTAGAAGCTTTTTCTTCTTTTTCGGTATTGATTTCAAGTTTTTTATTTAATAAGTCAATTTTTTTTTGAAGATTAGCTTCTTTGTCGGATAACTCATTCATGGCATTGTTTAATTGGGTGCGTTTGGTGTTGTAATACTCTACCAATTTCATTAATTCAGCAACATTTATACTCGAATTTTGCCCGGCTACTTGTTGGTTTTTGTCCAATAATTCAATGGTTTTTGAATGTGAAGTGCGCTCGTTTGTTAAACGTAATTTTGATTTTTGAAGTATTTCAATGCTGTCACGAACTTTTCTAATGTTAGGATTGTTTTCATCTATTTCATATTCTGAAATATAGTTCTGGGTAAACTGAATGGATAGAATAGTTAATGTACTTGGCGCACCAATTTGAATGGTATTTTCATTTAATTGATCGGCTACATTTTTAATTACTATTTCATGTGTACCTAGTGGTAAATTTACTGTTGTAGTTTGCACCATTTCTGCACCACTAAAATAAACCGTAGCTGCTTTAGTTTTAGCAGATGAAAAAAATGGTTTTTGACCAAAAGCTATACTTGTAATTAGTACTGTGAAAAATACAATATTTTTTTTCATAATCTATATTATTTACTTGTTTCTTATATAGATTACTAATTTAAATAAAAGGTTGGAAAGGAATTAAAAAAAATTAAAACTCGATATCATCAATTTCTTGAAGTGTGTCCTTTTCGGTTGGTTTAATTTTTAAAAAAGAACGTGCCATTCCCTTAATTTGTATTGGTAAATGTTGATTAATGGTATCCATTTCGGTTAAAAGCCCTCGCTTAAGCATTATGTTCTTAATGAAGTTTTGGTTTTTAACTACATACTCTTTTTGATTTCCATTAATATCAAACTGCCACATGAATTTTTTTGGTTTTGGTACAATAGAAGCTAGGAACAAACATTCATTTAAGTTCAACTCTTGTGGTCTTTTTTGAAAATAAAAAGAAGCCGCTTCTCCAATTCCATACACATTTGGTCCCCATTCGATAATGTTGAAATAAACTTCTAACATACGTTCCTTAGAAGCAATTCGATTGTTTTCTAGTATGTACACCAAAACAATTTCTTCTAATTTACGCGAGAGTGTTTTTTCTCGAGTGAGAAATACATTTTTGACTAATTGCATGCTTATGGTACTGGCTCCACGAGCAAATTTTTTTGTTCGTATGTTTTTAATAATTGATTGTTTAAATGCTTCTGTAATAAAACCTCGATGCTTCATAAATGAAGGGTCTTCACTGGTTAGAACAGCGTTTTTTAGAAGAATAGGTAAATTTTCATAAGCGGTAAAAAAAGGATTAGATGCACCAATTAAAATAGGTCGTTGCAGTATACCATTTTCAACCGCACGATAGGTAAATTCTCTATTTAGTTTTTCTAAGTCAGCCTCACCATATTTAATAATTTGTAGCTTGTTTTTATGAAATTGACTATCAAAAACTAAGGCTTCAGGTTGGTTTTTGTTGTATTCTAAATATAATGCATAGTTAAAACTACCTATGGCTTCCATACCTTCAAAATGTCTAAATAAGCCTTTTGGAAGAGATGAAATAAAGTTTTGTGCTTGAGTTTCGGGAATTTTAATTCTTAACTTATAAATAGTGTCTTTTTCTGTGCTATAGGATGCAAAGGGTTGAATTTTTAATTTATTCAGTAGTATTGAAGATGTGCTATCCAATGCAATGTATTTTTCTCCTATTAAAAAATTATAGTTGAACGCTGCATTTTCAATACTAACATCTTTACAAGCAATTTTGGGATGGTTTAGAGTTAAATTTGTAATAGAAGCTTTGCCTTCAAAATGCATTTCACTATTGCTAAAATCGATATTTTTAATTTCTAACTGAATGGATTTAAAATGGGATTGTAAGCCTAATCGTGAAGCTAGATAAGGAACAACAATGTTAGATTTATCCACGCTGTGAAAACGTAAATTAGCATTCATTTCCCTAGGGTCTGCTGTTCCTTCTAGGTTCCATTTTTGTTTTAACAGATCTTCTTTGACTTCTATTTTAGATTTTAATTTTTTATCAGTTAATTTTAATTCTTGCATGGTAAAAACGATTTTTTTACCATTATCGTTTATTTTCAGTGCCAAGTTATTTAGATGCATATCCGTTGGAACCAGATTAAGCAATTTTGTAATCAATTGGTATGCTTTTTTGGCATAATTATTTTGTGATGAACCAGAAGAAAGGGTGTCTTTTTTTAAAAAATTATCGAAATTTCTTCCTTTTTCATTTTTAACTAATTGAATATATCCATGATGCATTTCTAAATTTTTGATTTGTATTGTGCCTAGAATAATTCCAAAAGGATTAATTTTAGTTTTAATCGCTTGAACTGCCAGTAAGGTATCTGCTTGTTTAGGAATGAGATAAATATTTTGCAATTCAACGCCCGACAGGCCAAGTAATTCTGCTTTACTAAATGTGAGCATGCAGTTGTACTTTGTTTCTAATTTTTTTTGAATTTTACCTAAAGCATAATGTAGAATTTCGTTTCTAAATAGATATCCAAAAACTAAACTTATACTGAATAGTAATAAAAGTAATAAACTAAATATTTTAATTTTCTTTTTCATATCTTATACAGAAAGCATTTCTATGAATTGTTCAATTTCTAGTTTTTGATTGGAGTATTTTTGTTGTAAAACACCTCCCTTAGGCATTCTGTTATAATATTCTAAAGCTTTGTTTGCAAAGAAAAGTCTATGCTTTTTTGATGCATTTGGGACTTTTGGAAAAATTTTATGAAAGCACATTTCGTAATAAGCTTGTCATTCTCGTTCTTCTCTAATTTCAATGCTTAATGCTTTTGATTTTTGAATAACATGTACCATTTCGTGAGCCAATAAATTAACCATTAATTCCAATGGAAACTCAAATGTATTTTCTGGTATTCGAATAAAAATAGGTTCGCCAATTTTTCCTTCTGCCGTAAACAGAATATAGCTTGGATCAGCTTTTTCCCTTAATAAAATACCGCCGAAATTAGGTTGATTTAGTTCAAATTTATCAATAAGCAATAATGCGGCTTTTATTGTTTGACCTGTTTCATGATAATTTTTAATAAGTTGAAGAAAGGTTTCTTTTGATTCCATTATCCAAATAATTCTTGAACTAAATCTTCAACTTTGGCTATTAAACGTATATCAATTTTAAAATCTTTTGGATTGATTTTATTGAATTTAGAAACAAAAATAGTAGAAAACCCTAATTTTTCTGCTTCTTGTATTCGTTGATCTACACGGTTTACGGGTCTAATTTCTCCAGTTAATCCTACTTCTCCAGCAAAACAAAAATCTTTATCAATAGTAATATCTTCATTAGAAGATAAAATAGCCGCAACAACTGCTAAATCTATGGCTGGATCGTCTACTGTAATTCCTCCTGTAATATTTAGGAAAACATCTTTTGCGCCTAATCTAAATCCGGCTCGTTTTTCTAAAACGGCTAAAATCATGTTTAATCTTTTCAAATTATAGCCAGTAGTGCTTCGTTGAGGTGTTCCATAAACTGCTGTACTAACTAAAGCTTGAATTTCAATCATTAATGGACGCATGCCTTCTAAAGTTGTGGCAATAGCAGTACCTGAAAGATAATTTTCTTTATTAGAAATTAAAATTTCAGACGGATTAGAAACTTCTCGTAAACCAGAACCTTGCATTTCATAGATGCCTAATTCTGCAGTAGAACCAAATCGGTTTTTCAATGAACGCAATATGCGATATACATGATTGCGATCTCCTTCAAATTGAAGTACCGTGTCAACCATGTGTTCCAAAATTTTAGGTCCTGCTATTGTACCATCCTTAGTGATATGACCAATTAAAATAACAGGGACATTAGTTTCTTTAGCGAATTTAATTAGTTCTGCGGTACATTCTCTTATTTGTGATATACTTCCAGCAGAAGATTCTATATAATCTGTTTGTAGTGTTTGTATGGAGTCAATAATAACAACTTCAGGTTCAATTTCTTCTATTTGGCGGAAGATGTTTTGTGTTTTTGTTTCAGTTAGTATGAAACAAGTATCAGATTGATGCGTGATTCGTTCGGCACGCATTTTAATTTGTTTTTGACTTTCCTCTCCAGATACATATAATGTTTTATAAGGAAGTTTAAGCGATATTTGAAGTAACAAAGTACTTTTACCAATTCCAGGTTCACCACCAAGTAATGTTAAAGAACCCGGAACTAGACCACCACCCAAAACACGATTTAATTCCTCATCAGTAGTATTCATTCGTATTTCTTCGGTAGTGCTAATTTCATTTATTTTTAGTGGCTTAGCAACTTTTTTTGTATCAGAGTTTTGTGTTCTCCACGTTTGCTTTTCTTCTTTTTGAATGATTTCTTCAACAATCGTATTCCATTGTTTACAAGACGTACATTGGCCTAACCATTTTGAAAAATTAGTTCCGCAATTTTGACAATAAAAAGAAGTTTTGAGTTTGGCCATTGGTACTAAAAATTATTCGGTTTTAGGATTTGGTTCTTCTGTAGGTTTTGATTCCTCTATTTCTTTGTCTTTTTTTCCTTGTAATGCTTCTGCTCTTTTGAGAATATAGTCTTTAGTTAAATCTCCCACTTCACTTTGTGTAAATCCTTTTTGATATTCTTTAGCAGCTCTTTTAAATTGTCCAATTTTTTCAAAATATAAACCTCTTTGATAGGTTCCTAGCATGGTTTTAGGATATTGTTTGTCAGCATAATTAGCTAGGATTTCTAGCTCTGAATAGGCTTTGTTTTTTAAAATAGCAGCTTCAATTGCTTTGAAATCTGTGTACCGAGGCTGCACTTTTAAGCCAATTTTTTTCTCAATATTTTCATATTTATCAATTAGATATTGTGCATAACCGCTTTCTAATTTTAAAATTTTGTCATTGAATTCCAGTTTTGATATAGGTTGATATCCATTAAAAATAAAATAAAAGGCACTAGGAATGGCTTCTGCAACTAAAGAGTAATGAGATGTGTTTTTAAAAACATCATATCTATAAGACAAATTGGGGTTTTTTGTTTCTTTTAATACATCATCTATTTTTTTCGTGTTTTCTTGAATTTCTTCCAAATCAGCAGTTGAAGTAGCTAAATAATAAAACACGGGTTTTTGAATTTTAGCTAACCTATCAGTAATTCGGTTTTCCATCATTGGAGCTATTTCTGGTGAAAGCGAAATAAATGCGTTAAATATTGGATCATCCTTATATAAATAAAAATTTAAAAAACCACCTGTTGTATCATGACCTGCAATAATACGAAAAGGAAGTGTTCTATATTTAGATTGTACAAAAGGGAGTAATTCAAATCCAATGAATTCGAAAAATTTGGCACCTGATTTTGCGGGTAGCCCATCTTCCCCGTATTCACTATCTCTAAATCTAGTTTCTCCATAGTTTTGATTAATTGATACAATAATCATTTCAGGTAAATCATCCCAATAATTACCATATTTTAATATGCCATTGAAAGGATCTGTTAAATATTCTCCATCAAGAAGCACTAGTAATGGGTATTTTTTTTCTGGATTATTAGCGTAAGAGGCTGGTGTAATAATGGAAAAGCTTCGCTCTTCATTTAATTTTTTTGAAAATATTTTTTCATCTGTTTTCTGTGAGAATAGAAAACTTGTAGTTAGAAAAAATAAAATAAAAACGTTGAATTTCATTTTTTAGTTTTTTGGTTTATTATTGAATAGTGGTAGTAGTAAATAAGAGCAAAGCCCTAAGAGTATAGTTAAAATTGTTTGAGAAGTCCAAGTTAACCAACCGAAAGCTATTCCAATATCTTTAGGTACACCAAATAGTGAAAATATCATGGCTATCGCTAAAGGATAGGCACCTAGTCCACCGTTAGTGAATCCAACGGCTAGAGTGCCAAAAATAAATCCCATAACAACTACATCGAAATTTAAATTGGTAGTCTCAGGAAGCGCATAGATTGTTACATAAAACATTACTAGATAGGAAAACCAGATGAAGAATGAGTGGAATAAATACTTCCATCGATCCTTCATTTTATAAATACTTTGCATGCCTTCAATTAACCCAGCTAATTTTTTTTTGAGTTTTAGAATTATTTTCCATTCAGCATAAATCCAAATAAGAATAAAAATCACTCCGAGTATAACAAAAGTTAGTCCAAGTATCAATATTTTTCCAAGTGAAATTTTACTTGCAAGAAAATCATATAATTTGTCAAATTGAAGAAAAAAAGCAAGAACAACAAAAAGTAAAAATACTAATAAGTCTACAATTCTTTCTGCTACGATAGTACCAAAACCTTTATCAAATGGAACGTTTTCGTATTTTTTTAATAAAGCAGCTCTAGAAATTTCTCCTGAACGAGGAATAGTCAAATTAACTAGATAAGAAACACAAACAGTAAAAAAATCGTTATGAAATTTAGTTTTGAATCCCAAATGATTCAAAGCATATTTCCATCGATATGCGCGAGACCAATATCCAAATAAAGCAACGAAAAGAGATAAATAAATGTAATTGTAGTTAGCTTTTTCAAAACAATCTTTTATTTTATTAATTTCGCTTGAAGTTAGAGTAGAATATTGATAATATATAATACTTAACCCTAAAATTAAGGGAATAATAAGACTAATGCTTTTTTTTATATTTTCTTTCACGATTAAGTCAAAGAATTATCTTTTTCGTTTGGAAAAACTAAAGTTGGTTTGAAGGTTTTTGCTTCTTCAAAATCCAAAATTCCATAAGAAATAATAATAATGATGTCGCCTCGGTGAACTTTTCTTGCGGCGGGACCGTTTAAAGTGATTTCTCCTGTGTTTTTAGGTCCTTTAATTGCATAGGTTTCCAATCGTTCACCATTGTTAACATTAACAATTTGAACTTTTTCTCCTTCTATGATATTAGCAGCTTCCATAAGCGCTTCATCAATAGTAATACTTCCGATATAATTTAAATCGGCACCTGTAACAGAAACTCTGTGAATTTTTGATTTAACTACTTGTATTTGCATGAGGCAAAGTTAATTAATTCTTATAAATATTTGATATAATTATTTCATTGAAATATTATCAATCAAGCGAATATCTTCAATAAAGACTGCAATAAATCCTCTGTATTCTTTGTTGTCTTCTTTTGTGATACAAGGAGATAGCGTTTCTTCATCAGCTATTTCAAAATATTCTAATTTAAAATTGGAATACTTAGAGAATTCATTTTCAACTAAAGTTATAGTTTCTTTTGAAGAATGGTTTTGAAAAAATATTTTGGCTTCATTTAAAATTTTGAAAATAATAGCGGCTTCCTCTCGTGCTTCTTTAGATAATCGTTCATTCCTAGAACTCATTGCTAATCCATTAGTTTCTCGATGAATAGGACAACCATTAATTATTACTGGAATGCCGTAGTTTTTTACAAGTTTTTTTACGATTTGTAATTGCTGAAAATCTTTTTCTCCAAAATATGCTTGATAGGGTTGAATAATAGTAAATAATTTAGTCAAAATTGTGCCTACGCCATCAAAATGTCCTGGTCTTTGTTTGCCTTCCATTTGGTTTTCTAATCCATCATAATGGTATGAATTAGAGATTGTATTTCCTTCGTAAATTTCTTCTATACTTGGACTGAAAATTAAGATATCTTTTGATAATTTTTTTACTAAATCAATGTCTTTTTCTAGGGTTCTTGGGTATTTTTCTAAATCTTCAGAATTATTAAATTGAGTAGGATTTACGAATATACTTAAAACGGTTAAGTCATTGTTTTTTAATGATTCACTGAGCAAAGATAAATGCCCTTGATGGAGTGCACCCATAGTAGGGACAAAGCCAATTTTTTTGCTCTTTGAAAGCGAATTAAGGTAAGTTTTTAATTCGGTTTTTTTTGTAAATATGCTCATGTTGAAACAGAAATGAAATGCAAACTTACTATTATTAGTGAATAAGTCCATATTTTTTTGTAATTTTGCTCATCGAAAAATACAAATAATAATATTTTTTATTTATGACTGACAAGAGGATATTGTATGTATCATCTGAAGTGGTGCCTTATTTGGCAGAAAACGAGGTGTCTTTACAATCTTATGAATTGCCTAAAATTATTAATGAAGTAGGAGGGCAAATACGAATTTTTATGCCGCGTTATGGTAATATAAATGAAAGAAGACATCAACTGCATGAAGTAATTAGATTATCGGGGATGAACCTTGTTGTGAACGACATGGATATGCCTCTAATTATTAAGGTTGCTTCTATTCCAAAAGAAAGAATTCAAGTTTATTTTATTGATAATGATGATTATTTTAAAAGAAAAGCAACTTTTTCTGATGAAGAAGGTGTGTTGTATTCTGACAATGACGAGAGAGCTATTTTTTTTGCAAAAGGAGTTGTTGAAACAATAAAAAAACTGAATTGGGTTCCTGATGTAATTCATGTTCATGGTTGGTTAGCTTCTTTGTTACCTATTTACTTAAAAAATTATTATAAGAATGAAGGGATTTTTGGTGATACAAAGATTATTTCATCAATTTATAATCAGTCTTTTGAGGGGTTTTTGGATCTTGAATTAATAAATAAATTAGCTTTTGATAATTTGCCAATGGAAGCAATTGAGGTGTTTAAGGAGCCTTCATATGAAAACATGATGAAATCATTAATTGATCATTCCGACGCTATCATGATTCCTGTTTCAAGTTTATCAGAAGATTTAACAAATTATATACATACATCTAAAAAACCTTTTTTACCTTTCACCCCGAAAGATAAATTGAAGGAGGCCTATTTAGATTTCATTAAAAAAGAGGTTTTGTAATAATCTACATTTTGTTTTTGGGAATACTAAAAAAAAATGTTATAATTTTCGAATAAAAGATGAAAAATTATTTCAAGTTAATTTTATTTGCTTTTTCACTAGTTGTAGTTTCTTGTGACAAGGATTTTAATTCAGTTGGTTCAGATTTAGTTGGTGATGAGCATTTTAATTATGAAATTGATTCGCTTGCTGAAATAAAGGCATATACTAAAGCAACAGGAGAAGTGCAAACAAATAATTTGTCTGTAAATTCATTAGGGATTTATAAAAATGATGTTTTTGGTATAACTACAGCTAGTTTTGTGACTCAAGTAGGAATGACTGTTGGGAATCCAGATTATGGGACAAATGTTCAAATTAGAGATGTTTATTTGTATGTCCCTTTTTTCGTAAGTAATAAAGTCACAGATACTAATGGAGATTCTACTTATGAATTGGATTCTATATTTAGTAATAATTATGATGTTGATGCAAATTTAGATCAATTATCTTCTAAGAAATTTAAACTGAGTGTTTTTGAGAATGGATACTTCCTTCAGAGTTCAGAACCAAATGGAGATGTTCAGAAGTATTATTCCGATATGGGGTCTCTAATTGATTCTAATAAAAAAGGGAGTGATAGTAATGGAAATTCTGTAAATAATGGAAGCCGATTAAATGATGATACAGATGTTTCCCAAAATGATCAATTTTATTTTGATAAAAATGAAATAAAAATCTATAAGAAAAACACAGTAAATGGTAACTATGTTTATGTAGATGAAAGTGGTAATGAATTGCCAAATCAATCAGATGCAACTACATGGGTTGTAAAGGAGAGGCTGTCTCCAGGTATTTATTTAAAGCTAAATAAGAATTTCTTTTACAAGAAGTTTTTTGACGGTACTAATCCGGCTAATTTGAACTTAGCCAATATGGTTAATAATAATAATTTTAGAAATTATTTTAGAGGTTTATATTTTAAAGTTGAAGCTATAGCAGGAGTAGAAGCAGCTATGGCAATGTTGAATTTCTCTAAAGCTAAATTATCAATTGATTATTCATCTATCTCAACCGGTAGTACTTCGGTTACTGATAAAACAGCAACATTTAATTTGGGAATTAGTTCAGGAAATCAAACCATATCTTTAGTAGATAATAATTTCAAACAATCTTATTTAGATAATGGAATATTTAATCCTGAGAATAACAGTTCCAATAGTAATTATGGAAAAAATGAGAGATTATATTTGAAAGGAGGGGTAGGGTCGGTTGTTTATATAGATTTATTTGGTCCTGACACAAACGGTAATAATATTTCAGATCAATTGGAGTTGTATAAAAATAAAAAATGGTTAATTAATGATGCGTATATTGAGTTTTACATAGACACTAACGTTATGAATCAACTCAATAAAAAAGAGGAACCTTTAAGGTTATATTTGTTTGATGCAACGAACCAAATCCCATTAATTGATTTTACGGCTGACGCAACAGTAAATACTAACTCTAAGTTTAATAAAAGTATTTTTGGAGGTACAATAGATAGAGAAAACACTTCTCGAGGTGTTAAGTACAAAATAAGAATTACAAATTTAATTAATAATTTGTTTAATAGTACGAATGAAAATTATAATAAAAA
>NZ_JAGKWP010000024.1 GCF_021151785.1 Flavobacterium sp.
CAACAGCAGCAGTACCTTCAGCTTTCTTACCACCACGACGGCTACGACGAGTCTTCGTAGTTTTTTCTTCTGCCGAAGTCAATAATGCTTCGTTATAATCAACCAATTCAATCAAGGCAACTTCAGCGTTATCACCAAAACGTGTACCTAATTTGATGATACGAGTATAACCACCGTTACGGTTAGCTACTTTCTCAGCAATCTCACCAAATAATGTTTTGATAGCTTCTTTGTCTTGTAGGTAAGCAAACACTGTTCTACGAGAGTGAGTGCTGTCATTTTTTGATTTCGTAATCAAAGGCTCAACATATTTACGCAATTCTTTAGCTTTAGCCAAAGTAGTTTCAATACGTTTGTACTGAATTAAAGAAATAGCTAAGTTTTTCAATAACGCATCTCTGTGCGAATGTGTTCTACCTAAATGATTGGTTTTGTTACCGTGTCTCATTGTAATAAATTTCGTAAGTAACGGTCAGAATATCCTACGCAGTCTTGGGTATCCCACCTATTACGATTAATAATTGTTTTATTCGAATACTGCGGTTTCGATTATACAAAAAATTCCCCTCCGCTATGGTTTGCATAAGGAGGGGAAAGAATCAATATCAATCTTCGTCTAATTTATACTTTTGCACGTCCATTCCGAAATGCAAACCTTTATCAGCTACTAATTGCTCTAACTCAGTCAATGATTTTTTACCGAAATTGCGGAATTTCATCATGTCAGCAACTTCTAGTCTTGCTAGGTCGCCTAATGTACGAATATCGGCAGATTTCAAACAGTTGTACGCACGAACCGACAAGTCAAGGTCTTGAAGAGAAGTTTTCAATAGCTTACGCATATGCAAGAATTCTTCATCAACAATATTATCTTCGTCATCTTTTTTGGTATCAAATACCATGTTTTCGTCCGTAAACTTCAAGAAGTGCTGTATCAAGATATGCGCTGCTTCTTGTAAAGCTCTTTCTGGGTGGATCGAACCATCTGTTTTGATTTCAAGCAAAAGTTTTTCGTAGTCAGTACGTTGCTCTACACGTGTATTTTCTATGCTATACTTCACATTTTTGATTGGAGTGTAGATTGAATCGATTGCAATTAAGCCAATCGGTGCATCTTTAGGTTTGTTTTCCTCTGCAGGAACATAACCTCTACCTTTTTCGATAGTAAGTTCCAAATTGATATTAGTTTTATTATCTAGATTACAAATTACTAATTCCGGATTTAAAACTTGAAAACCTGAAATAAATTTTTGGAAATCTCCAGCAGTAATTTGATCTTTTCCAGATAAAGAAATCGAAACAGATTCATTATCTATATCTTCTATCTGACGTTTAAAACGTACTTGTTTTAAGTTTAAGATAATTTCTGTTACATCCTCTACTACTCCAGCGATGGTTGAAAATTCATGTTCAACACCATCAATTTTTACAGAAGTAATAGCAAAACCTTCAAGTGAAGAAAGTAAAACTCTTCTTAGTGCGTTACCAACAGTCAATCCATAACCAGGTTCCAAAGGTCTAAATTCAAATTTACCTTCGAAATCCGTAGAATCGATCATGATAACTTTATCGGGCTTTTGAAAATTAAATATTGCCATATTTCGACTAATGTCTATTATTTGTTATACAACTCAACGATTAGTTGCTCTTTAATATTTTCAGGAATTTGAAGTCTTTGAGGTACAGCAACAAAAGTACCTTCTTTAGTATCATTATTCCAAGTAATCCACTCATAAACAGTAGATGAATTAGCTAAAGAACGCTCAATTGCCTCAAGAGATTTTGATTTTTCACGAACTGCAACTTTGTCACCTGGTTTTAATTGATAAGATGGAATATTAACCACTTCACCATTCACAGTAATATGTCTGTGAGAAACCAACTGACGAGCACCTCTACGAGATGGAGCAATACCCATTCTGTAAACAACATTATCTAAACGTGATTCACATAACTGTAAAAGGATTTCACCTGTTACACCTGAAGCAGCAGAAGCTTTTTCAAAAAGGTTTCTGAATTGACGCTCTAAAATACCATAAGTATATTTAGCTTTTTGTTTTTCCATTAACTGAACTGCGTATTCAGATTTTTTACCTCTTCTTTTAGCTAAACCATGTTGCCCTGGAGGGTAATTTCTTTTTTCGAATGATCTATCTTCACCGAAAATAGCTTCGCCGAATTTACGGGCGATTTTTGTTTTTGGACCAGTATATCTTGCCATTTCTAAAATTTAAAATAAGGTAGGGATTATGAATTAAGGTCTTTCCTTCGATAATCTAATTCCTACCTTTGTTATACTTAATAATTATTAAACTCTTCTTCTCTTAGGAGGACGACATCCATTGTGAGGCATTGGAGTTACATCGATAATTTCAGTAACTTCAATTCCACCATTGTGAATTGATCTAATTGCAGATTCTCTTCCGTTTCCAGGACCTTTTACGTAAACTTTTACTTTTTTAAGTCCAGCTTCAAGAGCTACTTTTGCACAATCTTCAGCTGCCATTTGAGCTGCATAAGGAGTATTCTTTTTAGAACCTCTAAAGCCCATTTTACCTGCAGAAGACCAAGAAATTACTTCACCTTTCTTGTTTGTTAAAGAAATGATGATGTTATTAAAAGTAGCGTTAATATGCGCTTCTCCAGAAGACTCAACGATAACTTTACGTTTTTTTGTAGTTGCCTTAGCCATATTACTTACTTATTATTTAGTTGCTTTTTTCTTGTTAGCAACAGTTTTTCTTTTACCTTTTCTTGTTCTCGAGTTATTCTTAGTTCTTTGTCCTCTTAATGGTAATCCAGCTCTATGACGGATACCTCTTTGACAACCGATATCCATTAAACGTTTGATGTTTAATTGGATTTCAGAACGTAACTCACCTTCGATTTTGAATGAACCAACAGCTTCACGGATTGCTCCAATTTCGTCGTCATTCCAATCAGATACTTTCTTATCTTGGCTTACTTGAGCTTTTTCTAAAATCTCAGTAGCTCTGCTTTTTCCAATACCGAAAATGTATGTTAAAGCAATAATTCCTCTTTTGTTTTTAGGTATATCTACCCCTGCAATTCTTGCCATAATTATCCTTGTCTTTGTTTAAATCTAGGATTCTTTTTATTAATAACGTATAATCTACCTTTTCTACGCACGATAATACATTCTGCGCTTCTTTTTTTAACTGATGCTCTTACTTTCATTTTAATAGCCTTTAGTATCTATAAGTAATTCTAGCTTTGGATAAGTCATAAGGGCTCATTTCAAGTTTAACCTTGTCCCCTGGTAATAACTTAATATAATGCATACGCATTTTACCAGAGATATGAGCAATTACAACGTGTCCGTTTTCTAACTCTACACGGAACATTGCATTTGACAATGCTTCTACTATTGTTCCGTCTTGTTCTATTGCTGATTGTTTTGCCATGTTTATTAAGCTACAGCTTTTCTATTTTTACCTGTTTTCATTAAGCCATCATAATGTCTATTTAACAAATAAGAATTAATTTGTTGAATAGTATCGATTGCAACTCCAACCATAATGATTAATGAAGTACCTCCATAAAAATATGCCCAAGCCCCTTGAACGTTAAGCAAACCATGAATAATAGCAGGGAACACAGCTATTAACGCTAGGAATACAGAACCAGGGAACGTGATCAATGACATCAATTTATCAAGAAAATCTCCAGTTTCAGCACCAGGTTTTACACCTGGAATAAAACCACCACTTCTTTTTAAATCATCAGCCATCTTATTTGTAGGCACCGTTATGGCGGTGTAAAAATACGTAAAAATTATAATTAATAAAGCAAAAACTATATTATAAACTAATCCGAAAGGATCTTTAAACATATTTGAAATGCTTAAAGCCGTGTCAGACTTTGATAATCCAGCGATTGCAGCAGGTATAAACATAATTGCTTGAGCAAAAATGATTGGCATTACACCAGCAGAATTCAATTTTAAAGGGATAAATTGACGATTATCACCTAAAGAATCAACTTCGAAATCACCAGAAACAGATCTTCTAGCATATTGAACCTGTACTTTTCTTAATGCCATTACTAATAAAATACAAGCTATTATTACTAATAACCATATAATAATTTCAATAACGATTTTCATTATACCTCCATTATTCTGAGATACTGATGATGAAATTTCTTGTATAAATGCTTGAGGCATTCTAGCTAAAATTCCAACCATGATTAATAATGAAATACCATTTCCTATACCTTTTTCAGTTATTCTTTCGCCTAACCACATAGCAAAAATGGTACCTGTTACTATAATTAAAACAGAACTGAATAATGGGAAGAAACTAAAGAAGTCGTTATTGAATGCATCACCTGGTAAGGTATTTTTTAAATTATAAATATAACCAGGACCTTGTACTAGGGTAATACCTATTGTTAACCAACGAGTAATTTGATTCAATTTCTTTCTACCACTTTCACCATCTTTTTGAAGTTTTTGCAAATAAGGAATAGCAATCCCCATTAACTGTACAACAATAGATGCAGAGATGTATGGCATTATACCCAACGCAAAAATAGATGCTTCAGAAAAAGCACCTCCTGTGAATACGTTGATTAACCAACCAATACCACCTTCTGTTTGGTTAGTAAGATTTTGTAGTTTGGTCGCATCAATTCCAGGTAATGTTACTTGTGAACCAAAACGGTACACAAGTAATATTCCTAGAGTTACTAAAATTTTATTTTTTAGTTCTTCGATTTTCCAAACATTGACTAATGAATCTATAAATTTCTTCATCTTGTTTAAGAATTATAAAGTTACTGCTTCACCACCAGCCGCTTCGATAGCAGCTTTAGCTGTTGCTGTAAATTTGTGAGCACTTACTTTTAGTTTAGCTTTTAGCTCACCTCTTCCTAAAATCTTAACCAAGCTATTTTTAGTAGCTAAACGATTATCAACTAATACTGCAAAATCTACAGTATCTGTAATGATACCATTATCAACTAAATTTTGTAAAGTATCTAAGTTTACCCCTTGATATTCTACTCTATTGATATTATTGAAACCAAATTTTGGAACTCTTCTTTGTAACGGCATTTGACCACCTTCAAAACCAATTTTCTTAGAGTAACCAGAACGTGATTTAGCTCCTTTGTGACCTCTTGTAGAAGTACCACCTTTTCCAGAACCTTGTCCTCTACCTACTCTTTTATTTTGGTTGTGAGTTGACCCTTCAGCCGGTTGTAAGTTACTTAAATTCATAACTATTAGTGTTATTTAGTTTCTTCAACAGAAACTAAGTGTTTAACTTTATTTACCATTCCAAGGATAGCAGGATTTGCATCATGCTCAACAACTTGCCCCATTTTACGCAAACCAAGAGCAACTAATGTTTTCTTTTGATCAGCAGGACAGTTGATTTTACTTCTTACTTGTTTTACTAAAATTTTTGCCATGATTCCTTGTATTATTAACCTTTGAATACTTTGTCTAATGATACACCTCTTTGCTTAGCAACAGTTGCAGCACTTCTCATTTGTAATAAAGCATCAAATGTTGCTTTTACTACATTGTGAGGATTAGATGAACCTTGAGATTTAGATAACACATCATGAACACCAACCGACTCTAATACCGCACGTACAGCACCACCAGCAATTACTCCAGTACCGTGAGACGCAGGCATTAAAAATACTCTAGCACCACCAAATTTACCTTTTTGCTCATGAGGAACTGAATGTCCACTTAAAGGAATTCTAACCAAATTCTTCTTAGCATCTTCCACTGCTTTAGCAATTGCTTCAGAAACATCTTTAGATTTTCCCAAACCATGACCAACTACTCCATGCTCATCACCTACTACAACGATAGCAGAGAATCCAAATGCTCTACCTCCTTTAGTAACTTTAGTAACACGATTAACACTTACCAAACGATCTTTTAATTCAAGACCAGCTGGTTTTACTAGTTCTACGTTTTTATAATTGTGATACATATCCTAATTAGAATTTAAGTCCAGCTTCTCTAGCTCCATCAGCTAATGATTTAACACGTCCATGATATAAGTTTCCACCTCTATCAAAAGAGATAGTAGTTATACCAGCTTGTAGAGCTTTTTCAGCTATCAATTTACCCACTGCATTTGCAGTTTCAGTCTTAGTACCTTTAGCAACGGCTTTATCTCTTGATGAAGCTGCAACTAAAGTAACACCGTTTACATCATCTATGATTTGCGCATAGATTTCTTTATTACTTCTAAAAACAGAAAGTCTAGGTTGAGCAGCAGTTCCGCTTACAATCTTTCTGATTCTGAACTGTATTCTTTGTCTTCTTTCAGATTTTGTTAATGACATAACTTTAATTTTTAAGCTGATTTACCTGCTTTTCTTCTTAATTCTTCACCAACAAACTTAACTCCTTTACCTTTGTAAGGCTCAGGCTTACGGAAAGATCTGATTTTCGCAGAAACTTGACCTAATAATTGTTTGTCGAATGAAGTTAACTTCACTATCGGATTTTTACCTTTTTCTGAAATGGTTTCTACAATTACTTCAGGAACTATTTCTAATACGATATTGTGAGAGTAACCTAAAGCTAAGTCTAATTTTTGACCCGCATTAGAAGCTCTGTAACCAACACCTACTAATTCTAATTCTTTTGTGAAACCTTCAGAAACACCAACAATCATATTGTTGATTAATGCACGGTACAATCCGTGTTTCGCTCTTTCAGTTTTATAATCAGATGAACGCTCAACGATAACTTGGTTATCTTCAATTTTAACCGTTACATCAGAAAATGACTGAGAAAGCTCGCCTAATTTTCCTTTTACTGTAACTACAGCATCTTTAACTTCTACAGTTACTCCTGCTGGAATTGCAATTGGATTTTTACCTATTCTTGACATTCTCTTGGTCTTTTTATTAGTATACGTAACAAATTACTTCACCACCAACATTCAATTGTTTAGCTTGTTTACCTGTCATAACACCTTTAGAAGTTGATACGATAGCAATACCTAAACCATTTAAAATTCTAGGAATGTTAGTTGAACTTGCATATTTACGTAAACCTGGTTTACTAATTCTTTGGATATCTTTGATTACTGACTCTTTAGTGTCTTTATCGTACTTAAGAGCGATTTTGATGGTACCTTGTACAGTAGCATCTTCAAACTTGTAACTTAAGATATATCCTTGATCGAATAAAATCTTAGTGATTTCTTTTTTCAAATTAGAAGCAGGAATTTCTACCACTTTGTGGTTAGCTCTCACTGCATTTCTGATTCTTGTTAAAAAATCTGCAATTGGATCTGTATACATAATGTATGAAATTGTGATTATGGTTTTCGATAGGCACTCGCCTATCGAACCTTTAATCGTTAATATTTAATTTTATTACCAGCTTGCTTTTTTCACACCAGGAATTAAACCTTGGTTAGCCATTTCACGGAAAGTAACACGTGAAATACCAAACTGACGCATGTAACCTCTAGGTCTTCCAGTTAATTTACAACGATTGTGTACTCTAACAGGACAAGAATTTTTAGGTAATTTTTGTAAACCTTCGAAATCTCCAGCTTCTTTTAAAGCTTTTCTTTTCTCAGCATACTTTTCAACTAATGCAATTCTTTTCACCTCACGGGCTTTCATTGATTCTTTAGCCATAACTTAATTCTTTTTAAAAGGTAATCCTAATTCTGCTAATAATGATTTTGCCTCTTTATCTGTATTTGCAGAAGTTACAAATGTAATATCAAAACCGGCAATTTTATTTACTTTATCAATATCAATTTCAGGGAAAATGATTTGTTCTAAAACACCTAAGTTGTAATTACCTCTTCCATCAAATCCAGTTGATTTGATACCACTAAAATCTCTTACTCGAGGTAGAGCAGAAGTAATAAGTCTATCTAAAAACTCATACATTCTTTCACCTCTTAAAGTTACTTTAGCACCAATTGGCATTCCCTTTCTTAATTTGAAAGAAGCTACATCTTTCTTTGAAATTGTAGGAACAGCTTTTTGACCTGTAATTTTAGTTAATTCCTCAACAGCGTAATCAACTAATTTTTTATCAGATACAGCAGCACCAACTCCACGGCTAATAACAATTTTTTCTAATTTTGGAACTTGCATTACATTCTTGTAACCAAATTCTTCAGTCAAAGCAGCAATTACTCTGCTTTTATATTCTTCCTTTAGTCTAGGTACGTATGCCATAACTATAATACTTGATTAGATTTTTTTGAAAATCTTACTTTCTTATCTCCTTCCATTTTAAATCCAACTTTAGTAGTCGTTTTAGCCTTAGCATCAACGATTTGAATATTAGAAATATGAATAGGAGCTTCTTTTTTCACAATACCACCTTGAGGATTTTGTGCACTTGGTTTCGTATGTTTTGAAATCATGTTCACACCTTCAACAATGGCTTTATTTTTATCACGAAGAACGCGTAATACCTTACCTTCTTGTCCTTTGTGGTCACCAGCAATAACTCTTACTAGATCACCTGATTTAATTTTTAACTTCATCACGTCTATTTAGAATTAAAGCACTTCAGGTGCTAATGATACAATTTTCATGAATTGTTTTTCACGAAGTTCTCTAGCTACAGGACCAAAAACACGTGTACCTCTCATTTCTCCAGCAGCATTTAATAACACACAAGCGTTGTCATCAAATCTGATGTAAGAACCATCGGCTCTTCTCACTTCTTTTTTGGTACGTACAACAACTGCAGTTGATACAGCTCCTTTTTTAACGTTACCGTTTGGAGTAGCATCTTTAATTGAAACTACAATTTTATCACCAACAGAGGCATAACGACGTTTCGTTCCTCCTAAAACACGGATCGTAAGAACTTCTTTCGCTCCTGTGTTATCTGCTACTTTTAATCTTGATTCTTGTTGTACCATAATTACTTAGCTCTTTCAATGATTTCAACTAATCTCCAACATTTAGTTTTAGATAAAGGTCTAGTTTCCATGATCTTTACTGTATCACCAATGTTACAATCATTTTTTTCGTCGTGCGCAACATATTTTTTTGTTTTTAACACGAACTTACCATATAATGGGTGCTTTACTCTGCTAGTTTCAGCTACAACAATAGACTTATCCATTTTGTTGCTAGTAACTACACCAATTCTTTCTTTTCTTAAATTTCTATTTTCCATCTTTCAGTAGAATACAATTGATAACTATCGTTTGCTTAATTCTGTAGCAACTCTAGCTACTTCTCTTCTTAATGATCTTAATTGAAGCGGATTTGCAATTGGAGAAATGGTATGAGCCATTTTTAACTCCGAATAACTCTTCTTTAATTCACCAAGCTTGTTTTGTAACTCAGCTACTGATAGATTTGATAATTCTGATTTTTTCATAATTTTTCTTTATTATGCTTCGAAATCTCTAGCAACTACAAACTTAGTTTTAACAGGAAGTTTTTGAGCAGCTAAACGTAATGCTTCTTTAGCAATTGCTAATGGCACACCACCTACTTCAAACATGATTCTTCCTGGTTTTACAACTGCAGCCCAATATTCAACTGCACCTTTACCTTTACCCATACGTACTTCAAGCGGTTTCTTAGTGATTGGCTTGTCTGGGAAAATTTTAATCCATAATTGACCTTCTCTCTTCATGTAACGAGTAGCTGCAATACGAGCCGCTTCGATTTGACGTGAAGTAATAAAAGCTGAATCTAAAGATTTTATTCCAAACATACCATTAGAAAGTACGTGACCTCTTTGAGAGATCCCTTTCATTTTACCCTTCTGTACCTTACGGTATTTTGTTCTTTTAGGTTGTAACATTTCTCTTTAATTTAAAATAATTACTTTCTTTTGCGTTGGTTTGGTTTACCATTTCCTTTTGGAGAAGAAGATCCTGTAGATTTAGGTCCTTTTTTGTCCATACCTACTAACGGAGAAAGATCTCTTTTTCCGTAAACTTCACCTTTCATTATCCATACTTTAATACCCATTCTACCGTAAGTAGTATGTGCTTCAGCTAATGAATAATCAATATCAGCTCTGAAAGTTGATAATGGAATTCTTCCTTCTTTGAAGTGCTCAGAACGTGCCATTTCAGCTCCGTTTAAACGACCAGAAATCATAACTTTGATTCCTTCTGCATTCATTCTCATTGCTGCAGCCATAGCCATTTTAATAGCTCTTCTGTAAGAAATACGACTTTCGATTTGACGAGCGATAGAATTACCTACTAAATAAGCATCTAACTCAGGTCTTTTAATTTCGAAAATGTTAATTTGAATTTCCTTATCAGTAATTTTCTTAAGTTCTTCTTTTAACTTGTCTACCTCTTGTCCACCTTTACCGATAATAATACCAGGTCTAGCAGTAGTGATAGTAACGGTTACAAGTTTTAAAGTTCTCTCGATAATTATTTTTGATACACTAGCTTTTGCTAAACGAGCATGGATGTACTTTCTGATTTTAGCGTCTTCAGCGATTTTATCACCGTAGTCGTTACCACCATACCAGTTAGAATCCCATCCTCTGATGATACCAAGTCTGTTACCTATTGGATTTGTCTTTTGTCCCATACTGTTTATAATTAGCTTTGTGTGTTATTATTTGCTCCTAAAACTACAGTAACGTGGTTAGAGCGTTTTCTAATTCTGTGTGCACGACCTTGAGGAGCGGGACGTAATCTTTTTAACATCATACCTCCGTCAACTCTGATCTCTTTTACAATTAAGCCAGCTTCTTCTAAGTTAGCATCAGCATTTTTAGCTTGCCAGTTAGCGATAGCTGATAATACTAATTTTTCTAATTTTCTAGAAGCTTCTTTTTGACTGAATCTTAATATATTAAGAGCATTTTCTACTTTCTGACCTCTTACTAAGTCTGCAACTAAGCGCATTTTTCTTGGTGAAGAAGGGCAGTTATTTAACTTAGCAAAAGCGATTTGCTTATTAGCTTCTTTTCTTTGCTCTGCTGCTTCTCTTTTACGAACTCCCATGACTTCTTATTATTTTTTACCTTTATTTTTTGCACCAGCGTGACCTCTAAAAGATCTAGTTGGTGAAAATTCTCCTAACTTATGACCTACCATGTTTTCAGTAATGTATACTGGAACAAATTGGCGACCATTGTGAACAGCGATTGTTTGACCTACAAAATCTGGAATAATCATTGATGCTCTTGACCAAGTCTTAACCACATTTTTGTTTCCACCTGCGATATTTTCCTGTACCTTTTTCTCTAATTTATAGTGAACGAAAGGACCTTTCTTTAATGAACGTGCCATGTTTTACTTAAATTATTTCTTTCTACGTTCTACAATATACTTGTTGCTCGGATTAGCTTTTGCACGAGTTCTATAACCCTTAGCTGGTAAACCTTTTCTTGAACGTGGGTGACCTCCTGAAGAACGTCCTTCACCACCTCCCATTGGGTGATCAACTGGGTTCATCGCTACTGGTCTTGTTCTCGGTCTTCTACCTAACCATCTAGATCTACCTGCTTTACCTGAAACTACTAATTGGTGGTCTGAGTTAGACACAGCTCCGATTGTAGCCATACAAGTTAATAAAATCAATCTAGTTTCTCCTGAAGGCATTTTGATAGTAGCATATTTACCATCTCTTGCCATTAACTGAGCAAATGTACCTGCTGAACGAGCAATAATAGCACCTTGTCCAGGTCTTAACTCAATACATGAAATAACTGTTCCTAGAGGAATTTTGCTTAAAGGCATTGCATTTCCAATTTCTGGAGCTGCATTTTCACCTGAAACCACAGTTTGTCCTACTTTTAAACCGTTTTGCGCAATGATGTATGTTTTAGCACCATCTGCATAAGCTAATAATGAAATAAAAGCTGAACGATTTGGATCGTATTCGATAGTTTTAACTACAGCTGGAACACCAACTTTATTTCTTTTAAAATCGATAATACGATATTTTTGTTTATGACCACCACCTGTATAACGCATGGTCATCTTTCCTTGACTATTTCTACCTCCAGAAGATTTTTTCGGAGCAATTAATGAACGCTCCGGCTTATCAGTTGTAATAGTGTCAAAGCTATTTACAACTCTAAAACGCTGCCCTGGGGTAATAGGTTTTAATTTTCTAACTGACATTTTCTATTAGATATTAGTATAAAAATCTATTGTTTCACCTTCTTTAACTTCAACAATTGCTTTCTTGTAAGCATTTGTTTTTCCACTGATTAATCCACTTTTAGTGTATTTAACAGTTCTATCCGCTCTGTAGTTCATTGTATTAACAGCTACAACAGTTACACCATAAGAAGCTTCAATCGCTTTTTTGATTTCAACTTTGTTTGCTTTTTTTTCAACTACAAAACCAAAACGGTTAAAAATTTCACCATCTTTAGTGATTTTTTCAGTTATGATAGGTTTGATAATAACGCTCATAATCTAAATTATTTACTTAAATTAGCTTCAATTCCTTCTACCGCACCTTCAAATAATACCAAGCTATTTGTATTTAAAATAGTATAAGTACTTAATTCTGAGTTAGTTACAACAGAAGATGATTTTAAATTGCGTGACGACAAATATACATTTTTATTTGTATCACCCAACACGAATAAAGATTTTTTATTCTCTAACCCTAAAGCTTTCAATACGTTAATGAAATTTTTAGTGTTTGGAGTTTCAAAGTTAAAATCTTCTACTACTACTAGATTATTCTCATTGGCTTTTAACGACAAAGCAGATTTACGAGCTAATCTTTTTAAATTCTTATTTAATTTGAAAGAATAGTTTCTTGGTCTTGGACCAAAAATTCTACCCCCACCAACAAACACAGGAGACTTAACACTTCCTGCACGAGCTGTACCTGTACCTTTTTGTTTTTTAATTTTTCTAGTACTTCCTGCTACTTCGTTTCTTTCTTTAGACTTATGAGTACCTTGTCTTTGATTTGCCAAGTACTGCTTAACATCTAAATAGATAGCATGGTTATTAGGCTCAATTGCGAAAACAGAGTCAGAAAGTTGTACTTTACGACCTGTATCTTTTCCGTTGATATCTAAAACTTTTACTTCCATTACTTCTGAATGATTACATAAGAGTTTTTGTGACCTGGAACACATCCTTTAACTACTAAAAGATTTTTATCAGCAACCACTTTTAAAACTCTAAGGTTTTGAACTGTTACATTTTCTCCTCCTGTTCTTCCGGCCATTCTCATACCTTTGAACACTCTAGATGGATAAGACGAAGCACCAACAGAACCTGGCGCTCTTAAACGGTTGTGCTGACCGTGAGTTGATTGACCAACACCACCGAATCCATGACGTTTAACAACACCTTGGAAACCTTTACCTTTAGACACACCTAAAACATCTACAAATTCTCCTTCAGCAAATAAATCAACATTGATTACATCACCTAATTTGTACTCTGCCTCAAATCCTTGGAATTCAACAACTTTCTTCTTAGCAACCGTTCCTGCTTTAGCAAAATGACCTGCTTCAGCTTTTACTGTATGCTTTTCAGTTTTGTCATCGAAACCAAGTTGCAGAGCTTCATACCCGTCAACCTCATTGGTTCTGACTTGGGTAACAACGCATGGACCAGCCTCAATAACAGTACATGGAATATTCTTTCCATTCTCGTCAAAGATACTAGTCATACCGATTTTTCTTCCGATTAACCCAGACATAAAAACTTATTAATTAATTAAACATTGATTCTCAATGGCATATGTAGCCATTTTTTTGAGCGTGCAAATATAGAAATTAAAAAGTTAGTAACAAAACTATTTTGCTAACTTTTTTAAAAACAATATTTTATTACACATTCAAATAAAAAAACCGAGCGCTTTGCTCGGTTTTAATTTGTATATCTAAAGCTAGAAACTTAAACTTTAATTTCTACTTCAACTCCACTTGGTAATTCCAATTTCATTAGAGCATCAATAGTCTTAGAAGAAGAAGAATAGATATCTAATAATCTCTTATAAGAACTTAATTCGAATTGCTCTCTTGATTTTTTGTTTACGTGTGGAGAACGTAATACTGTGAAAATTCTTTTGTGCGTAGGTAACGGAATAGGACCAGTTACAACTGCACCTGTACTTTTTACAGTTTTAACGATTTTCTCAGCTGATTTATCAACTAAGTTATGATCGTATGACTTTAATTTTATTCTAATTTTTTGACTCATCTTGTTAAAAATTAAGCGTTACCTTTTGCTTTTTTAATTACCTCTTCTGAAATATTAGAAGGTGTTTGCTCATAGTGAGAGAACTCCATAGTTGAAGTTGCACGACCTGATGACAATGTTCTTAATGTAGTTACATAACCAAACATTTCTGATAAAGGCACGTGAGCTTTAATCACTTTAGATCCTGAACGGTCACCCATATCATTCACTTGTCCTCTTCTTCTATTTAAGTCACCTACAATATCTCCCATATTTTCTTCTGGAGTGATAACTTCTAATTTCATGATAGGTTCTAAGATTACAGCTCCAGCAGCTTTAGCTACTTCTTTATAACCTAATTTAGCAGCTAATTCGAAAGATAATGCATCCGAGTCAACTGGGTGATAAGAACCATCTAATAAAGTAACTTTTAAACTATCAACTGCATAACCAGCTAAAGGACCAGACTTCATAGCCTCTTTAAATCCTTTTTCAACAGCAGGAATATACTCTCTAGGTACATTACCACCTTTTACCTCGTTAGCGAATTGTAATCCAACAAATCCTTCGTCTGCAGGCTCTAAACGGAATACGATATCACCAAATTTACCACGACCTCCAGATTGCTTTTTATAAACTTCTCTATGTTCTGCAGTTCTTGTGAAAGCTTCTTTGTACTCAACTTGTGGCTCCCCTTGGTTAACCTCAACTTTGAATTCACGTTTCATACGATCAACTAAGATATCTAAGTGCAACTCACCCATACCAGAGATGATTGTTTGACCTGAAGCCTCATCTGTTCTTACAGTAAACGTTGGATCTTCTTCAGCTAATTTAGCTAGAGCCATACCCATTTTATCAACGTCAGCTTTAGTTTTTGGCTCAATAGCGATACCAATTACTGGATCAGGGAATTTCATAGACTCAAGGATAATTGGGTGTTTTTCATCACACATAGTATCCCCAGTTTTAATATCTTTAAATCCAACTGCTGCACCAATATCACCTGCCTCAATATATTCGATAGGATTTTGTTTATTAGCGTGCATTTGATAGATACGAGAAATACGCTCTTTGTTTCCAGAACGAGTATTTAAGATATAAGAACCTGCATCTAAACGACCAGAATAAGCACGGAAGAAAGCTAAACGACCTACATAAGGGTCAGTAGCAATTTTAAATGCTAGAGCAGCAAACGGCTCTTTTACATCTGGTTTACGTAAAATTTTCTTTTGATCTTCTTCTAATAAATCTGCATCATCAGGATGTATACCTTCGATACCTTCTTTATCTAAAGGAGATGGTAAATATTTACAAACTGCATCTAACATAAACTGAACTCCTTTGTTTTTGAACGAAGATCCACACAACATTGGAATGATAGCCATATCAATTGTAGCAGCACGTAAAGCTGTATTGATTTCGTCTTCAGTAATTGAATTCTCATCCTCCATATATTTCTCAAGTAAATTTTCATCATAAGATGCAATTTCCTCGATTAATTGAGAACGATATTGTTTTACCTCATCTAACATATCAGCAGGAATCTCAACGATGTCAAATGTAGCACCTTGAGTTTCATCATGCCATACAATAGCTTGATTTTTGATTAAGTCAACAACACCTTTGAAATCCGCCTCTTCACCAATAGGCAATACAATTGGCACGGCGTTAGATTTCAACATGTCTTTAACTTGCTGACAAACCGCTAAAAAGTTAGACCCTTGACGGTCCATCTTGTTAACGAATCCCATACGAGGAACTCTATATTGGTCAGCTAATCTCCAATTTGTTTCAGATTGAGGCTCAACTCCGTCTACCGCAGAAAACAAGAATACTAAACCATCTAATACACGTAATGAACGATTAACCTCAACTGTAAAGTCAACGTGTCCCGGAGTATCGATGATATTAAAATGGTACCCTTGAGTTTCAGGTAAATTTTTACCCTGCTCTGTCGGGAAGTTCCATGTACAAGTTGTAGCAGCAGAAGTAATAGTAATACCTCTTTCTTGCTCTTGCGCCATCCAGTCCATTGTTGCAGCACCGTCGTGAACTTCACCAATTTTATGTGACTTACCCGTATAATATAAAATACGTTCTGTAGTCGTAGTTTTACCAGCATCAATATGAGCGGCAATACCAATATTTCTAGTAAATTTTAAATCTCTAGCCATTTCTTATGAATTAAAATCTAAAGTGAGAGAATGCTTTGTTAGCCTCTGCCATTTTGTGAGTATCCATTCTTTTCTTCACAGCAGCACCTTCTTCTTTAGCAGCAGCTAAAATTTCAGAAGCTAGTTTTCCTGCCATAGATTTTTCATTTCTTCTTCTAGCATAAAGAATCATCCATTTCATTGCCATAGAAATTTTTCTATCTGGACGAATTTGCATTGGAATTTGAAAAGTAGCACCTCCTACACGACGAGAACGTACTTCAACATGAGGCATAACATTTGTTAATGCATCTTTCCAAATTTCTAATGATGATTTTTCAGCATCTTGCTTTTTAGCTTCTACGATATCTAATGCATCATAAAACACTTTAAAAGCTACTGATTTTTTACCATCCCACATTAAGTTGTTAACAAAACGTGTTACTAACTGATCGTTAAATTTCGGATCTGGTAAAAGAGGTCTTTTTTTGGCCTGTCTTTTTCTCATTTCTTTTCTTTTTTAGTTTACGTTAAACATTAATTATTTTGCAGCAACTTTAGGACGTTTTGCACCATACTTAGATCTTCTTTGAGTACGGTCTTTAACTCCTGCTGTGTCTAACGCACCACGAACGATGTGGTATCTAACTCCTGGTAAATCTTTTACCCTTCCACCTCTAACTAATACTATCGAGTGCTCTTGTAAATTGTGTCCTTCACCTGGGATGTAAGCATTCACTTCATTACCATTTGTTAAACGTACCCTTGCAACTTTACGCATTGCAGAGTTTGGTTTTTTTGGCGTAGTAGTGTAAACACGCGTACAAACACCTCTTCTTTGAGGACAAGAATCTAAAGCAGCCGATTTGCTCTTCTTAGTTATTTTGGCTCTTCCAGTTCTTACTAATTGTTGAATTGTTGGCATAATTACTAATAAATTAATACTTGTTTTAATTACCCTATTTTAGGGGATGCAAAAGTAAAAATTATTTTTTACAATCCAAATGAAATTTAATTATTTTATTTTGAGGTAGTTAATTTATTAATTTTTAACTCCTTTAACCTAACTTTAATTTAACTCAATCCCCTTAGAAACTATATATAACAACATTACGCAATTAAAAACCACAAAATACGTTATATTTACTGCATGAATTGGAAAGGGATTATTTTTCTTTTTATTACTTCTCTTAGCTGGAGTCAAAACTTTTATCTCAAAGCGGAAGGTTCTTCCCTCAATGAAACAAAAGTTTTAGACAGCATTGGTTATACCAAAAAACACACTAGTGTTCAATCCATTATTGACGAAAATAAATCCTTAGGAAACCAATTAACTCAAGCTGGATTTTTAGCCTCACAACTATTAAAAAACAAAAAAGCAAACGATTCTACTTTTGTATTTTATTACTCCCTTGGAACTAAAACTCAAAATCTAAAAATCAAAACAGATCTACTTACTGAAGAAATAAAATCCACTTTAGGACTAACTACAGACAGAATAGTTCTTATTTCCGAAACCGAATCTTTTTTAAACACGCAATTAGCTATACTAGAACGAAAAGGATATGCCTTAGCTAAATTACGTTTAGAAAACTTTACACAAGAAAACAACCAACTTCAGGCTTTTTTAATTGTTGATTTAAATATAATTAGAAAAATCAATTCGCTTGTTTTTAAAGGTTATGATAATTTTCCGAAAGGCGTAAAAAAAGTATATGAACGCAAATACAAGCAAAAGCCTTTTAATCAGGAATTAGTTAAAAACATCAATCGCGATTTCAATACTCTACCGTTTGTAATCCAACCTAAATTCCCCGAAGTATTACTAACAAAGGACTCTACCCAAGTTTACATTTATTTAGAAAAAAGAAAAAACAACAGCTTTGATGGCTTTATAGGTTTTGGAACCAATGAAGAAAAACAAAAATTGCAATTTAATGGATACCTAGACTTAAACTTATTCAACAATTTAAATTCAGGCGAACGTTTTAACTTATATTGGAAAAACGACGGAAATAAACAAAGCACATTTAATGTAAACTTAGACTTAGCTTATGTCTTTCAAAGCCCTGTAGCTATAAAAGGTAATTTGAAAATCTTCAAACAAGATACCATTTTTCAAAACAGCAGTTTCGATTTAGACTTAGGCTATATGATTCGATATAACACCAAAGTTTATTTGGGAATAAAAGACAATACTTCAGAGGCAATTCAGAAAGTAAGCACTTCAACAATTAAAGATTTAAAATCAAGTTTTTATACTACAACTTTTGAGCATAGAAAAAATAATTATGAAAATGATTTATTTCCTGAACAATTTTATCTACTGACGAAATTTGGTATAGGAAGCCGAACACTGTCAAGTGAAAAATCAAATCAATTTTTTGGACAAATTCAAGCCTTGCAACTCTTACCTCTTAACACAAAAAATTACATTCATTTAAAATCAGATTTGTATTACCTACAAAGTCCAGACTATTACACTAATGAATTGTACCGATTTGGAGGTATAAAATCCATACGTGGTTTTAACGAAAACAGTTTACAAGGCAATATTTTTGGCGGTATTTTTGCAGAATATAGGTATATAGTAGCTTCTAATTTATATGTACATACAATTACCGACTTTGGTTATTTTCAAGACAAAGCAAATACTACATCTTCTAACCTTTATGGCTTTGGCTTTGGGCTTGGATTACTCAACAAAGGAGGTGTTTTCAATTTAGTTTATGCCAATGGTTCATCAAACGGACAAGCAATTAAACTTTCTAATTCGATTGTACAAGTGAGTTTTAAAACTACTTTTTAAGTCTAATTTAAAAAACTTTAACGTTTCAACTTCAAACTTTAAACTTTACTTTATCTTTGCAGCATGAAGAACGACAATCAAATATTCGGAATTAGAGCCATTATTGAAGCTATTCAATCAGGAACGGTTATTGACAAAGTATTTATTCACAAAGAAGCCCAAGGTGATTTGATGCGTGAATTAAACAAAGTGATAAAAGCTAAAAACATCAATTTTAGTTATGTTCCAGTTGAAAAATTAAACCGAATGACTTCTATGAATCACCAAGGAGCAGTAGCCACTATCTCGCCGATTGGTTTCATTGACTTAGAAGAATTGATCGAATCGACTTTAGCTAAAAAAGAAAATCCTTTATTTTTAATTTTAGATCAACTATCTGACGCTCGTAATTTTGGAGCTATAATAAGAACAGCTGAATGCACAGGCGTAGACGGTATTATTATCCAAAAACAAGGAAGTGCCCCTGTAAATGGCGATACAGTTAAAACTTCAGCGGGAGCTGTTTTTAATGTTCCCATTTGTAAAGTAGACCACATTAAAGATGCCATCTTCCATTTGCAAGGAAGCGGTATTAAAACCGTAGCCGCCACTGAAAAAACAGACCATAATATTTATGACATAGATTTTTCTGCACCTGTTGCTATTATAATGGGCAATGAAGAACGGGGGGTTAATCCATCTGTATTAAAGATTGTAGACGAAAAAGCCAAACTACCTATGTATGGCACAATAGAATCTTTAAATGTATCAGTAGCTTGTGGTGCTTTTTTATATGAAGCCGTGAGACAGCGAATTAGTTAAATAATTTATCAATAAGGCATAACGCCAATTTTAAAATACAATCAATTTTTCTTACCCAAAAACTCATAAATTACTCTAACTGAAGAAGTAAAATAACCTTCTACTTCAGATTTTATCTCTTCATTAATTTCTGGTTTAGGAGGATTGATAAAATTACCATTTGCGTCAAATTGTTTGAAAAAAGGAGTTTGACTTGGATCAAAATCAGGGTGCTCCCAATCGTAATATATTGGTTTTTCAAATTGAGGCGTTTTGACAATAATACTAAACAGCACACCAACTATGAATCCTGCAAAGTGCGCTTCCCATGAAATGCCCTCTTTAGCTACATGCTCACTTGGAAACATAAACCATAGAATTCCCCCATATAATATAACAATCGTTAATGATAAGGCGACCAAACGAAAATATTTAGTCATAATTCCTTTAAAAAACATAAAACTTACTAAACAATAAATAAGTCCACTAGCACCAATATGGTAACTATTTCTACCTAACAGCCAAGTTCCTAATCCGGAAAACAGGATTCCTAAAACCAATACCTTCCAAAATTGATTTCGATAGAAATAACACAACGCCATTATTAGAAAAAAAACTGGAAAAGAATTATTAAGTAAATGCTTAAAATCACCATGAATAAAAACATGGAGAGGTATACCGCGTAATCCTTTAACTGTTTTTGGCAAAATTCCGAATTCATATAATTGGGGAATCCATTTAAAATCAATATAAAAGCCCAACCACATAAGAAGTACAAAAAACAACGGAACAATTACAACCGAAGGTGAAAAATAAAAGTTTTTATCTATAGATGAATGTAAGTGCATATATCAAATTACTCAAAAGTAAAGCCATTTTTTGTTTTACGCTATTTTGTCAGATGTATTAGAGAACATAAAAATATTAAATACCTTTGTAATTGAAAAATAGCATATCATGAATATCCCATTAGCCGAACGTATCCGACCTAAAAACTTGAATGAATACATTAGTCAGTCACACTTAGTAGGTGAAAATGGATCATTAACATTACAAATAGAGCGAGGCATCATTCCTAGCTTAATTCTATGGGGGCCACCAGGTACAGGAAAAACGACATTAGCTCAAATTATGGCTCAAGAAAGCAATCGCCCTTTTTATGAATTAAGTGCTATCAATAGTGGCGTAAAAGACATACGAGAAGTATTGGATAAAGCAAAAAACAGTGGAGGGATGTTTACTACTAAAAACCCTATATTATTTATTGATGAGATTCATCGTTTTAGTAAATCACAACAAGATTCCTTATTAGCTGCAGTAGAGAAAGGATGGATTACTTTAATTGGTGCCACCACAGAAAACCCCAGTTTTGAAGTTATCCCGGCGTTATTGTCAAGATGTCAGGTTTACATTTTAAATGCATTTACAAAGGAGGATCTAGAAGCTATATTACACAGAGCCATTCAAACAGATGAAATTTTAAGAACAAAAAAAATTGTTTTAAAAGAAACTGAGGCCTTATTAAGGTTATCAGGGGGTGACGGTAGAAAGTTGTTGAATATCTTTGAATTGGTTGTCAATGCCCTTTCGGAAGATAAAATTGAAATTACTAATGAAAAAGTAATGCAATTGGTTCAAAAAAACACGGTCTTATATGACAAAACTGGTGAGCAACATTATGATATTGTTTCAGCTTTTATCAAATCTATTCGTGGGAGTGATCCAAATGGCGCTGTATATTGGTTGGCTCGAATGATTGAGGGTGGTGAAGATGTAAAATTTATAGCCCGCCGACTATTAATTTTAGCCAGTGAAGATATTGGAAATGCTAATCCAACGGCTTTAATTATGGCCAACAATACCTTCCAAGCAGTAGCAACTATTGGATATCCAGAAAGCAGAATTATTTTAAGTCAATGCGCAATTTATTTAGCGACCTCTGCCAAAAGTAATGCAAGTTATATGGCTATTGGTAAAGCACAACAAATTGTAAAACAAACAGGAGATTTATCTGTTCCCCTACATTTAAGAAATGCACCAACAAAATTAATGAAAGAACTAGGATATGGTGAGGAATACAAATATTCACACGATTTCCCAAACAATTTCACTGAACAAGAATTCCTTCCTGATGAATTAGCTGAAACCAAATTTTTTGAACCCGGTGAAAATGCTAGAGAAAGAGAATTACGTCAATTTCTAAAAAACAGATGGAAGGACAAATATGGATATTAAAGAAGAGTTTGTGTTAGAACACGAACTCTTCTTTAATTAATTTATCATTTTCATAATATTCAAAATACCATTTATTTTCTTTTTTATAAAAAACACCTTTCTTACCAAATTTATCGGCTATAAAAAAATCCTGAACCGAAGTCTTGTAAATTTGTAGAATTACTTTTTGTGCTGCATCTAGAACAGCAAAACCATTTTGAATTTCTAACAACTTATTTTTTGTCACTTCTGTTACCACCTTTTCATTTGGCATACTTTGAATATTTATAGATTCAGCTGTTTTTTTATCTAGTCCTTTTGTAGCTATATATCTTTTTACTTCAGGTCCTAACATCTTGATTGTTTCTATGTATCCCATTTGTGTACTCTTGTCTGTTGACTTTACCTCATTACTTTCAAATAAAATTTTATTTTGACAATCTTTAATAACAAACTTTAACCTTGTTACTAAAAAATTACTTCTATCAATTAGTTCCGCTTTAACGGCATGACATCTATTTTGGGCTATTTCTATAGGCAATTCCTCCTCTTCAAAATACACCTCAAAAGAAGACATCAAAACACCTTTAAACATATTATTTATATTATATGAATCTGCTTCTTTTTGAAAATCATATTTGTGACTAATTAATATAGATTGCTTTGTTTGAGCTTTGAGAATAGTTACAAAAAGTATAATAATAAAGGTTACAACATTTTTCATTTTATAAAATAGATTTTAATTCAATTAATTTTGAAATCTCAACAACGGATTTGTGTATTACACTTCTTTCTGGATTAAAATAGATAGCTTGCATTCCATAATCTAAAGCTCCCATAACATCTGCTTCCCAACTATCTCCAATCATTACACTTTCATTTTTATTTGCCTGAGCTAAATTAAGTGCAAAATCAAAAATAGAAGCATGAGGTTTTTTATTCCCAGCCATTTCTGAATTAGTTATGGTTTTAAAATAAGAAACAAGATTAGAATTGGTCATTTTAGTCTCTTGCACATGAGCAAATCCATTAGTAATAATATGTAAAGTATACTTATCTCTCAAATAATTCAATGTATCAATCGTGCCTTCAATAAGATGATTATTCAAAGGTAAATAGGCAATAAAATCATCTGAAAATTGATTAATCAATTCATCTTTAATAGAATAACCTAAAACATCAAATGTGTCTTTTAATCGACCATATCTTAATTCTTGATGAGAAACTCGATTGACTTGATATAATTTCCAATAATCTTGATTGATTGGATTGTAAACTGTCATAAAATCAGCAACTTCAACAGCAACTTTATTTTCTTCAAAAATTCGTTCAAAAGCTAAAGCCGAATTTTTTTCAAAGTCCCACAAAGTATGATCTAAATCAAAAAATATGTGTTTTAAATGTTTCAATTTATCTTCCAGCTACTATTTCCACTTGATCCATGTTGTAAATCCAATTTTCAACATCCGTTTCATTATACTTAAAAGTACCTTTTATGGTTAAATAAGTATCCGTTTTTAATTTTGGTGTAGCTCCTTTAAATTTAAGACCTACAATTGTTTCTGGACCCGATTTTCCACAAAAGAAACAAGCAGCAAATACATTCTTACTTAGGGCATAATTTTTATTGTCGATTGGCACAACAAAACCACTAATTACTACTTGCTTACTTTGCATTTTCTTGAGTTTAGTGTTTACCAATGGAAAATCTACTTCACCATAAGAAGCGTGTTTTTTTCTTATGTATTTAATTTCTCCTAATAATTTCCAAGTTAATGTATCCGATGCAACTGAAGTATTTTTAGTAATCGGATAAGACTTAACTACTGATTGATTTTGAAAACTAAACAATAACAGACCTATCGAAAAGGCTATTATAAATTTGATTGTGTTATGCATTTGCTAATGTTTTTGAAATATTTAATGTATAAGCTTTTATTGCTGGAATCAATGCTGCAATAAATCCAACAAATAAGGTTAATCCAAAAAGAACTGTTTCTTTGTCCCAAATAATTTCCATGGGGTTAAAACCTAATTTAAAATCAGACTCAGAGGCTTGTGACAACCAAACCAATCCTAACCTACCTAAAATTGTACCAAAAAAATAACCCACAATACATAAAAGCATACTTTCAAAAAGCACAACTAAAAATAATTGCAAACGATGTGCTCCATTAACTCGCATTAGAGCAAATTCAGCTTTTCTTTCTTTTAATGTATTGAATAAAGCAATAAAAATTGAAATCCCAGAAATCAACATTATTCCGATTGCCAAATAGCGTAAAGCATTTAAACCTACACCAAAAAGTTCGAACAAACGATTCATTTGATAGGTAGGTAATGCGGCTTGCATTTTAGTATTTTGCGCAATCAATCGTGGCCAAACAAAAACCCCCATTTTATTTCTAAATTCAACTAAAACCGAGGTAATTTCCATACCTGGTTCATCTATTGTTAAATCAGTTTCTTCATGTTCATGATTACAAGCATCTGTATGCACATGCTGGTGTTCATCACCTTCTTCATGCACATGTCCTTCTTCACCATGAGCTGGATTTTCAACACTAGTATTTTCTTCATGATGATGCATTTGCCAAACTGAAGGAATATTCGATAAAATCAAATTATCAATTACTTTTCCCGTTGGTTTTAGAATACCTACTACCACGTATTCTCCGTGCTCATGTACTTCGCCTTCTGCGGCACTTCCATGAGTTCCTTTGAATGTAGTTCCTAATTGTAAATTTAATTTAGAAGCGATTTCCGAACCAACTACAACGTCAAAATTCTTTGAAAATGCCCTACCTTGATCAAACTTAGCTTGATATTTCTCAATATAGTCGGACGTGGTACCCACAATTTTATACCCCAAATAATTATCTCCAAATGCTAGTGGAATTGCTTTTTTCACATAAGGATGTCGCATCCACACCTTAGCCGAATCATAATTAATATTTCCCGTTGGATCATCTACCTGATATACAGAAGACAAAACCAATTGTAACGGGCTCCCTTGTGCACCAAGCACAACATCAACACCATCTAAATTACTTTGGTATTTTTCCTCAAACTGTTTTTCAACTAATATTAGAACCGTAATTATAGCAACACTAGCTGTTAGCAATAAAATACTCAAAATTGTATTCAACGGTTTAAACCAAACATTTCTCCAAGCTAATTTCCCAATCATATCATTGTAATTTGGTTAGTAAATGTTTGTTTTATTCTCGAATCGTGTGTCACAATAATCAAAGCGGCTTTGTATTCTTTAGAAAGTGTTTCTAATAATTGAATTACTTTTTCTGCATTATTATCATCTAAACTCGACGTTGGTTCGTCTGCCAACAACACTTTAGGTTCATTCATTAAAGCACGAGCAATTGAAACACGCTGTTGCTGACCAATACTTAACTGTGAAGGAAGTTTGTTTGCCTGATCTGCTATATCTAATTTTGCTAACAAATCTTTTGCGCGTTTTGAATGCTTTTTTCCCGTAGCTAGCCAACTGGCCATTTCCAAATTTTCTAAAACAGTCAATGCGGCAATAAAATATGATTTTTGGAATACTACACCAATATGTTTTCCACGATATTTATCGGCTTCACTTTCAGAAAAACTAACAATATCTTTACCATCAATTACTATTTCACCTGAAGTAGGTTTTAATAAACCAGCTAAAATGTGCAAATAAGTAGTTTTACCTTTTCCTGAATTACCTGTCACCAATAAGGTATTTCCCGCTTGACAAAAAATATCAGGCATATGAAATATTTGGTCATTGTTATAAGAGAAAATAATATTTTTAGTACTAATCATCGTCTATTTTTTCATTGGTGTTGCAAGATACTAAAACGAAACAAATTATTTCTTAAAAGAAATTTAAAATATCCCTTCATCTTGAAAACTAAAATAACCGTGTTCAGTTACAATAACATGATCTAAAATTTGGACATCTAAAGTTGCTCCAGCAGTTTTCAACTTTTGTGTAATTTGCTTATCTGGCTCACTAGCTTGTAATTTTCCTGAGGGATGATTATGACATAAAATGGCCGCCACTGCATGATGTTCAATAGCTGTTTTAAAAACCAATCTTATATCGACCAAAGTTCCTGTTAATCCACCTTTACTAACTTGAGTTTTTTGTATTACTTTGTTTGAATTATTAAGATACAACACCCAAAATTCTTCATGGGGTAATTCACCAATTATAGGCTGCATCATTTCGAATACGGATTTACTAGAGGTGATTTGCTTTAATTGAGTCGACTCTTCTGCCCTTCTTCTTCTACCCAACTCAAGTGCAGCTACAATCGAAATAGCTTTTGCCTCCCCTATCCCTTTGAATGGAGTTAATTGAGCAACTGTTAATTTTCCTAATTGATTTAGATTGTTATCCACCGATTTTAAAATGCGTTGACATAACTGAACTGCCGATTCGTTTCTTGAACCAGAACCAATTAAAATAGCTAACAACTCTGAATCAGACAAGGCAGATTTACCTTTTAGAAGTAATTTTTCACGTGGACGATCATCTTCAGCCCACTGATTGATTGGCGTGTACATAAATATTTTTTTTTGGCGTTTAATAATTCAAAAATAAAAAATTTTATTGATTTGACGATGTGTTGATTTGAAAATTTGAAAAATAGTAAAGCGGAAAAAGGTATATTTGTTTTTTTGTAAATACTTTTATTCAATGAATTTAGAATTACCAAAGTTTCACGAGACTTTTAATCCAATATTAGAC
>NZ_JAGKWP010000180.1 GCF_021151785.1 Flavobacterium sp.
TAATAAAAAAAGGCTAGTATTTACAGTATTTTCGACTATTCTTCTTGTTAAAAAAAGGCTGCTTTTTTTGTTTTTTAGCTGAGTATTTTTGCTTTTCATTCAACACAATATACTGATTATCAATTATTTATAAATTATTTTTTCGCCCTTTATTGCTCTTTTAGCGTTATTGTTTTATTTCAAAAAAAACACTAAAAATAGGTTAATAAAAAGTTACTTTTTTTTTCTTCAAAATTAAGTTCACTAGATTTTTTTTATAAAAATTGCTAAAAAACAGATAAAAAAGGGGTTTCAAAGGCATTTCACCTACTTATTTAGTAACACCATAACAGCAAAAAACCTCTTTCTGAAACCCAAAAAAAGAGTTTTTTTTGATTAAAAAAAGAAGTGTTTTTAACCTCGTTTAACTCTACTTCTATTTTGATCTATTTCACGAAAAAAAAAATACCACTCTGCTCTCTAAATTGGAAGAGCATAAGTGGTATTTTCTGCATTACTTTTAGTATTGTCCTGCCTTTCTAAAAAGAAGGGCATTCCATCAATATATTGTTTACCAATTAAACAGCAAAAACTTGTTTAATCACCTTTTTAATTCGTTGACGGTCTTCATCAGTCAAATTAGAACCCGAAGGCAAGCATAATCCATTGTCAAACAATTCTTCAGCAACCGTTCCTCCGTAATAAGGGCAAGCAGCAAAAACAGGTTGCTTATGCATAGGTTTCCACAACGGTCTTGATTCAATATTTTCTTTTTCAAAAGCCAAACGTAGCGTTTCTCTCGTAATTCCTTTCGTTTGTTTTTCATCAATCAAAATAGCTGACAACCAGTAGTTCGCTACTGTATTCTCTTGAGCTTGCATTACGGTCACTCCTGGAACCTCTTGAAAAACTTCTTTGTAAAAAGCCTGCATGCTTTGTCTTGCTTTCACATGCTTGTCTAGTACTTCCATTTGTCCTCTACCGATACCAGCACATACATTACTCATTCTGTAATTGTATCCAATTTCACTGTGTTGATAATGCGGGGCTTGATCTCTAGCTTGTGTGGCTAAAAAGACTACTTTTTCTTTTGTTTTAGCATTGTGCGTAACCAAAGCACCACCTCCAGAAGTTGTAATAATTTTATTTCCATTAAAAGAAAGAATTCCTATATCGCCTAGCGTTCCACAAGCCTGACCTTCATAGGTACTTCCTAATGCCTCTGCACTGTCTTCAATAATTGGAATTTCGTATTTTTCAGCTATTGCTTTAATTTCTTTAGCTTTGAACGGCACTCCATATAAGTGTACCGCAATAATAGCTTTAGGTTTTTTCCCTTTTTGAATTCTGTCTACAATTGCTTGTTCTAATGCTACTGGGCAAATATTCCATGTTTGCGCTTCACTATCAACAAAGATAGGTGTTGCTCCTAAATATACAATAGGGTTAGCCGAAGCAGCAAAAGTCATACTTTGACAGATTACTTCATCTCCCGCTTGTACCCCAAGCACAATAAGAGCCAAATGCAAAGCCGCCGTACCAGAACTTAAGGCCGCCACTTGACAATCTTGACCTAAATAATGCGCTAAGTCTTGTTCAAAACCTGTTACGTGAGGTCCAAGAGGCGCAATCCAGTTGGTTTCAAAAGCTTCTTTAATGTATTCTTGTTCCCTTCCACCCATGTGAGGTGAAGATAACCATATTTTAGTTGTATTCATGTGTTGATTCATTTTAGGCAAATATACTGCTTTTACTAAAACAGCACTACTTCATTTCTTACTATTTTGTTCTCTTATTCTGTATATTATGACCAAAAAAAAGAGGCTGTCTTTCGACAGCCTCCTCTTATTAGTATTCTTTTCGCTTGAGCTATTCTTTGCTCTCGCTAATAAGTATTACTCATTCTTAACCATTTTAATGGTTTTCACTTGACTATCTTGTGTTACAATAATATTGTAAACACCTAATGGCCAATTTGCACCCAATGGTAAGTTCTCTAACATAGCTGGCTCTACTTCTTTTTCTTCGATTAGTTTACCTGCCATATCAAATACGCGTACCCCTACTTTTGACTCGCTTGGTGTTTCTAATGACAACACAAAGTAAGCATTGTATGGATTTGGATACCCTTTAACAGAGAAGATCGGTGCACTTACTGCAACTTCTTTCTCTTGCTCTACTC
>NZ_JAGKWP010000025.1 GCF_021151785.1 Flavobacterium sp.
CATTAATTGTACTTTTCGACTAATGAAAAAAAGTAAAAGAGTAGAACTTAACAACGAAGATATAGAAAGAGTTGTTAGTATGGCTCAAGAGGAAAGAAAGCCTTTTGAAGTAATAAAAGAAGAATTTGGAATTTCTGAAAATGAAGTAACTGAAATTATGCGAAAAAGACTTTCTAAAGATAATTTTGAACTTTGGAAAAAGAAAGTTGCTGCTGGAAAACCAAAACCAAAACCTATTAAATTTAGTGATTTTGAAGACGATGAATTGGATAGCAAATACTATATAAAGAACAAATTTGATTAACTAAATCCCGATTATATCGGGATTTTTTTGTAACAATTTACAATCTTATGCTACCAATTCTAAAAAAGTTATCATCATGAAAAAAATTTTAATGACACTAAGTTTTGCTCTATTTTTAATGGCTTGTAAAACAACCTCTGTTACAACTCCAAAAAATCAAGTAGATGTGAGCATTGACTTAGTAAACGTAAAAGAAGATAAAGTTCAAGTTACTGTTACACCACCGACTTTAACAACCGAAAAAACCACTTTTCATATTCCTAAAATTGTCCCAGGAACTTATTCTGAAGATAATTATGGACGTTTCGTTGAAAGTGTAAAAGCTTTTGACAAAAAAGGCAACCCACTAAAAATTGCAAAAATTGACGAAAACTCATATGAAATTTCAAATGCTACTAAATTAGCTAAAATCACATATTGGGTTAACGATACTTTTGATACGGAGTCTGGTGAAGGTTTTGGCGAAGGAGAAGATGTGTTTTCTCCTGCAGGAACAAACATAAAAGCAGGTGAAAATTTCGTTATTAACACACATGGATTTGTAGGTTATTTTGAAGATAAAAAAGAAATTCCTTATTCATTAGAAATCAAACACCCAAGTTCACTTTGGGGAGCAACGTCAATGACAGATATGAATTCTAGTAACGAAATTGATGTTTTTAACACTTCTCGTTACGCTGAGTTAATGGATCATCCTATCATGTATTCAAAACCAGACTATACCGAGTTTAATGTTGAGGGAATGGATATTGTTATTAGCGTTTATTCACCAAAAGGCAAATACAAAGCCTCAGACATAACACCTGAAACGGAAAAATTTATGCGTGCACAAAAAAAATTCTTAGGAAAATTTAATGCCAATAAAAAATATACCGTTTTATTATATTTATCAGACCCAAGTAGTAAAGATGCAAAAGGTTTTGGCGCTTTAGAACACACAACTTCTACTACAGTTGTTATGCCAGAAATGATGCCTTTGGAAGCATTAAAAGAACAATTAAAAGACGTAGTTTCTCATGAATTCTTTCACATAGTAACTCCTTTAAGTGTACATTCAAGAGAAATTCATTATTTTGACTACAATAATCCAAAAATGTCAGAACACTTATGGATGTATGAAGGAATTACAGAATACTTTGCTAACTTATTTCAAGTGAACCAAGGATTAATCTCAGAAGATGATTTCTACAAGCGAATGGCAGATAAAATTGAACAAGCCAATGCTATGAATGACAAAATGAGTTTTACTAAAATGAGTAAAAACGTTTTAAATCCTCCTTACAAAGACCAATATTTAAATGTATACCAAAAAGGTGCTTTGATTGCCATGTGTATTGACATTCAAATGCGTGAATTAAGTGAAGGTAAAAGAGGAATTCTAAGTTTAATGCAAGATTTATCAAATGAATTTGGAAGCAATAAACCTTTTAATGATGAAGATTTATTTCCAACAATAACTCGTATAACTTATCCAGAAATCGGTGCTTTTTTAGAAAAATATGTAGCTGGAGAAACACCAATTCCATATGATGTTTATTTTACCAAAATGGGTGTTAAAAACACTAAAATACAAGTTCCTGGAAATCCATTTTTAAAAGACCAAAGAAAACCATACATTACAATAGACCAATCTTCAAAAGAAATAAAAACGCTTCCTAATGCTTCAGAAAACATTTTCATGACAACACTAGGAATAAAAGCTAATGACCATATTTTAGCTATCAATGGTACAAATTATAATTTAGACAACATTTATGATTTAATTATGTCTAGTGAAAATTGGAAAGAAGGCGATGAAATATCGGTTAAAATCAGAAGAGACAATAAAGAACAAATACTTAATGGAAAAATTGTATTACCAAAAGAAGAGAAAGATGGATTTATTGCAATAGATAAATCTAAAGATACTTTAAAAAATGCTTGGTTAAAAGGATAAAACCTTAAATCAACTAGTAAAATCCTCAAATCACTTCCAATTTGAGGATTTTTTTATTACTTTGCGAACAAATTTTAGAAAAAAATGATGAAGAAAATTGGAGCTATTGCATTGGTTTTATTAACCATTGCCTGTAATAAAACTATTGAAAAAGAAGGAAACTTACATTTAACTGGAACTGTAGAAGGATTAAAAAAAGGAAATATTTATGTTCAACAGTTAAAAGACACCAATTTAGTTATAATTGACACCATCAAATTTGAAGGAAAATCTTCTTTTGACACCAAATTTTCAATCGACGAACCTCAAATGTTATATTTGTATTTAGACAGAGGTCAAACCAATTCCATTGATAACAATTTATCTTTCTTTGCTGAACCAGGAGAAATGACTTTTAAAACCACTTTAAAAGAATTTTATGCTAATGCTAAATTTACTGGTTCAAAGAATCAAGAAGTATATGAAAAATACTTAAGCATTAAAACAAATTTAGGTAATGAAAATGCCGAATTATTAGCTAAAGAATTGAAAAACTTAAAGAAAAAAGATCTAAACTCAGCAGTAAAAATAGAATCTGAAAAAGAAAAATTAATTATAAGAAAATACTTGTATACAGCGAATTTTGCCGTAGTTAATGGAAAAAGTGAAGTAGCACCATATATTGCTCTTACTGAAATTCCAGATGCTAACTTAAAATTGATGGATACCATTCAAAAATCAATGTCGCCAAAAGTTGCAAAATCAAAATATGGTAAACGATTAACAGAATGGATTAATGAAAGAAAACAAAATGAACAAGAATAACACTCAAACTGCTTACTTTTAAGCAGTTTTTTTATTACTATGCAAACGTATTACGATTTAGAGTTTATTAAACAAGAATTCAAACAAACCACTTTTACTAAAGGCAACTATGAAAATTGTCTTTTTGAGAATTGTACATTTAATGAAACTGATTTAGCTCAAGTTAGTTTTTCTGAGTGCACATTTAACAATTGCAAGTTTACGAATTGTAATTTATCACTAACTGCCTTTAAAGAAGTAACAGTTGAATCATGTAAACTAGTTGGCTTACATTTTGAGCATTGTGATAATTTTTTATTTGAAGTTAGGTTTACAAATACTACCTTACAGTTTTGCTCCTTTTATCAAATGAAATTAAAATTCTGCAAATTTATGAATTCTGAATTACACGATATTGATTTCACAAATGCAGACCTAAGCAATATTCAATTCAGTCGTTGTGATTTAAGTCGAAGTACTTTTGATCAAACACTATTGGGAAAAACCGATTTTACTACAGCTATTCACTTTAGCATTAATCTTGAGAAAAATAAAGTTAAAAAAGCAAAATTTGCTAAAGACAACCTAAGGGGTTTATTAGACAGTTTTGATATTATTATCGAATAAAAAAAGAGGAATACTTTCGTATTCCTCTTTAGAGCCGATGGAGGGACTCGAACCCACGACCTGCTGATTACAAATCAGCTGCTCTAGCCAGCTGAGCTACACCGGCAAAATGCCTTTGCTATTTAAAAAATTTGAGCCGATGGAGGGACTCGAACCCACGACCTGCTGATTACAAATCAGCTGCTCTAGCCAGCTGAGCTACACCGGCGACTCATTTTTCGGTTGCAAATATAATAGAGATATTGCAACTTCCAAAGACTTTTTAAATATTTTTTTTAGTTTAATTCGTTTACTTTTGCAACAAATTGATTAGCAGCCTCTTCAAATTCTTTTCTTATTTGTTTGAAGTGAACTTTTTTATTTTCAACTCCTTTTTGGTTAATTTTAGTCATCAAAGTATCAAAAGTATCAAAAATTGAATCTAACAAAGCATCCGAAGCTTCAGTAGGTTTTCCAGTAGTTGTCATTTCCCAAATGTAAACGATGTTGATAATATCACCTAACACATAATTTACTTCTTTTTTCAAGTTTTTAACGCTTGCCATTTTTTTTATTTTAAAAATTATGTTGCAAAATTAAAACAATATATTGATACAGCAATACTTAAATTGAAATTTCAAGTAAAGTTCCTGTACCTTTTAATTGAAGACGCTCAATTTCAGCGGGTATAAATACCGTTTGCCCTTTATTGTAAACATATTCAATTTCTTCATGAATAAGTTGGATTTGCCCCTCCACACACATAAAAACAGTAAAGGCCTCTTTATTCTTTTCCCAATGATACGCACCCTCTAACTCGAGTACACGAGTGGTAAAATATGGACATGATACTAACGCGCTACTTTCATTCAATTCTGAAGAATATGCTACTTTTGATGAAGTTTTTTTGAAATTTATGGCATCTAGAGCTAACTCTGTATGAAGTTCCCTTCCATTTCCGTTAACATCCACACGATCCCAATCATATAACCTGTAAGTAATATCACTAGTCTGTTGAATTTCTGCGATTAATACGCCAGCGCCTATAGCATGAACAATTCCCGTTTCTAGAAAAAAAACATCACCCTTTTCAACTGGATATTCCTCTAAAATAGATAGTAACGTTTTATTTTTCAAACAAGAGACATACGTTTCTTTTGAAGAGTCTTCTTTAAATCCTACTACTAATCTAGATTCAGGGTCAGCTTGCATGACATACCACATTTCTGTTTTTCCAAATGAATTATGTCGCTCTTTTGCCAAAAGATCATTAGGATGAACTTGTATTGACAAATCTTCTTTCGCATCAATAAATTTAAAAAGAAGGGGGAAATTTTTTCCGTATTTTGCGATTACTTTTTCACCTAAAATTGCTTCAGGATATAAGTGAATGATTTCATTTAAATCTTTTCCTTTTAAAAAACCATTTTTCACAATACTAACATCATTGAGAACATTAGATAATTCCCAACTCTCGCCAATACCTTCTTTATCCACTTCTTTGTTTAACAAATCGTGCAATTTCGTTCCACCCCAAATACGTTCTTTAAAAATAGGTATAAATTCTATTGGATACAACTTCATTAATTTCCTTTATAGGTTACAAAATTTCTAGGTGTTTCATACAACACAACCTCTAAATCTAAAGTTGATTTTATATGTTGTCGCAATAAATTCCATATTACAACCGCAATATTTTCTGCGGTAGGATTTAAATCAAAAAATTCAGGCACATCTAAATTCAAATTTTTGTGATCAAGTCTTTGTTCAACCTCTTCTTTAATTAAATCAGAAAGAATTTTTACATCAATAACAAATCCTGTTTCAGGATCAATTTCGCCTGTAACGCTAACAATTAGTTCATAATTATGACCATGAAAATTAGGATTATTACATTTACCAAAAACAGCATTATTTTGTTCCATGGACCAGTCCTTTCTATACAAGCGATGGGCTGCATTAAAATGTGCTTTTCTACTAACAGTTACTCTCATAATTCACTTTCAAAATGATGATAAAATTCTTCAAAAATAATCCTAAACCACACAGTATATAGTTCAGGTTGAGCCTGAATATCCTTTTTTACTTCTTCAATATCCATCCATTTCCAATCTTCAACTTCCTCATGATTTATAGTGGGAGCGGTATTTGAATAACCAATCATAACATGATCTAACTCATGTTCAGTTAAACCATTATCAAAAGGAGCTTTATAAATAAAGTGAAACATTTCTTTGAGTTCAACTTCAAATCCCATTTCTTCTTTTAAACGTCGAGTACCTGCTTGAATATTAGTTTCACCTTCTCTTTGATGACTACAACAAGTATTCGTCCACAATAAAGGCGAATGGTATTTATGACGAGCCCTTTGCTGTAACATTAGTTCATTTTTGTCATTAAGCACAAAAACAGAAAATGCCCTATGCAACAACGCTTTTTCATGCGCTTCTAACTTATTCATCAACCCAATAGGAGTATCAAACTCGTCTACTAAGATTACTTTTTCCTCTATCACTTTAGCAAATTTTGGTCTCAAAATTACAAAAAATTAACTTTAAATTTTAGTATTCTAATTTAATTCAAGCGTTTTAAGTTTTGTTAATAAATTTGGGTTGGTTTTACCATAAATAATTGTATTTTTACGCTTCGAAAATTTTAAGAATAAAATGGGTAAAATCATAGCAATTGCGAACCAAAAAGGCGGTGTTGGAAAGACCACTACATCAGTAAATTTAGCCGCTGCTTTAGGTGTTTTAGAGAAAAAAGTATTACTTATAGATGCTGATCCACAAGCAAATGCTACTTCTGGATTAGGTTTAGATGTGGAAACTGTTGAAATAGGAACCTATCAAATTTTAGAACACAGCAACACACCAGAAGAAGCCGTTTTAGCGTGTTCTGCTCCAAATGTATCAATTATACCTGCACACATAGACCTTGTTGCAATTGAGATTGAGTTAGTAGACAAGGAAAATCGTGAATACATGCTGAAAGAAGCATTAAAAAACATCAAAGAAGAATATGATTATATTTTAATTGATTGCGCTCCTTCTTTAGGATTACTAACTTTGAATGCATTAACAGCTGCAGATAGCGTGGTTATCCCTATTCAATGTGAATATTTTGCATTAGAAGGCCTTGGAAAATTATTAAATACAATAAAAAGTGTACAAAAAATACACAATCCAAATTTAGATATTGAGGGATTATTGTTAACCATGTATGATTCTCGATTACGTTTATCTAATCAAGTTGTTGAAGAAGTACAAAAACACTTCAACAACATGGTTTTTGACACTATTATTCAAAGAAATATCAAGTTAAGTGAAGCGCCAAGTTTTGGAGAAAGCATCATTAACTATGACGCTACAAGTAAGGGAGCCGCTAATTATATCAATTTAGCAGAAGAAATTATCAAGAAAAACAGTTAATAGAAGATGACAAAAGCAGTAAAAAAACCTGTATTAGGAAGAGGATTATCAGCCCTTTTAAGCGACCCTACGAACGACATCAAATCAGTTGAAGACAAAGGCGCAGATAAAGTGGTGGGTAATATTATTGAACTTGATATTAATACCATTGAAATTAACCCATTCCAGCCCAGAACTAATTTCAATGAGGAAACGCTACAAGAATTAGCAAAATCTATCAAAGAAGTTGGGGTAATTCAGCCTATTACTGTTAGAAAACTTGAGTTTAACAAATACCAATTAATCTCTGGTGAGCGACGTTTACGAGCTTCTAAACTAATTGGATTAACCACCATCCCTGCATACGTAAGAATTGCAAACGATAATGAATCTTTGGTCATGGCTTTGGTTGAAAATATTCAACGCCATGATTTAGATCCAATCGAGGTAGCTTTATCATACCAAAGATTAATAGATGAAATCAATTTAACACAGGAAGAATTAAGTGATCGAGTAGGAAAAAAACGTTCTACCATCACTAATTACTTACGCTTACTAAAATTAGATCCAATTATTCAAACTGGAATGCGTGATGGTTTTATTTCTATGGGGCATGGGCGAGCCCTGATAAGTATTGAAAACCTTGATATCCAAAGTGATATTTACCACAAAGTAGTAACACAAAACTTATCTGTTAGAGAAACCGAAGCCTTAGTGAAAAAACACCAAGAGAGTCTTAAACCTAAAGTTGGTAAGCTTGCAAGTGATAAATCATTTGAAATTGATGATACCCAAAAGAAAACATTTACTAATTTTTTTGGCACAAAAGTAGAGGTTAATGTAGCTTCAAACGGAAAAGGTAAAATTACAATTCCTTTCCATTCAGAAGAAGATTTTAATAGAATAATGAAATTAATCAACAACTAGTGAAGTCATTTCTTTACATATTATTTATTTTTTTGATTGGTACTTCATTATCATGGTCGCAACAATCCAAAGAATTAAAAATTGAAACTCAAAAAATAGTAAAAGACTCTATTAACCCCTTAGCTCCTGCGAAAGCAGCTTTTTACTCTGCTATTTTACCTGGTCTAGGACAAGCATATAATAAAAAATATTGGAAAATACCTATTGTTTATGCGGCTTTAGGCGCTGGAGTTTATTTTATAATAGATAATAATAATAAATACAACGACTACAGGGACGAATATAAAGCTCGACTACAAGGCACTAACAATCCTAATGACCCAACATTCGGTCGTCTTAGTACAGAAAGTGTTATTAGAGGCCAAAAATTTTATCAAAGAAATCGAGATTTATCCATCCTGATTACTGGAGGATTGTATATTTTAAATATTATTGATGCTAATATTGATGCGCACTTACTTCAATTCAATGTTAGTGATAATTTAACATTAAAACCAAAAATTCAACAAAATTTTTTGACAAACAAACAAGATGTTGGATTGGTATTAAGCTATAATTTTTAACATTTTTTTAAATAACAAAATCTAAAAACAGCTACTAACTCCATATGAAAATAGCATTATTAGGATACGGTAAAATGGGTAAAGTAATTGAGAAAATTGCTTTGGAACGTGGACATGAAATTGTGTTAAAAAAAGGAAGTCAAAATAACTTTGAGGGTCTTCTTCAAGCAGATATAGCAATTGATTTTAGTTTACCTCATGTAGCGGTTGAAAATATTACAGAATGTTTAAACAATAACATTGCTGTGGTTTCTGGCACCACCGGATGGCTAGAACATTATAACACCATAGTACAATTGTGCAATGAAAAAAATGGCAGTTTCATTTATGGTTCTAATTTTAGTTTAGGTGTAAATATTTTTTTTGAATTGAATGCTTATTTAGCTAAAATGATGAAAAACTTAGGTCAGTACAAAGTAAGCATGGAAGAAATCCATCATACACAAAAATTAGACGCCCCAAGTGGTACAGCTATTACCTTAGCTGAAGGAATTATCAATAATTCTAATTACACAAATTGGACTCTAGATACTCCCAAAGAAAATGAAATTAAAATTGAAGCTAAAAGAATAGGAACAGTACCTGGAACACATAGTATATTCTATGATAGCTCAGTAGATCAAATAGAAATAAAACATACTGCCCATAACCGTGAAGGTTTTGCTTTAGGATCAGTAGTTGCAGCGGAATGGTTAATTGGTAAAAAAGGCGTTTTTACTATGAAAGACGTTTTAAATATTAAATAATATAGCATAAAGAAATCATGGAAACAACAAGTTGGATATTAACCATTTTAGCAGTCAGTACAATTCATGGTATTGGAACATGGAAATTATATACTACTGCAGGTAAAAAGGCATGGGAAGCATTTATTCCTATTTACAATGGTATAGAGTTAATGGAAATTATCAATCGACCTAGATGGTGGGTTCTTTTATTGTTTATACCTGTTATCAATCTATTAATTTTACCTGTAATTTGGATTGAAACGTTACGTAGTTTTGGTAAAAAATCTACTGCGGATATGTGGATAGGTGTTTTAACTTTTGGTCTTTACATTGGTTTTGTAAATTATACTCAAACACTTTCTTATGAAGCTAAAAGAAGTACTAAACCAGCTACTCAAGTACTCGATACTTTAGGCTCTATTACATTTGCCTTAATTGTTGCTACATTTGTTCACACATATTTCATTCAACCTTTCGTAATTCCAACCTCATCTTTGGAAAAAACATTGAAAATTGGTGATTTCCTATTCGTAAGCAAATTCCATTATGGTGCTCGAACACCCATGACAACAGTTGCTGCTCCCATGGTTCATGATACTTTACCTTTGGTTAAAATTAAGTCTTATTCTTCTTGGCCTGAATTACCTTATTTTAGATTCCCAGCTTTACAAAAAATTGAACGAAATGATATTGTAGTTTTCAATTGGCCAGTCGATACAGTTGCAAAATTTAGAGATAATTCTGGAATTAGATATTACAAACCTATTGACAAAAAATCAAACTACGTAAAACGTTGTGTGGGAATACCTGGAGATGTTATTACTTTGAAAAATAGTGATTTATATGTAAACGGAAAATTAGCTCAATTACCAAAAAGAGCGAAGCCGCAGTTTTCATATAAAGTGGCCTTTGATGGAAATAACACCAATACTACATCAACACTTGATGCTACATTAAGAGATTTAGAATGTTCAGATGGATTTGGTGTAAACGACTCTAGAGATACTCTTTATATAAGAGCATTAACTGATGAAGGCGCTAAAACTATAAAAGGAATTTCAGGCGTTAAATCTGTGGAAAAAATCATAGCTAAAGAAACAGAGAAAAGTATTTTTCCTTATACCAAAAATTGGAATGTTGACAATTTAGGTCCTATAAAAATTCCAGCTGCTGGGGAAACAGTTGCATTAAATAGTGAATCATTACCTTTTTATAAAATGATTATTTCAGATTATGAGCACCATAAATTACAAGTAAATGGTAATGAAATTAGAATTGATGGCAAACCTGCTACTTCTTACACCTTCGAACAAGATTATTATTGGATGATGGGTGATAATCGTCATAACTCTGAAGACTCACGTTATTGGGGATTTGTTCCTGCAGATCATATTGTAGGTAAACCAATATTTATTTGGATGAGTTTTGATTTAAACAATGTATTTCAAAAACCATTGCTAGATCGATTTAGAACAGAACGTTTCTTTACAACAGTTAGTGGCGACGGTGAGCCTGAATCCTACTTTAAATTCTTTTTAATAGCCTTAACAGGTTATTTTATATGGGATTACTTCAACAAGAAAAAAAAGAAAAAAGAAAATAATTAATAAGTGCGAGTTGGAGTAATATCCAACTCTACTTTTTTATATTGATACTATGAAAAATTTATTAATTTACCCAACGTATTTCCCTTCAATTAGTCATTATATTGCCTTAGTCCAAGCAGAAGAAATCACTTTTGAAACTGAAGACACCTATCAAAAACAGACGAATAGAAATCGAATGCACATTTATAGTCCAAATGGATTACAAATGTTAAACATTCCATTAAAACATAGTGAAAATAGGCAAAAATTTAAAGATGTAAAAATTGAATACGCCTTTGACTGGCAAAAGATTCATTTTAAATCATTAGAAGCAGCTTATCGTACTTCACCCTTTTTCGAATATTTTGAAGACGATTTTCGACCTATTTTTGAAAAGAAAACTACTTTCATGTTGGATCTAAACTTTGAAACTTTTGAAATTGTCAATCAGGCATTAGGTATTACATTACCTTATAAAAAAACAACAGAATATTTTCATGATGCTCCTGATTACAATGATTTTCGTTCTTTAGTAAATGGTAAAAAAGATACCACACAAGTTGAACCGTATACACAAGTTTTTAATGACAAACATGGTTTTATAAACAATTTATCTATACTTGATTTACTTTTTAACGAAGGAAGATATGCTTTAGATTACTTAAAAAATCAACAATTATAACTCTTTTGAAAGATTTAAACGAGCAAGTAAAGGAAAATGATCACTATTATAAAAATCATTTAAGGTTTCAAACTCTTTTACTTGCATTGTTTTATCAACTAAAATATAATCAATTCGCGCTGGATAATATTTAAAATTATACGTTTTACCAAATCCTGAGCCATTTGTTTCAAACGCGTCCTCCATTGAACCTTTAATCGTTCTGTAAACATAAGAAAAAGCACTATTGTTCATGTCTCCACAAATGATTTTCTTATATTCACAATCTTGATAATGCTGCTTAATCAACTCCGCTTGTATTTGTTGTTTTTTAAATGCCTTACTAATACGTCTTAAAATAGCTCTAGTTTTATTTTCATCCATTCTTTGAATATCTTCATCCTCAATATCTGTACTGATTTTAATGGATTGTAAATGCATGCTGTAAATACGCAACGTATCCCTATCTTTCAAAATATCAGCAAAAACAACGTTGTTATTTGAGTCTGGAAAAGTAATTTTTCCTTTATTTATAATTTTATATTTAGAAAAAATAGCATTTCCGACAATAATGTTTTTCCCTTCTCTAAAAATTTGACTGTATTTATACTTTGAAAATCGAGTTTGCTCTAAATCTGTATATTCCTGTATACAAAGAATATCGGGCTGTTTTTCTTCGACCAAATTTGCTATTTGCTTTGGAATATTGGCTTTTGCATCCCATTTGAATTTGTTAAATAAACGTACGTTATAGCTCATAATAGTAAAATCAGAAGGCGATTTTGGCAAAATTGTTTCATTCAGATTATAAAACTTATTGATAAATGTTATGCCAAGCAATAAGGCAATTCCAGAAACAAAAATATATTTTTTAAATTGAATCAACCAATATAAAAAAAACAACAAATTAAGAACTAAAAATAAAGGAAGGAATAAGGTTAACACACTAAAAATAGGAAACCATTTTGGTGCCAAGAAAGGCAATAAATAAGCTATTAATGTAGTAAAAACAAGCACCACATTAAGCATCAACATTGTCTTAGAAATCCATGATAACCCTTTAAACAATTTACTTATTTATTTTAAATAAAAATTCTTTTTCTTCTTTTGTTAAGCTTTCATAACCAGACTTACTAATCTTATCTAAAATATCATCAATTTTTTGCTGAGTAAGATCGTTATTAGATTCTGTCTTTGTTATTACAGTTGGTTTACTGCCATTTTTGTAAACTTTTTTAAAGGTACTCTTTTTTTTCTTATTTGAAAAATCAAACCATTTACTGAAATCAACACCTCTTTTCAAAGATTCCACATTTATAAATGCGAAAAGAACACCTGCCAAATGAGCCACGTTTCCACCCATATTTTCAACAGCAAAGTAGACTAAATTAATCCCTAATAATACTGCACCAATATACCATAATTTAACAAAACCAATAAGTGGTATTCTAACTATCATGAGTGGCGAATAAAAAACAACAGTAAAAAAAACAGCTAAAATTGCAGCACTTGCTCCTACAAGTTGATTCTCAATACCTAACACATTCATGCATAATATATAAATCAGTCCAGCAAAGAATGCGCCTAAAAAGTAAGTCGTTAAAAACTGTTTAGTATTGAAAAAAGTAAAAAATAACTTTCCAGCAAAGAATAAAAAAAACATATTAGACAACAAATGTCCTAATCCTGAATGAAAAAAAGCATACGAAAGTAAAGTCCATGGAAAAAATAAAAACTGATTTGGATTTGAATTTAAAGCAATAAAATTGGGAAAGGAAAAGAATCCTAATTTAAATTCATAGAAAAAAGGCAAAGACAAAACAAATAGTCCAATATTCCAAAAAATGATTTTTTGAGACCAATCATTATATTGGTATTGTTCTTTTATATCTTTTAATATCTCATTCATTTTTTAATTCCAACGATTGTGATTAAATTTTTTATCTTTCCAAACCCACATAAGAATAAATCCAGTTAAAGCTCCTCCTATATGAGCAAAATGAGCAACCCCATCTGAATTTGAACTTAAAACACCAAAAAAAACATCATAAAAAATAATCATCAACGGCACAAAATATTTTGCTTTTATGGGAACTGGAATAAACATCATTGCTAATTCTGCATTAGGAAACATAAATGCAAATGCTACCAATAATCCATAAATTGCTCCTGAGGCACCAACAGCAGGTATGTAAGCATTTGAAACAACACTTAAGAAGGAATTTGCATCGAACTCATACTGATTTAATTTGTTAAATAATGCTAAGTTATTTTCAACCATTGGCTTTAAGTATAATTTATCTCCTTCAACAATGTTAGTTTGCAAAATAGTAGAAATATCAGAATTAGTGAAAATACCATTAGTCAATTCTATAATTTGAGAATGTATTTCATAATAAGCTACACCCTGATGTAATAAGGCAGAACCAATTCCACAAACGAAATAAAAAATTAAAAAACGTTTTGCGCCCCAAAAATGTTCTAATACCGAACCAAAAGAAACTAAGGCAAACATATTAAAAAAGATATGCATTAAACTAGCTTTAGAGTGCATAAACATATGGGTAATAGGTTGCCAAATTCGAAAATTAGGGTTTTCAAAATAATACATCGAAAAAATATCATAAGCCTTAGGCACCACAGCCAAACTCATAATATAACAAATTATATTTATAATTAACAGTTGCTTTACAACTGGGGTCATATTATTAAACATACTTAAAATCTTTTATCTAACTCCTCTGTAGTTAGGGTTATAAAAATGGGTTGATTAAATGGAGAAAAATTAGGTTCTTTGCAACCAAACAAGCTATTTACTATAGCACTCATCTCGGTTTCATTCATAATTTTTCCTGACTTAACAGCGATACTTTTAGCCATAAATTTAGCTATACTATCAGACAATGAAAAACTATCTTCTGGTAAATTTTGTTGCAAATTATGAATTAAATCATTCAATATGTCAAGCACTTCACTTTCTTTAACTTGAACGGGTAAACCAACAATTTTTACCTCATCTAAAGCAATACTTTCAAAAACGAAACCAATTCCTTCTAAGTTCGGCTGTAAATCTTTTAAATAAAGAACTTCTTCCCTACCCAAATGTAAACACAACGGAAATAACATTTGTTGACTAACCGCTTGATGAACCGTAATGTTGGTTAAAAATTGTTCATACAAAATACGTTGATGTGCTCTATTTTGATGTATTACCAACAAACCTGATTTAATACTATTTATAATGTATTTTCGATTTAACTGGTATAATAAAGTTTTAGTTTCTGCAATTTCATCATCAAATAACGAACTAGTTACTACTTCTCCCGATTCAAAAGTGCGAGATTCTACTTCAAAAGAATCCTGTTTTAAACCTACATAAAGACTTTCCCAACTAGGTTGTAACTCTTGTTTTTTATATGAAGTATTACCACTACTATAACTTGAACCAGAATTCGAGGACTTAGTTTTAGCCTCCACTTCTGTAGCAAACGGATTAAATGTACTATCAACTTGTATAATTGGCATATCCGATTTAACATCTTTATACGCATAAGGTGTATCTAGGGTAGCATCACGTTCAAAATCTAATACAGGAGCTACATTAAACATTCCTAAACTATGTTTTACTGCAGAACGTAAAATAGCATACAAAGCTTGTTCGTCATCAAATTTCACTTCCGTTTTAGTAGGATGAATATTGACATCAATCGTATGAGTAGGTACTTGCAAATACAAAAAATAGCTCGGCTGATTTGCGTCTTTTAACAAACCTTCATAAGCACTCATTACGGCATGATGTAAAAAACTACTTTTTATGAATCGGTCATTAACTAAAAAGAACTGCTCATTCCTATTTTTTTTCGCAAATTCTGGTTTACCAATAAAACCACTGATAGATATAATTTCCGTTTCTTCATTAACAGGTACCAATTTTTCATTGGTTTTCCCTCCAAAAATATTTACAATTCGTTGCCTATAATTTGAACTTGGTAAATTAAAAATCTCCGCACCATTGCTTATCAATACAAAATGAATTGTAGGATGTGCTAAAGCAACCCTTTCAAACTCATCAATAATGTGTTTTAGTTCAACATGATCCGACTTTAGAAAATTACGACGTGCTGGTATATTAAAAAATAAATTTTTCACCAAAAAAGAAGTGCCTTTGGGCAACACTGCAACCTCTTGAGAAATAAATTTACTCCCTTCAATTACAATGTGTGTACCTAATTCCTCTTGTTCTTGTTTTGTTTTCAATTCAACATGAGCAACTGCCGCAATGGAAGCCAAAGCTTCTCCTCTGAAACCTTTTGTATGAAGAGCAAATAAGTCTTCGGCATGACGAATCTTAGATGTTGCATGACGCTCAAAACACAATCGTGCATCGGTTACATTCATTCCTTTTCCGTTATCAATAACTTGGATTAACGTCTTTCCTGCATCTTTAATAATTAATTTAATCTCAGAAGCATTGGCATCAACAGCGTTTTCAACTAATTCTTTAACTACAGAAGCAGGACGTTGCACCACTTCTCCAGCTGCAATTTGATTGGCAACATGATCAGGCAATAATTGAATAATCCCAGACATTAGGCTTTGTACAATTTAATTTTGGTTATAATGACAAATTTAATGAAAATTAATCGGGATTGTATGTTTAGAAAAACATAAATATAAAAAAAGCCGAATATTTCTATTCGACTTATAATGTATAAATTAATAAACTTATTTACGATTTAAATCTATCATTTTTATAGCAGCAATCGCAGCTTCAACCCCTTTGTTTCCGTGTTTACCTCCACTTCTATCGATAGATTGCTGCATAGTATTATCGGTTAAAACACAAAAGATCGTTGGAATATCATATATTACATTCATATCTTTTATACCTTGTGTCACTCCTTCACAAACAAACTCAAAATGCATGGTCTCACCTTTTATAACACAACCAATAACTATAACCGCATCTAATGCTAATTTTTCATGCATTTGACGAGCACCAAAAATCAATTCAAAACTTCCTGGAACATTCCATCGAATGATGTTTTCTGGCAGCGCTCCACAATCAGTTAAAGCATGAAAAGCTCCTTTAAAAAGCCCTTCAGTCACCTCTTCGTTCCACTCTGAAACAACAATCCCAAATCGAAAGTCTTTCGCATTTGGGATTGTATTTTTATCGTAATTAGATAAATTTTTATTTTCTGTTGCCATTTATTATTGTTCTAAAGTAGCAATTAAAGCATCGATATTATTACCTTCTTGAGAACTCTCATATTTCTCTTTAATTGTTTTTAAATATCCTAATGCCTCTTCTTTTTTATTTGCGGTAATGGCTAAGTTAGCTGCTTTAAACAAAAATCTTGGTGTTATGAAATCATTATCATCTAAATTAGCCGCTTCTAAATACAACTTCATTGCTTCGTCTTGCTTATTTAATTCAGACATAGCATCTCCTTTGGCACCGATAGCTAATGCAGCTAAAACTTGATCTTTAGTTGAAAATTTATCTAAATGCTCGATAGCTTTATTAAAGTTTTTCAAATTCAAATAAGACATACCTGCATAATATTCAGCTAAATTGGCTGCACTTGTACCAGAATATTCATTGATAATCCCTTCAAAACCTAATTTCCCTTCACCTCCTTTAAGAGCTAAATTATATAAAGAATCTTGTTTTCCAGTACCATCAACTGCTTGTTGAAAATAAGTTTGAGCTTGGAACATTTCTTTAAATGCCTCCTCTTCTTTAGGCGCAGCTATGAATTTAGTATACAAAATATAACTTAAAGTCACCACGGCTAAAACACCAATAATACTTAAGATAGACTTTTGGTTTTTGATTACCCATTCTTCTGTTTTGTTAGCTGTTTCGTCTAACGTATTAAATACTCCAGCGGTAGTACTTTCGCTTTCGTTAACGTTAATATCTTCTACAGTCGTATCAAATGCTGGCTCTTTTTCTTCTTTTGGTTTTGGAGCCTTAAATCCTCTCTTATTGTATGTTGCCATATTATCTAAAACTTTTATTAGAGGTGCAAAAATATAACTTTTATTCAAATTTAAAAGTTCTTTGTACATATTTTTAAAAATTGACCTTACATTTGCATTTACAAATGAAACAGAAATACTTTCAATCGTGTTTTTAAAATCACTATCCCTTATCAATTACAAAAATATTGCTGAACATACTTTTGAGTTTGACAGCAAGATTAATGCTATTGTTGGTAAAAATGGAATTGGTAAAACAACGATATTAGATGCCATTTATCATTTAGCCATTGGGAAAAGTTATTTCAACCCGTTGGCTACGCAGAATATTAAACATGGAGAAGATTTTTTTGTTTTAGATGGTCAATTTGAGAAAGAACTTCGTACGGAACAAATCTTGTGTAGCTATAAAAAAGGACAAAAAAAAATTCTTAAACGTAATGGTAAGATTTATGAACGATTTTCAGAACATATTGGCCTTATACCAATTGTAATTATTTCTCCAAGTGACGTTGATTTAATTATGGAAGGAAGCGAAACAAGAAGGCGATTTATTGATAATGTTATTTCTACTTCTGACCCTGCATATCTTTCTACGTTGATTAATTATCAAAAAACGGTAGCTCAACGTAATGCTTTGCTTAAATATTTTGCTGCTAACCACGTTTTTGATGTCGATAATTTAGCCGTTTACAATGAACAAATGATTGAAATGGGAAAAATACTATTTGAAAAAAGAAAATATTTTCTAGAACAATTTGTTCCTATTTTTCAAAAATATTATCAAATCATTTCTGAAAACGCAGAAGAAGTTTCTATAATTTATGAAAGTCAATTGACTGAAAATTCGTTTGAAACACTTCTGGCTTTACATTTGCAAAAAGATCGAATTGCACAGTTTTCGACAGCTGGTGTACACAAAGATGATTTAGTTTTTACAATTGATACTTATCCAATAAAAAAATACGGTTCTCAAGGACAACAAAAATCATTTTTAATCGCTTTGAAATTAGCTCAATTTGAAATGATAAAAAACCAAAGCAAAACCTTGCCTATTTTACTTTTTGATGATATTTTTGACAAATTAGACGCTTATCGTGTTCAACAAATTATCAACATGGTTAATGAAGATGTTTTTGGTCAAATTTTCATCTCTGATACACATCCTGAACGGACTGAAAAAATAATTAAACAAACACATAAAACCTATAAAATTTATACCCTATGAAAAAAATACAATTTTATCTTGCCTTAACTCTTTTTGTTATTGCAACCAGTTGTACTAATAGTCAGAATTTTAAAAGTGTTGAAGTTCCTGAATTTAAATCTTCAATAGAAAAAACGAATGATGCACAAATTCTTGATGTAAGAACACCAGGTGAATTTGCAGGTGGGCACATTAACAACGCTATTAATATAGATTGGAATGGAAACGATTTTGATTCTCAAATTAGCCAATTAAATAAAAAAAAAACTGTTTTTGTCTATTGTCTTAGTGGAGGAAGAAGTAAAAAAGCCGCTTCACATCTAAAAGAACTTGGGTTTAAAAATATTATCGAATTGAATGGTGGATATTTAGCTTGGAGTAAAGCCAATCCGTCAACTGATTCTACTTGGACTGGTATGACTTTGGAAAACTACAACCAATTATTAACTTCTGAAAAAACAGTTGTGATTGATTTCTATGCTGAATGGTGCGCTCCTTGTAAAAAAATGGCTCCCTATTTAGACAAGCTGAGTAACGAATTAGCCGACAAAGTTATCATACATAGAATTGACGCTGATAAAAATAAATCTTTATTCAATAAATTGGGATACACGGGTTTACCAGTTGTTCTAGTATTTAAAAAAGGAAAATTAACTTTCCAAAAAAATCAATATATTAGTGAAGATGAATTAAGAAAAGCTCTTTAATCCACATCTTTATCTAATTTTACTCAAAAAAATATGGAAATTATACCAAATCAATCTTTAAAAGCTTACAACACTTTCGGTATAGAAGCACGAGCTAAAGCATTCATCGCAATTCAAAACGAAACTGAATTAGCCGAAGTATTGAAAGATAATTCAGGTAAAAAACTATTTATTTTGGGAGGCGGAAGTAATATGCTTTTGACCCAAGATATTGATGCCCTTGTAATTCACATCAATAACAAAGGTATCACAGTCGTTAAAGAAGATGACGAGTTTGTTTGGGTTAAAGGAAATGCTGGTGAAGTATGGCATGAGTTTGTTTTATGGTGTATTGATCATAATTTTGGAGGCATTGAAAATCTATCATTAATACCTGGCAATGTTGGCGCAACACCCGTACAAAACATTGGTGCTTATGGTGTAGAAATTAAAGACACCTTTGATTCTTGTGAAGCAATGGAAATTACAACCCAACAAATGAGAACGTTTCACAAAGAAGACTGCCAATTTGGTTACCGAGAAAGCATCTTCAAAGGCGAACTTAAAAATAAATATATTATTTTATCGGTTACTTTTAAATTACGTAAAAGCAACCATCAAATCAATACTTCTTACGGTGCAATTGATGCTGAATTAGAAAAAATGAATATCACAAATCCTACCATAAAAGAAGTAAGTAATGCTGTAATCGCTATTCGACAAAGCAAACTTCCGAATCCTAAAGAATTAGGAAATAGTGGTAGTTTTTTCAAAAATCCTGTTGTACCTATTTCAGTTTATGAAAAGGCTAAAGAAAAACACCCAGACATACCTAGTTATCCAGTTTCAGAAACACTTGTAAAAGTACCCGCAGGTTGGCTCATTGAACAAGCAGGCTTTAAAGGCAAACGATTTGGTGATGCAGGAATTCATTCTAAACAAGCACTAGTATTAGTTAATTATGGTCAAGCAACAGGAAGTGAAATTTGGTCAGTAGCACAACATATTCAACAAACAGTAAAAGAAATGTTTGGAATTGACATCGAGGCAGAGGTAAATGTTATTTAATATAAAAGTATACTATCTGGAGAATAAAAATTGAAATTTTAACAAATTAAAGTAAATTTGCCCAACTTTTTAAAGGAATATGGAAACGGTTTTATTTGGTCTTTTTATTGCGTATTTAGCTTTTTTTACTTTACAATTCATTTATTACGGATTTATTTTTAGTCGTTTTTCTTTTGCTCAACCACAAGAAGGAACGCCTAAAAGCATTGCTGTTTCAGTAATTATTTGTGCTAAAAATGAACTTGAAAACCTTAAAAAAAACCTTCCGCATTTTGTGTCTCAAAATTACCCTAATTACGAATTAGTACTTATTGACGACGCTTCAAGCGATGATTCTCTTGAGTTATTAGAAGAGTATGAACGCATGTATCCTTTTATCAAGTTAGTTAAAGTTGAAAACAATGAAGCCTTTTGGGGAAACAAAAAATTTGCACTAACACTTGGCATTAAAGCAGCGAAAAACGAATATTTACTTTTTACAGATGCTGATTGTCGTCCAAATGATGCTAACTGGATTGCTGAAATGACGGCTCATTTTACTGCAAAAAAAACTATTGTCTTAGGTTATGGTGCTTATGAAAAAATCAAAGGCTCTTTTTTAAATAAAATTATTCGTTATGAAACAGCAATAACTGCTATTCAATATTTTTCTTGGGCAAAAGTTGGAAAACCCTACATGGGAGTTGGTCGAAATCTAGCCTACAAAAAAAGTGAATTTTTCAATGTTAGAGGATTTATGGATCATATGAAAATTAGATCTGGTGATGACGATTTATTTATCAATCAAGCGGCAAATGCTCAAAATACTACTATTAATTTCAATTCTGAAAGTTTTACCTATTCAGAAGCTAAAAAAACATATCGCGATTGGTTCAAACAAAGAAGAAGGCATGTTTCTACCTCAAAATATTACAAGACATTTGACAAATTACAATTAACAACCCATTTTGTTTCTCAATTCTTTTTCCTTACATTGGCAATAGTTTTACTTGCTTTTCAATACAATTGGATATTAGTTGCTGGAATTTTAGGATTCAGATATATATTTAATTGGATTATTATTGGGTATGGCTGTTCAAAACTAAAAGAAAAAGATATAATTTTTGGGTATCCTTTATTTGAATTACTACTAATGATTACTCAAATTAATGTTTTTATTACTAATTTATTCTCAAAACCCGTACATTGGAAATAAAACAAGAACAAATTCTTAAACAGATACAAAAAGCAAAAATGGGCGACCAAATTGCCTTTACTTTTTTACTAGATCAATATTGGAATGAAGTGTATGGTTACATGTTAAAACGAACTGAAAACGAAACCGATACAGAGGACATAGTGATAGAAACTTTTGCTAAAGCTTTTGACAAAATCAACACTTATAATCCTGAATTTGGTTTTAACACTTGGCTTATTAGTATTGCAAAAAATGCGCATATAGACTTATTACGCAAAAAAAAATCATCCTTATTTTTAGACATAACAGACGAAGAAGAAGAATATGCTTATAATTTAGTAGACGATACTCCATCTGCTGAGGATGCTTTAATCACAGAACAAAATCTTTCTCAACTACTTCGCTATATTAAAGTATTAAAACCAGCCTATCAAGAAGTAATACAACTTCGCTATTTTCAAGAAATGAGCTATCAAGAAATGGCTGATCATCTCAATGAGCCACTCAACAATATTAAAATTAAATTACTTAGGGCTAAAAAATTATTAGCTGAAATTATTACCCAAAAATAAATTTCTAACAAGCATTTTATTTTCTCTAAAATTTCATTAGGTTTACCAAAACTAACCTAACTAATGAAAAATTACACCTCAAAGGAACGAATAAAACTTTTGTTCTCATTACCTGTTGTCATTGCTGCTTTAGGCTATTTTGTTGATATATTTGATTTACTTTTATTCGGAATTGTTCGTGTCCCTAGTCTAGAAACATTGCAATTAGACATTGATAAAGTAGGTACTTTAATTATTAATTGGCAAATGAGTGGTTTATTGATTGGCGGCATTCTTTGGGGAATTTTAGGCGACAAAAAAGGACGACTTTCCGTGTTATTTGGATCAATCTTAGTGTATTCTATTGCAAATATCTTATGTGGATTCCTACCTCAACTCCCGCATGAAAATATAGTTACCATTTATGCTTCCCTTCGATTCATTGCAGGCATTGGATTGGCTGGAGAGTTAGGCGCGGGTATTACACTTGTTTCAGAATCTTTACCCAAAGATTTAAGAGCCATAGGGACCTCAATAGTTGCTGGCTTTGGTTTATTAGGAGCCGTAGCGGCACAATTATCCGTACAATTAGCTTCAGATTGGACCATATCCTATTTCATTGGTGGGGCTATGGGGCTTGCTTTATTAATTTTAAGAATCAGTGTATCCGAATCAGGAATTTATAAAGAGATCGCACATGATTCATCGGTAAAAAAAGGAAATTTCATTATGTTTTTCACTAATAAAGAACGTTTTATAAAATATATAAAATGTATTTTTATCGGATTACCAACTTGGTATTGCATTGGTATTTTAGCCGTAATGGCCAATCAATTTGCCCCAGCTATGGGAATTGAAAAATTAGAGCCTGGCAAAGCCATTATGTGGGCTTACATTGGTATTTCAGCTGGTGATTTCTTTAGTGGGTTCCTGTCGCATTATTTTAATTCTCGCAAAAAAGCAATTTTATACATGCTCCTTTTCACTATTATAGGCGTTTTACTTTTATTAGGCGGTATGGCAAAAACAGATATCAGTTACTACTTCTTTTGTACATGGCTAGGATTTGGTACGGGTTATTGGGCTATGTTTGTTACTGTAGGCGCAGAACAATTTGGAACCAACATTAGAAGTACAGCTGCAACTACCATTCCAAATATGGTTCGAGGACTTCTTCCCATTATGCTATTGGGATTTGATAGTTTTAAAACCTCAACAAATGTCATAACAAGCGCTTTCTTAATTGGTATTATTGTGTTCTTTCTTGCAATTTACGCCACCTTAACCATACCAGAAACACACAATATTGAATTGAATTACAACGAATAGGTTTGATTAAAATTATTAATAATTTACATTTAAGCAAGATTTTTTAAACTTTGGCATGATAATTTCATAAGGTTAGTTAACTATTTACAAATATTAACCTTAAAAACCTATATTATGTCAAATTTCAATGTACAAAAAGATAGTTGGCTAGAAGTTGTTTTTGAAAACAAAAACAAAGAGTATGGCGCTTATCAATTAAGAAAAGAGAACAATATTACAACGATTAAAGCACTTTTAACTGCTATTACAATTATTGCTGTTGGAATGGGGCTACTTTCATTTACTACTTCAAACACAAAAGTTATATCACCAACTGTAGGTCCGACTTTAGAACCATCCGTTGTGTATGTTGAGACCAAAAAAGACTTACCGAAAAAAGAAGAGAACCTTGGAAAAGAAAATACAAAAAAGAATGATACTCCCAAACCAAGTGACATTCCAGAAATAGTAAACAAGACATCAACAAAACCAGAATTACCTACCAATTCATTACCCTATAATCCAAATGGAAATGAAAACGGAGGAAATATTGGGACTGAAGGAAACCCTAACAAACAAAATGTAGAAAATAATGAATCTCGAGAAGGTGGAAATGGTGGAAATGGAACAAGTTCAAATCCCGTAAATATTTTAACAGAAAGTGCAAGTTTTCCTGGCGGTATTGATAAATTTAGAACAATAGTTGCTGAAAAATTCAAAACACCTAGTGAATTTAATAAAGACTTTTTATCTTTTGAATTGACATTTACCATTGAATTAGATGGCTCAATGAGTAATATCAGAATGATCAGTAAAGCAGACAAAGCATTAGAAAAAGAGGCCATTCGTGTGTTACAATCTATTTCAAAAAAATGGGCTCCAGGAAAAGTAAACGGACAAGCGGTTAGAAGTGAAAAAACAATGAAAATTAAAATTGATTTGAGAGAAATAGAAGAATAAATTGAGACTTATTAATTCTAAAACCACAAAGTAAATTATGCATTGTGGTTTTTTAGTTTTTGCTTAACATTTTTCCATTTCATATTTTCAAATATCTAAATTTCAAATTGTATCTTTGTAATTCAAAAATTGAAATGAAATATGTCTACTGAAAATGTTTTTCCTCCACAACCAAAACCAAAGTGGTTACGAGTAAAATTACCTACAGGTCAAAAATATACCGAACTAAGAGGGTTAGTTGATAAATACAAATTAAACACCATTTGTACTTCTGGAAGTTGTCCTAATATGGGTGAATGCTGGGGTGAAGGAACCGCTACTTTCATGATTCTGGGAAATATTTGTACACGATCGTGTGGTTTTTGCGGAGTTAAAACGGGTAGACCTGAAGATATTGATTGGGAAGAGCCAGAAAAAGTAGCACGTTCTATTAAAATTATGAACATCAAACACGCTGTAATTACAAGTGTTGATAGAGATGACATAAAAGATATGGGATCTATAATTTGGGCAGAGACCGTAAAAGCGATTCGTAGAATGAATCCTACTACAACTTTAGAGACTTTAATACCTGACTTCCAAGGAAATTTCAAAATAATTGATCGCATTGTAAAAGTTGCCCCTGAAGTCGTTTCTCATAATATGGAGACGGTAAAAAGACTTACCAGAGAAGTGCGCATACAAGCAAAATATGAAAGAAGTTTAGAAGTTCTTCGTTACTTAAAAGAACAAGGCATTAAGAGAACAAAATCTGGAATCATGTTAGGATTAGGAGAAACAGAAAAGGAAGTTATTGAAACACTACATGATTTAGCTGCAGCCAAAGTGGATATTGTTACGATTGGTCAATACCTACAGCCAAGCAAAAAACATTTACCAGTTAAAGAATTCATTACTCCTGAGCAGTTTGAAAAATACGAAAAAATTGGAAAAGATTTAGGCTTTAGACATGTAGAAAGCGGTGCCTTAGTTCGTTCCTCTTATCATGCCGAAAAACACATTCATTAATTCAACTTTAAAAAAGAAAGTTTACGATTGTACCACGATAAAAAAATAAAAATTGCCATTAATGGTTTTGGTAGAATAGGACGAAATTTATTTCGATTACTTTTACAACACCCTACTATTGAAATTGTAGCTGTCAATGATATTGCTGATACGAAAACCATGAGTCATTTATTAAAATATGACAGTATCCATGGGGTTCTATCTGATAAAGTCACCTATGACAACAATCATATAATTGTTGGTAATCATAAATTTTTATTTTTCCATGAAAAAGAGATTCATAAATTACCTTGGTCAGCTTACAAAGTTGATATTGTAATTGAAGCTACTGGAAAATTCAAAACCCTTGAAGAGGCACAACAACACATAGTAGCAGGAGCTCAAAAGGTAATTTTATCCGCACCTCCAGAAGACGATCAAATCAAGACCATCGTACTTGGCGTTAATGAACACATTCTGGATGGAACAGAAAGTGTTATATCAAATGCCAGTTGTACAACAAATAATGCAGCTCCAATGATCAAGGTGATCCAAGAATTATGTGAAATTGATCAAGCATACATTACTACTGTACATTCCTATACTACCGATCAAAGTTTACATGATCAACCTCACAAGGACTTAAGAAGGGCAAGAGGAGCAGCACAATCTATTGTCCCTACCACTACAGGAGCAGCAAAAGCTCTAACCAAAATATTTCCACAATTAGAGGGAAAAATTGGAGGTTGTGGCATTCGTGTACCCGTACCAGACGGTTCTTTAACTGATATTACTTTTAATGTAAAAAGAAAGGTTTCAATTGAAGAAATAAACCATGCATTTAGAGTGGCTTCTGAAACTTCTCTAAAAAACATTTTAGATTATACCGAAGATCCAATCGTATCGGTAGATATAATAGGAAACAAACATTCTTGTCTGTTTGATGCCCAATTAACTTCAGTTATTGACAAAATGGTGAAAATTGTAGGTTGGTACGATAATGAAATTGGTTATTCTTCTCGTTTAATTGACTTAATTATTTTTATTTCAAAAAAATAGTTTTATTT
>NZ_JAGKWP010000026.1 GCF_021151785.1 Flavobacterium sp.
ATTAATAACATTATGTCTTTTTATTTGTGTAAAAGAAGCAGATTCTGATGATTAAATAAATATATAAAAACAATTTCTTAATTGTTAATTCTTGAATTCCGAACTTCTCAAAATCTTTGTACCTTAGCAATCCTAAAAAATTCAAAATTTGATTTCAAAAGAAACCATAGAAAAAGTATTTGATATTGCTCGTGTAGAGGAAGTTATTGGTGATTTTGTTCAACTAAAACGCGCTGGTTCTAATTTAAAGGGATTATCTCCGTTTGTTAATGAAAAATCTCCTTCTTTCATGGTTTCTCCTGTAAAACAAATTTGGAAAGATTTTAGCTCAGGAAAAGGAGGAAATGCCATCACCTTTTTAATGGAACACGAGCATTTTACTTATCCCGAAGCCATAAAGTATTTAGCAAAAAAATACAATATTGAGGTTGAAGAAACCATAGAAACCAATGAAGAAAAAGAAAAAGCAAATGAAAAAGAAAGTATGTATTTGGTTTCTGAATTTGCTCGTGACTACTTCAAAAACACCCTTTTAAAGACCGACGAAGGAAAAGCTATTGGATTATCTTATTTTAAAGAAAGAGGGTTTACACAAGAGACAATAGAAAAATTTCAATTAGGCTTTTCTCCTGATTCTTGGGATGCATTCAGTAAAGAAGCATTAGGAAAAGGTTACCAACTAGAGTATTTAGAAAAAACAGGACTCACAATAAAGCGAGAAGACGGTTCACTTTTTGACCGCTTTAAAGGCAGAGTAATGTTCCCCATTCACAGCATGAGTGGCCGTGTATTGGGTTTTGGTGGTCGAATTTTAACGAATGATAAGAAAGCAGCTAAATACCTCAACTCACCAGAAAGTGATATTTACCATAAAAGTAAAGTATTATACGGCATTTATCATGCTAAACAAACTATTGCTAAATTAGACAACTGTTATTTAGTTGAAGGCTATACAGATGTTATTCAATTTCACCAAAGCGGAATTGAAAATGTAGTAGCTTCGTCAGGAACAGCATTAACACCAGATCAAATACGTTTAGTAAGCCGACTCACAAACAACATGACTGTCCTTTTTGATGGTGATGCTGCTGGAATGCGAGCCGCTGTTCGTGGAATTGACCTCATACTTGAAGCTGGAATGAATGTAAAAGTAGTGACGTTTCCAGATGGTGACGACCCTGATAGTTTTGCAAAAAAAACAGCAAATGACGAACTAAAAACCTATCTCCAAGAAAACACAAAAGACTTTATTCAATTCAAAGCAAATTTGATTATGAATGAGGCTAAAAATGATCCTATCAAAAAAGCAGAAGCTATTAGAGATATGGTGAATAGTATAGCCAAAATATCAGATAGAATTAAACGCGAAATTTACATTCAGGAATGTTCTAGAATTATGGATATTTCTGAAGAAGTTTTGTATAATACTTTAGCTCAAATTTCAAAAAAAGAACTTACTGAAGCCAATAAAAAATTTACAGAAGAAAAAAAAGTATTTGAAGTTTTAAGAAATAACGACATACTTCAACCAGCTAAAATTGATATTCAATACGAATTAGAACAAAAAATTATTGAAATCTTATTGCTATATGGAAATAAAATAGAAGAATTTGAAGATACATTTCTTGTTGAAAATGAAGAAGGAGCATTAGTTGAATTCAAGGAAACAAAACCTTTTAGAGTAGCCGAACGAATTTATTTAACCTTACAAGAAGATGAAATTGAATTGACAAATCCTGTTTTCAAAACAATCTATAACGACTTAATAGCATATCACATTCAAAGCGAAGAATTTAGTATTGAAAAATATTTATCCCAAGTCTCAACTGAAGTAGCAGATAAAATTACCTCAATATTAATGTTAGAAGAACGAGATTCACTACATCAATGGGAAAAAAAACAAATTGTTGTAAAACAAAAAGAAGAAACCATAGCGCAATATGTAAACGAAACCATCCTAACACTTAGATGGTATCTTGTGCATAAAATAATTGATGACACTAAAAATTCAGTGTCATCAAATATTGAAATTGATAATTCAGAAATACTAACGAGTATAAAAGATTATCTAGGACTTACAAAAGTAATTGCTAAAAATCTAGGAAGAGTTCTAGCTCGTTTTTAAGAATTAAGAAATAATTTCTAACTCTCTTGACTTATTTAATAAATCCACTAAATTCGTTACATTAAGTTTTTGTAACAATCTCAACTTATAAGTACTAATTGTTTTTTCATCTAAAGATAAGATTTTAGCAACTTCTTTGTTTTTCTTACCTTCATTGAAATATCTTAATACTTCAATTTCTCTTGAAGACAATTTTTTATACAAACGATCTTCTTTTTTTACTTTTTTAAGCATTTCAATAGCCTCTCTTACCGCCTCACTGAAAATAATTTCACCTGTATGAACTTTCAAAATAGCATTTTCAAGTTCAGTCATTTCAATGTTTTTCGACAAATAAGCTCTTACACCAGATTTGATAGCTGGTGGCGCATACAACGTGTCAGAAACATTAGTATAAATAATGAAATTCACTAATGGATGAGATTTAATCAGAGATTTAACATTCATAATCGAATTTAAGCCTGTAAGCTCAACATCGATAATTACAATGTTAAATTTTCCTTTTGATAATACTTTTTGCAACTCATCAAAGCTTTTAACAAATGATTCAATTTTGCAATTTTTACTTTCTGCGAAGTAAGTTTTAACACCATGGTGAACAACCGGAGAATTGTCCGCGAAACAAATCGTTATCATAGTAGTTCTTTTTAATTAATTGGAGATTTATAAATATTTTTTACAAATTTAATAAAAATAACCTGAATATTTTACTTTTTTATAATAGTTTAACTTTATCGGGCAATAGACAAACAGGAATAGCCTGCATTTTATGCTGATTACTGGTGTTCAGGCGCTTATAAATTTCTAATACTTGCGCTTTTCTTCCTTCAAAATTTTCAGACAAACTCCCTTTTTGAGTTTCTATCATAGCCCATTCTAATTCATCATAGGTAGCTCCTAATTGATCTTCATCACTTCGATCATCACCAAATAATCCATCGGTAGGTTTAGCTTGTAAAATACTTCGTGGCACTCCTAAAAAAGCAGCTAATTCACGAACTTCACTTTTCATTAAGTCCGCAATAGGACTAACATCCACTCCCCCATCACCGTATTTGGTAAAAAATCCAACCCCAAAATCTTCTACTTTATTTCCCGTTCCAGCGACAATAAGTCCATGTAAACCACCTAAATAATACAAAGTAGTCATTCTTAAACGTGCTCTTGTATTAGCTAAAGTTAAATTCAAAATGGCTTCATTCTCACTTACTGGGACTTGACCTTTAAATGCTTCAAATACTGGTGTTAAATCAACACGTTCTTTATTGACATTAGAAAATCTTTGCATTAACTGATCAATATGTTCATATGCTCTACTAACATGACTTTCTGCTTGATGAATAGGCATTTCTACACACAGCGTAGGAAAACCAGTCATAGCACACAATGTAGAAGTTAATGCACTATCAATACCACCAGAAATACCCACTACAAAACCTTTAACTTTAGCATTTTCAGCATATGTTTTTAACCAATTCACGATATAATCTGTAACAGACTCAACATTTAACTTACTAGCATTTACCATTTTTTTAAACTTTTATTAGGTAGATAAATTATATATTTGCACTAAATTTTGATAAAATTACTAAAAATCAAATAATGAGAAAAATATTCGCCCTATTTATACTTTCTTTACTATTTGTTCAATGCAAAAAAGAAGATGCTAAAGAACAAGCATTAGACATTAAAAAATCGGTCAATTTATCTATTGAACGTTTTGATGTGAAATATGCACAGGCAACACCTGCGACTTTACCCAAACTTAAGGCAGAATATCCTTTTTTATTTCCATCGCAATTTCCTGATACACTTTGGACAAATAAGTTAAAAGACAAGTATTTTATTGAATTAAACAAAGAAGTAAAAAAACAATTTCCTAACACAACTCAACTTGAAGATGATATTGAGATGCTAATTAGTAGAATTAAATATTATTTTCCTGAAGAGAAAACACCTCGAGTTATTACACTTATTAATGAGGTACTTTTAGACAAAAAGGCATTGTACACAAATGACTTTATTTTTATTTCTTTAGATTGCTATTTAGGGAACAAACATCCTTTCTATGACGTTTTCGCAGCCTATCAAAAACAAAATTTAGTAAAGGAACAAATCTTACCTGATTTAGTTACTAATTTTGGATATAGAAAAGTGATTCCATCTCAAGACAAAACCTTATTAGGAGAAATGATTTATTTTGGAAAAATACAATATTTAAAAGATGTCTTACTTCCAACAATTTCTGATGCTGTAAAAATAGGCTATACCACTACACAATATAAGTGGTGTGAAGAAAATGAAGCACAAATTTGGTCTTATTTGATTGAAAACAAATTATTATATGACAACAATATAAAAAATTACCAACGATTCATTGAAGATGCTCCTTTCACAAAATTCTATGAAGCTATTGATAGAGAATCACCAGGAAGAGTAGGTCAATGGGTAGGCTGGCAAATTGTAAAATCATATATGGATAATAATGATATTTCTGTAGAGAAATTGTTAAAAATGGAACCTCTTGAAATTTTCAATAATTCTAAATACAAACCTAAAAAATAAGCCATTACAAATAGCTTAAACCATAAATACAATCAAACTATGTCAAAAAGTTCTGAAATTAAAATCAATATTGAATTAGACGAAAATCACGTTCCAGAAAAACTACTATGGACAGCAAAAGATGGAGGCGTTGAGAATGAAGAAGCAAAAACAGTATTATTATCTATTTGGGATGCCAATGCAAAAGAAACTCTTCGTATTGATTTATGGACAAAAGATATGCCTGTTGATGAAATGAAAATTTTCTTTCATCAAACTTTAGTTGCTATGACTGATACATTTGGACGTGCTACAGGAGATGAAAAAATGGCTGCTACAATGCAAGATTTTTGTGATTATTTCGCCGAAAAATTAGAATTAAAAAAATAAAAAACATCCTTATAATTGACTGCCTCAAAAAGTTAGATACTATTTGAGTGCAGTCTTAATTATATAGCTTTAAATATTATTTTTAAACTCAAAGTAAGCCTTTTCAATCGCTTCTTGATGCAATGGATGGGCAATTTTTACCATCTCATTAGCTCTTTGTTTCAACGTTTTTCCATATAAATCGGCAATACCATTTTCTGTAATAATATAATGAACGTGTGCTCTTGTAGTTACTACACCTGCTCCTTGTTTAAGATAAGGAACTATTCTACTTTCTCCTCTTTTTGTAATTGACGGTAAAGCAATAATTGCTTTACCTCCTTCACTTAACGAAGCTCCTCTTATAAAATCCATTTGTCCACCTACACCAGAATACATTTTTGCTCCTATTGAGTCTGCACAAACTTGTCCTGTCAAATCAACTTCTATAGCTGAATTAATAGCAACCATTCTATTATTCTTCCTTATTTTAGCCGTATCATTTACAAAAGAAGACTCTTTCATTTCAATAAATGGATTGTCATTAACAAAATCATATAATCGTTTTGAACCCATTAAGAAAGTAGCCAAAGCGCGCCCTCTTGATACTGATTTATAATTACAATTAATCACATCATTTTCAATTAAATCAATCACACCGTCAGAAAACATCTCTGTGTGTAAGCCTAAATTTTTATGATTAGTCAATTTACTTAATGCTGCATTTGGAATAGAGCCAATACCCATTTGAAGTGTACTTTTATCTTCAATTAACGAAGCAATATAAGTACCAATTTTCTCTTCTTCCATTGAAAAAGGAACCACTTCGTTAGAATAAATAGGCACATCTACCTCAACCAAATAATCTATTTCAGAAACATGTAAGATTCCATCTCCAAAAGTTCTTGGCATATTTTTATTGACTTGTGCAATAACAATTTTTGCATTTTCAACAGCTGCTACTGTAGCTTCAACAGATGTTCCTAACGAACAATAACCATGTTGATCAGGAGGTGAAACGTGGATAAAAACTACATCTAAATGCAAAACTTTTTTTCGAAACAGCAATGGCAATTCACTCAAAAAAACAGGGGTATACGAACCATTTCCTGACTTTAATGTGTGTCTAACGTTTGCACCAATAAAAAAGGAATTGACATGAAAACTTTCTGATAAATCAGGATTTGCGTATAACGCTTCTCCTTCAGTATGTAAATGACAAATTTCTACATTTCGCAATTCTGCTGCGCGATCTGTAAGTGCTTTTGTCAACACAGTGGGTGTTGCTGCTGCCGCTTGAACATAAACACGGTCTCCTGATTTTACAACTTTTACAGCCTCAGCTGCGGTTACATATTGACTCATACCTTATTTTTTTACAAAATTATCAATACAAGTTACGCAATTTTATGACAAATCTCATACTATTTAGACTATTTACAAATTATAAATAAAAGTTAAAATTTCAAAATTAATAGCAATACTATTATCTTTGTATAAAACACTATTGAAATGGCCATATTTATTTCTAATATTAAATTTAACATAGGAGACTCCATATATGTTAAAGACCCAGAAACATCAGAACTTGGGAAAAAAATTTTAAAAGAAAGCATCCTCTTAATCAATGAGATTGGTTTTGAGGAATTTACATTCAAAAAATTAGGGATTAAAATTGGCTCTAATGAAAGTTCTATTTATCGCTATTTTGAGAATAAGCACAAGTTGTTAGTTTATCTTTCGTGTTGGTATTGGAGTTGGATTGAATACAAATTGGTTTTTGCAACAGCAAATATGGAAAATCCCATGCAAAAACTAATCAAGGCAATTGCTGTTGTAACAGAGAAAATTGAAGATGATGAAACAACGGATTACATTAACGAATCTGTTTTAAATAAAATCATTATAGAAGAATTTTCTAAAACACTACAAACCAGAGAAGTAGACAATGAAAACAAAAAAGGCTATTTCATCATTTATAAAAGAGTAATCAATAGGATCATTAGTTTTGTAGAAGATGTGAATCCAGACTATCCTTATGCGAAAAGCTTAATTTCAAGCATTGTTGAGGGAGCGCTTCATCAACATTTTTTGAAAGATCATTTAAAAACAATTACCAATTGCAATGAAGAAATTAGTCCTATGCACTTTTACACGCATTTAGTTGAAAATCTATTAAAAAAATAAAATATGACACCTTTAAAACGATTTATCAATTTATTGAAATTAGACAAAAAAGATATTACACAGATATTCTTTTACGCTATTTTCGCCGGGATTGTAAGTTTATCACTCCCTTTAGGCATCCAAGCTATTATCAATTTTATTCAAGCAGGAAGAATTAGTGTATCGTGGATGGTTTTAGTATTTCTTGTTGTACTGGGTGTTGCATTTGTTGGGGCATTATCATTAATGCAACTACGTATCACTGAAAACTTACAACAAAAAATATTTGTTCGCTCTTCATTTGAGTTTGCTTACCGAATACCTAAATTCAAATTTGAAGAAATTTATGGAAAATACACACCTGAACTTGCTAATCGTTTTTTTGACACCTTAACTATTCAAAAAGGAACATCAAAATTATTAATTGACTTCTCCGCTGCTTTGCTACAAATTACATTTGGTTTAATTTTACTTTCTTTATACCATCCATTTTTTATTATTTTTGGAATTCTATTGATGTTTTTATTATACTTCATCTTTAAATTTTCCTATACACCAGGATTGGAAAGTAGTTTAAAGGAATCAAAATTCAAATACAAAGTAGCAAGTTGGCTACAAGAATTAGCAAGAAATTCAAATAGTTTTAAAAGAGAAAATTATCATGAATTTGCTTTAATTAAAAACGATAAACTTGTTCAAGACTATTTAAATTACAGGGAAAAACACTTCAATATCATTAGAAAACAATTCATTCAATTAATTTCTTTCAAAGTAATTATAACCGCTAGTTTACTTTTAATAGGAGGATTTTTAGTTTTAAACGAACAAATGAATATTGGTCAATTTGTGGCAGCAGAAATCATTATTTTACTAGTAATTAATTCGGTAGAAAAAATCATTTTAGGCTTAGAAACTTTTTATGATGTGTTGACTTCAATTGAAAAAATTGGACAAATTACAGATATGGAAATTGAGCAAGAAACATATGTAAATCAAACTGAATGTTATAATTCAATTTCACTAGAAGCCGATAATATTAGCTTTCATTTCCCAGATTCAAATGAAAATGTATTAGAAAACATTAATTTGACTATTGAACAAGGAGAAAAAATATGTATCGACGGAGATAATGGTTCTGGAAAAACTACATTAATTCGGCTTTTAGCAGGTATCATACAACCAACATATGGAGCGTTATACATTAATGACGATACCTTTAGAAAAATAAATTTAGCTCAATACAGAGCTCATATTGCTTGTTTAACTCAAGGGGAGACTTTGTTTGAAGGAACCATTGCTCAAAATTTAATGTTTGGTTATAGTGTAAACAATGATGAAATAAAATCAGCCTTAGATGCTGTTCAACTAACTTCATTCATTAAAACTTTACCAGAAGGATTAGACACCAAAATTCACCCAGAAGGCAAACAACTTTCTTCTTCTAATGCTCAAAAAATTTTACTCGCAAGATGCATTATCAGTAAACCAAGAATTCTTTTCCTTGAAAATCCAACCGATAAAATGGATGAAGAAACTTCAACAAAAATTATTGACTATTTAACAGATTCTAAACGCCATTGGACATTAGTTGTAGCTTCTAAAAATCCAAAATGGAGAAAACAAGGTTCGCGTATCATTTTAATTGAAAATGGAAAAATAAGTTCAGACTCAAAAATCTAAAAACTATGCTAAACTTATCAAAAAATAACAAACCAGATTATAATCGTTTAGACCAATACTCAACGATTCAATCCCTTGCTTCTAGACCGCATTATAAAGTTTTAAACAAAATTCTCGTAGGTTTTTTAATTCTCGTGGTGTTATTTCTATTTTTACCTTGGACTCAAAATATTCCCGGCAATGGAAATGTAACAACTTTAATGCCTAATCAAAGACCACAAACAATTCAATCATTAATCTCTGGCCGAATAGAAAAATGGTATGTTAGAGAAGGAGATTTTGTAAAAAAAGGAGACACAATCTTGTTTATCTCAGAGATTAAAGAAGATTATCTAGACCCCAATTTAGTTGAAAACACAAAAGCACAACTTACTGCTAAACAACAATCTGTTGAATCTTATGGCGGAAAAGTAAATTCTTTATCTGACCAAATTGTTGCTATTGAAAGAGAACGTAAACTAAAATTTGAACAAGCTAAAAACAAAGTTAAACAGTCCTACTTAAAAATTACAAGTGACAGCATGGATTTAGCAGCTGTTGAAACTCAATTAAAAATTGCAAAAACACAATTTAATCGCGCTGTTCAATTAAATAAAGAAGGTTTAAAGCCGCTTACAGAGGTTGAAGAAAAAAGATTAAAGCTACAAGAGGTTGAAGCTAAAATTATAACACAAGAAAATAAATTTTTAGCTAGTAAAAATGAATTAATCAATGCAAAAGTTGAATTGAATAGAATTAATGCAGAATACACCGAAAAAGTTTCCAAAGCTCGTGGTGATCAATTTACAGCTTTAAGTAGTCAATTTGATACGGAAGCTCAAGTTAACAAACTTAAAAACCAATACACCAATTACAAAATAAGAAATGGAATGTATTATATCACTGCTCCACAAGATGGCTATGTCAACCGTGCATTACAATCTGGTATTGGAGAAAACATTAAAGAAGGAACAGCAATTGTAAGCATTATGCCATCAAAATACCAGTTAGCTGTAGAAACTTACGTATCGCCCATGGATTTTCCATTGATTCAAAAAGGGGAACGTGTTCGTGTATGGTTTGATGGATGGCCAACAATCGTTTTCTCAGGATGGCCAGGTTTATCTTATGGCACATATGGTGGTAAAATTGTAGCCGTTGAAAATTTCATTAGCGATAATGGTAAATATCGAGTATTAATTGCTCCAGATGAAAAGGAAGAAAATTGGCCAAAACAATTAAGTATTGGCTCAGGAGCACAAACTATAGCGTTATTAGAAAATGTTCCTATTTGGTATGAAATATGGCGAACCTTAAATGGTTTTCCCCCTAATTATTATCAATCAAAAACAGATAAAAATGCTACTAAGGAAAAAAAATAAAGACCTCTTCAAATGGACTATTTTATTGTGTTTGTTTAGTTTTAATTTAAAGGCACAAAACAATGAGTTTACCTATGAAGAATATTTAGGCTTTGTAAAACGATTTCACCCTATTGCCAAAATGGCCGACTTGGAAATAAGTCAAGCTCAAGCTAATTTACTCCAAGCTAGAGGTGCTTTTGACCCAAAAATTGAAGTCGATTTTAGTCGAAAAGAATACCAAAATAAAGAATATTACTCTGTATTCAATGGAAGTTTTAAAATTCCTACTTGGTATGGAATAGAATTAAAAGCTGCATTTGAAAACAATGAAGGTTTGTATTTAAACCCTCAAAATACGGTTCCAACGAATGGCCTAACTGCTGTAGGAATTACAATACCTGTATTACAAGGGCTAGTGATTAATCAGCGAATGGCTGATCTTAGAAAAGCAAAATCTCAAATTAAACTGAGTCAAGCAGAACGAAGATTACAAGCTGTACAAATCATGTATGATGCTTCAATTGCCTATTTTAACTGGAAAAAAAACTATGAAGAAGTGCGTCTATATGAAAACTATGTCACCAATGCATCTATACGTTTAAAAGGAATCCAAACATTGATAGAACAAGGTGACAAACCAGCAATAGACAGTATTGAAGCTGGAATTACCTTAAAAAACAGACAACTTAACCTAGAAGAATCACGCTTTAAATTATTGAAAGCTAAATTAGAACTTTCAAATTTTTTATGGACAAATAATAATTTGCCTCTAGAATTGGAAGACAATTTAATTCCAGAAGAAAACTTGGAGCAATCTATAGGATTAACATTAAAAACCAATACCTTATTAACTGAAAACTTTTCAGTAACAACGCACCCCAAAATAAATGCGCTAGAAACTAAAATAGAAATGCTAAACATTGAAAGAAAATTGAAAGCAAATATGCTTCTTCCAAAACTTGATGTAGGCTATTCCTATATTTCAGAACCAGTTGCCTTTTCAAACTATCGATTTGAAGATTATAAATTTGGCATCAATGCATATTTCCCTATTTTCTTGAGAAAAGAACGAGGTGCTTTAAAATTAGCACAACAAAAAATCCAAGCACAAGAACTCACATTAGCTCTAGAAAAGAAACAATTAGAAAACAAAGTTACAGCTCAACAAAATGAAATTCAAACTATTTCAAAACAAAAAAACATCATTACAGGCTTAGTTAATGACAATGAAAAACTAGTCCAAGCCGAAGAAAGATTATTTAGTGCTGGAGAAAGTTCGCTTTTTTTAATCAATACAAGAGAAAATAATTTAGTCAGTGCTAAACTTTCTCGAATTAATATTGACAACCGTTTGTATCTTTCACATGCCGAATTATTCAAAACAATTGCCAATCCTGAATAACAAAAAAGTCCATTTCAATTGAAATGGACTTTTTTATTATTTTTTTATAATTTATAGACTAAAAACATTTAGAATACTCACTTAACATACAAACAATCAAAACTAAAACCCTAACTCTTAACATCATTACTTTTTCAAAAATAGTGAATAAACTCAAAATTCAATTTTATTATATTCGTTATTCAAAACTACATTTTTTGTACTTTTGCATCAGAAATTTCGATTATGATAATAATTAAAACAAGAGAAGAAATTGAGTTAATGCGAGAAAGCGCATTATTAGTTTCCAAAACACTAGGAATGATTGCCAAAGAAATCAAACCTGGTGTGACTACCCTATACCTAGATAAACTAGCCGAAACTTTTATTAGAGACCATGGAGCTGAACCTGCTTTTTTAGGAATGTATGGTTTCCCAAATTCATTATGTATGAGTCCAAACACTCAAGTAGTACATGGCATACCCAATGATATACCTCTCCAAGAAGGCGACATCATTTCTGTAGACTGTGGTGCGTTAAAAAATGGATTCTATGGCGATCACGCTTATACTTTTGAAGTGGGTGAGGTAACACTTGAAACCAAAAAATTACTCCAAGTTACCAAAGAGTCTTTATATATAGGCATTCGTGAAACAAGAGCTGGCAATAGAGTTGAAGATATTGGTAATGCCATCCAAAACTACTGTGAAAGTCATGGTTATGGTGTGGTTCGTGAATTATGCGGACATGGTTTAGGACGAAAAATGCATGAAGATCCCGAAGTTCCAAATTATGGAAAAAGAGGTCGAGGTAAAAAACTAGCCAATGGAATGGTTTTAGCCATTGAACCTATGATAAATATGGGAACTAGAAACATCAAACAACATAAAGACGGATGGACAATAACTACAGCTGATGGCAAACCAAGCGCTCATTTTGAACACGATGTAGCTATTGTGGATGGAAAACCAGAATTGCTTTCTACCTTTGCTTACATCTATGATGCGTTAGGAATTAGTAGTAACGAGGAAGACGGTCTAAGAAGTGTTCCTTTAGTTCTTTAAAATTAATCAAAAATGACTTTTCTTAATAAACTTTTTTTTGAAAAGTTTCAAAATTCAAATGAAAAAACTATTTAAATTTATTTTAAACACTATTCCACGTCCTATCTTAATTCGGGTAAGTATTGTGGTTCGTCCAATAATTGCTTTTGTTTTAAAAGGAAATCGATTTACAGATCCAATTGATGGCAAAAGTTTCCGAATGTTTCTCCCTTATGGTTATGGAACACAGCGAAATAATGTACTTTCTCCAAGTACATTATCTTTAGAAAGACATCGCTTACTTTGGTTGTATTTAAAAAATGAAACAGACTTTTTTACTTCTACTCAAAAAGTAAAAGTTTTACATTTTGCTCCTGAACAAGAATTTTATAAAAGATTTAAAAAACAAAGCAATATAGAATATACCACTACTGATTTATTATCTCCTTTGGCTGATGTTAAAGCAGATATTTGTAATTTACCTTTTGAAGATAATCAGTATGATATTATATTTTGCAACCATGTTTTAGAACATATTCCTGATGACACAAAAGCCATGAAGGAATTGTTCCGTGTATTAAAACCAGGTGGATGGGGAATTTTTCAGATTCCACAAGATTTAAACAGAGCAACTACATTTACAGATGATAGTATCACTGACCCAAAAGAACGTGCTAAAATTTTTGGCCAATATGATCATGTTCGAGTATATGGAAGAGATTACTTTGATAAATTGAGAAGCATTGGATTCCAAGTTGAAGAAATAGATTACACAAATACCATTGCTCCAGAATGGGTTGAAAAATATTGTTTAGCTAAAGGTGAAATTATACCATTAGTTAGAAAGTAAAAAGTCCCGACAATGTCGGGACTTTTTTTATTCAAGTTTTAATGTTTTCTTCATAAAAATTCTACTTCCACTTTTTTATAAAGTTTTTAAGATATGAAAAGACTTGTAAATCAAAATATTTGGCTATTTTTACTATTATTAAATCATTGTTATGTTTTCAAAAATTACAACTTTATTTTTGTTCATTAGCTGTTTACTCTTGGCTCAGGAGCAAGAAGTTCCAACTCCTTTTAATATAAAAACAGTAACCTTTGTACAAGGAGGTAACAACGCCATTCCTTTTTTCAGACTAGGAGATGCTTTTGAACTCCAGTTTGATGATTTATATGGTAACGAAGCCGATTACTATTATACCATTGAACATTATAACTATGACTGGACTCCCAGTAGTTTATTAAAAAATGAATACATCAATGGATTGGACAACCAACGCATTCAAAATTATTCTAATTCACTTAATTGTTTCCAAAATTACTCTCACTACACACTTAGTTTCCCAAATAAATACAATCAAATTATAAAATCAGGCAATTACATGGTTAAAATCTATGATGATGAACAACACTTAATTTTTTCAAGAAAATTCATTATCTATGAGGATGATTTGATGATTGGAATCACCATTCGCCGTTCTCGAGATATGGAAACTATCCAACAAAAACAAAATGTAGAATTTTTTATTGATTACAAGGACCGTGTTTTACAAAATCCGCTACAAAATATTAAAGTTTCTATCTTTCAAAATGGAAAATTTCAAAATGCCATTCACAACATAAAGCCTCAATATACAATTGGTACTCAATTAATCTATCGCTACAACAAAGAAACCCAGTTTTGGGGTGGAAATGAATTTTGGAATTTTGAAAACAAAAATATTAGAGGAGCTTCCAATACCGTCTTTAAAGTTACTACTGGTGACATCTACAACACCTATTTATATGTTAATGAAGCAAGAAAAAATAAAATTTACACTTATTTTCCTGATATAAACGGAAATTTCCTTGTGACTAATTTTAATGTAACCAACCCAAATGTTGAATCTGATTATGCTTGGGTATATTTCACACTAGATTGCAAAGAAAATCCTCTAGAGAAAAATATATATATCAATGGCATGTTTAATAATTATGCCATTTCAGATGAGAATAAAATGGATTACAATAGTACAACCAATCGATTTGAAAAAGCCTTACTAATTAAGCAAGGATTTACTAATTACCAATATGTTTTGACTGATTTAAATGGTAAAATTGATGAGAAAAATGCAATAGATGGTAATTTCTACCAAACCGAAAATAATTATACCATCTTAGTCTACTACAAAGGACCAGCAGATCGTTACGACAGGGTTGTTGGCATAGCTAATGCAACCAGTTTAGACATTAAAAATTAACAATTTCTTTAAAGATTTTTTATTAACTTTGACAAGCTATAAATCAAATTATGGTAACTCAAATAACAAGTGGCATTAAAATTTCAGTTTCAACTAGTTTTGAAGGTACATATTTCAAAAACTATAAAATTCACTATGCCTTTACTTATCAAGTTACTATAGAAAACCAAAGTAAAGATTCTGTACAATTAAACTCTCGTCATTGGGAAGTTTATGATTCTTTGAACAATTTAGACATTGTTGATGGTGAAGGTGTTATTGGAAAAAAACCTGTAATTAAACCCGGGGAAAAACACTCTTATTCTTCAGGTTGTTTATTATCATCCCCGATTGGAGCGATGAAAGGTTTTTATAACATGATTAACTTCACAACAACCAAGAGTTTTAAAGTAACCATTCCAACCTTTAAATTGATGGCTCCATTTGCTATGAATTAGAAGTCTAATTATTTGTTTATTTTAGTACTAATAATTCAATTTTTCCTTTGTATTTTTGCTATAAGATAAATTGAAAGCTTATTTTCAACGATTTCTTTATCAATTTGTTTAATAATTTTAAACCATAACATCATGCCAAAAGGATTTTTTAATGTACCTAAAGCTATTAACGAAACTGTTAAAAGTTATGCCCCTGGTACACCTGAAAGAGAACAAGTTTTAAAAACGTATAAAGAACTATGGAACAGCACTATTGATGTTCCGTTATACATAGGAAAAGAGCAAATTAAAACAGGAGTTACAAGAACGATGTCAGCTCCACACGACCACCAACATATTGTTGGCACGTATCATTTAGCCGAAAAAACTCATGTTGAAAAAGCTATTTCCGAAGCGCTAGAAGCAAGAAAAGCATGGGCTGCTTTACCTTGGGAACACCGAGCTTCAATATTTTTAAAAGCTGCTGAATTGATTGCTGGACCTTACCGTGCTAAAATCAATGCTGCTACCATGATTGCCCAATCAAAAACAATACATCAAGCAGAAATTGATGCATCATGTGAATTAATTGATTTTTTGCGTTTCAATGTAGAATTCATGACTCAAATCTATCAAGATCAACCTTATTCTCCTTCAGATGTTTGGAACCGAATAGAATATAGACCTCTTGAAGGTTTTGTCTATGCAGTAACACCATTTAATTTTACAGCTATTGCAGCTAATTTACCAGCTTCTGCAGCTATGATGGGAAATACGGTAGTTTGGAAACCAAGTGATAGCCAGGTATTTTCAGCTAAGGTAATTATTGATATTTTTAAAGAAGCAGGTCTACCAGACGGTGTAATCAATGTTGTTTTTGGTGATCCAATCATGATTACAGATACTGTTTTAGCAAGTCCAGATTTTGCTGGAATTCACTATACTGGTTCTACTTTTGTATTCAAAGAAATTTGGGCTAAAATTGGCGCAAATATTCATACTTATAAAACCTACCCAAGAATTGTTGGAGAAACCGGTGGAAAAGATTTCATCTTAGCACATCCTTCTGCTGACCCTATTCAAGTAGCAGCTAATTCTATTAGAGGTGCATTTGAATTCCAAGGACAAAAATGTTCTGCAGCATCAAGAGCTTATTTCCCAAAAAGTTTATGGCCTGCTATTAAAGCTGAATTCGATAAAGAAATCCCAACTATTAAAATGGGATCTCCAGAAGATTTAAATAATTTCTTTACAGCCGTAATTCATGAAGGATCTTTTGACAAATTAGTTTCTTACATCGAACAAGCCAAACAAGATGCTGATGCTGAAATTATTTTTGGTGGCGGTTACGACAAATCAAAAGGGTGGTTTGTTGAACCTACAATCATCTTAACTACAAATCCAAAATATAAAACAATGGAAACAGAATTGTTTGGTCCTGTTTTAACCATTTATATTTATGAGGATGCGGAGTGGAGTTCTGTTCTTAAATTAATTGACGAAACTTCTGAATATGCCTTAACTGGAGCTGTATTTAGTGAAGATCGATATGCCATTAATGAAGCGGCTAAAGCCCTAGAAAATGCAGCTGGTAACTTCTATATCAATGACAAACCTACTGGCGCAGTAGTTGGTAATCAACCATTTGGAGGAGCTAGAGCTTCTGGTACAAACGACAAAGCGGGTTCTGCTCAAAACTTATTGCGTTGGGTATCTCCAAGAACAATTAAAGAAACGTTCGTAACACCCGTAAATTATAGATATCCGTTTTTAGGATAAACTGAAAATATATTCACAAATAAACTCATTAATTTGAGTGATTATTTAAAAAAAGTAATAACCCTTGATAAAATATCAAGGGTTATATTTTTAAATCAAAAATAAGTTATTATGCTACTTATTATTTAGCGGCATCTTTTATTTTTTCACCAGCTTCTTCTAGTTTTTTGCCACTTTTTTCAATAGCTTCACCTGTTTTTGTTTTAGCAGAGTCTACAGCTGCATCTACCTTAGCTGCTGCTGTATCTATTTTTTGCTCTACTTCAGCACCTACAGCCTCTGTTGCTGTTTCAACTTTTTCTTTAGTTTCATCTTTACAAGAAACCATCAATGCTGTAATTACAGCCAAACTCAAAATTACTTTCTTCATGTTGTTTTGTTTTTAATACTATTAATTAATTTTAACTATTAATGGTATTTTCAAATGACATGCCAAACTTTATTTAAAATCAAAATTATTTTCTGTAAATAAAAAAGCATGAAGTAAAACCTCATGCTTTTGAAATATTCTGAACACTAAATGAACTAACAAAATAACTAAGCAGAAATTGTTTCTACTTCTTTGTTAATTTTATTTACTAAACCAACTAATACTTTACCTGGACCAACTTCAGTAAAACTAGTAGCTCCATCAGTAATCATCTGATTAACCGATTGCGTCCATTTTACAGCTCCTGTTAATTGCGCAATCAAATTACTCTTTATTTGAAGAGGATCTGTAACTGCGCTTGCCGTAACATTTTGATAAACTGGACAAATAGGCGAAGCAAAAATAGTAGCTTCAATAGCTGCAGCTAATTCTTCTCTCGCTGGTTCCATCATTGGCGAGTGAAATGCACCTCCCACTGGTAAAATTAAAGCCCGTTTAGCTCCTGCTTCTTTCATTTTTTCACAAGCGATTTCTACTGCTTTTAACTCTCCTGAAATAACTAACTGACCTGGGCAGTTATAGTTTGCTGGAACCACAACTCCGTCTATTGAAGCACAAATATCCTCGACCACTTTATCATCTAGGTTCAAAACAGCAGCCATAGTGGATGGAGTAACCTCACAAGCTTTTTGCATAGCTAAGGCGCGTTGAGAAACTAATTTTAAACCATCCTCAAAGGATAAAACTCCGTTTACTACTAAAGCAGAAAACTCACCTAACGAATGACCAGCAACCATATCAGGCTGAATGCCTAACGTTTTAGCCAAAATCACAGAATGTAAAAATACTGCAGGCTGTGTTACTTTAGTCTCTTTAAGTTCATCAGCTGTTCCTTCGAACATAATATCTGTGATACGAAATCCTAAAATTTCATTAGCTTTTTCAAATAATTCTTTGGCTAATGGAGAATTTTCATATAAATCCTTTCCCATTCCAGTGAACTGGGCACCTTGTCCCGGAAATACATATGCTTTCATCTTTCTTTGTTTAGTTAATTACAACAAGTTGCAAAAATAGTATTTTTTTTATTTGAAGCACTTATTTTCAGTTTTACACATGTCTTGTATTCTGTTACAGAAAAGAACCCTTATTCTAAGGACTCTTTAGTTTTCCTACAACCAAGGCAATATTTATCGATTTAATTTAAAAAATAATTTACAAGTTAATACCTTTAATTATTACTTGAAGTTGTTCTCTATATGTGGTATTGATAATACCATTAACAGCATCAAAATTTTCGTAAAAATTAGGCAATGAAAAAGTTCCTTTTACAAGCCCTCCTTGAAATGGAAGTCTACTATTTGCTATTTCTAAAACAGAACTCCCACCACGAGCCCCTGGTGAAGTTGCTAAAAGTAACATTGGTTTTTCCTGAAAGGTCTTCGCATTAATTCTAGAAGCCCAATCTAATAGATTTTTAAAGGATGCTGAGTAAGCTCCATTATGTTCCGCAAAAGAAATTACAATAAAATCAGCCGCGCCAATTTTTTCATAAAATTGAGAGGCCTCTTTTGGAATTCCTTCTTTTTCTCTATCCACTGAAAAAAGTGGCATGTCATACTCATTCAAATCTAATACTTCTACATCAGCAGTTTCAAATTGTTGGGCGACATAAGTTGCTAATTGTTTATTTATAGACGTTTTGCTTGTTGATGCGCCAAAGGCTAAAATTTTTTTCATACTTATTTAATTATAATTTATTGGTTCAACCAAGAACCAAGTATTTTTTTCAAAACAGGAAGCAATACAAAAACCATTAATGGCACAAGTATTCCTGTCATAATTAATGTTCTAAATGGCAATGCTAGGGCTTTTATATAATCACCTATTAAAAAACTCAATAATTTAATAGAAGGGTAAATAGCTATCCAAACCATCAAAGCACAATTTCTATTTTACTGTTGGTTTCATTATTTTAAAACAATTTATTATTAATTCTAATTTAAACTATCAAAAACAAGCGGAATCATTTTTATTTTTATAAAATCCATTATTACAAACTTTATTTTTAATATGTTTTACAATTTGAAGAAAATGTTAAGTCGCTAAAACATCATTATAAGATGGTGTTTTCTCAAAAACATGCTTAGCAAACGGACAAAAAGGTACAATTTTGATTCCTCTTTCTCTTGCAAAAAACACAGCTTCTTGCACCATTTTATTGCCGAAACCTTTACCATTATTTCCTTCATTAACTTCCGTATGATCTATAATGATTTTATCTTCTCCTGAAAACACAAAGGTCATCATGGCTTCTTGTTTTCCATTTATCTCAATATAGAAAACTCCTTTGCTATCTGATAATTTCAGTTTAACTTGTTCATTCATAACTTTATATTGTATTAAACATTCATTGGAATTTCCATGATTAAGAAACGAGCATCTGTAGAAGCAGTAATTTCAATCTGTTCTATTTCCCAAATACCTAAAGCATCTCGTTTATCTAAACTTTGACCATTAACATTTATTTTGCCTTCTATATTCATTATATAAAAACCATTTCCTTCCTTTTTTAAGGTTAATTTTTTTGTTGTACCCGCATCAAATTCACTAAGATAAAACCAAGCATCTTGATGAATCCATACACCCTCATCCTCTGGATTAGGAGATAATATCTGAGAAAAATTATTTTTTTGATCCGTTTTATTTAGTGTTATTTGTTGATAACGTGGACTCACATTTCTTTTATTAGGAAATAACCATATTTGAAACAATTTAGTATGCTGGTCATCGTTAGGATTAAATTCACTATGGAAAATCCCCGTTCCCGCACTCATCACTTGAACATCACCACTTTTAATTGTAGAAGCATTACCCATACTGTCTTTGTGAGCTAAATCTCCTTCTAATGGGATAGTAATTATTTCCATATTATCATGTGGATGAGTACCAAACCCCATTCCCGCGGCAATAGTATCATCATTTAAAACCCTTAAGGCTCCAAACTGAACTCTATCTGGATTATACCAATTAGCAAAACTAAAACTGTGGTAGGCATTTAACCATCCATGATTAGCATGTCCTCTTGATTCTGATGTATGTAAAACCGTTTTCATAATTGTTGCATTTATATTTTTATTAAGCGTTGTTTTAAAAGGAGTCATTTCGTAACTTTCAGCTAAAGCCGAACCAGTTATTACAGCAGCTGCACCCAGCATACTTCTCTTTATAAAATCTTTTCTTTGCATTAGTTTCAATTTTATAAGACAAAGTTACGAGCGGAATGACTTTAGAGTACTTAATCTAGATTAAGAAATTATTTTTTTTAAAAGCTTAGCTTTCATTTTACTAAAAAATTCAGGAGTAACTCCAATAAATGATGCAATTTGCTTTTGAGGAACACGTTGAATAAGGGTAGGGTATTTAGAACAGAATTTTTCAAAACGTTCTTCGGCAGTTAAACTTAAGTTATCGATTAATCGCTCTTGATGAGCAACTAAAGAGTTTTCGGCTAATATTCTGAAGAAACGTTCTAGTTTAGGTATTTTTTGATAAAGTAGTTGATGTGTTTCTTTACTCACACAAACAATTTCAGCATCTTCAAGCACTTCTATAAATAAATTTCCTGGTTTTTCAGCGATATAACTATACATATCACCAATCCACCAACCTTCACAAGCAAAATGCAGAACATGCTCAATAATTTGATCATTAATAGTGAAACTACGAACAACCCCACGTTGAACGAAATAAGTATTACGCGAAACCTCTTCTGCCTTTAATAACATAGATTTCGCTTTATAATATTTTACTTCCACCTGAGTAAGAATCAATTGTTCCTCCTCAGGTGTAAGTGTTACAATTTTATTTATATTTTCAAGCAATAAAGACATGTTTAGCAAAAATGCTTTTCTACAACAGATGGTGTTTGATGCGGTACTTTAATTTCACATCTTCTATAGGGTCCACATCCTAAGCGTCTAGGCCCACAAGAAATCATTAATAAACCTATTAGTGCTAAAGCAATTATTTTTTTCATAAATCAGGGTTTTATTTTTACTAAAGTAGTATTTTTTTTCGCACGTTCCACAATTTCTTCAATTGGAACTTCAAAAGTGTCATAAGTTAAAACTACTCCCATGCGACGAAAAGGCCTAGAAGAGGGTTTTCCAAATAATCTAAAATCTGATTTGGGTTGAGATGCTAAAAGATCAATTCCTTCATAACTAGGATGATCAGATAGAGAATGGGCAAGTAAAACTGCACTAGCCCCAGGTCGTTCTAGAGTAATTTCAGAAAGGGGTAAGCCTAAAATAGCTCGCAAATGTAATTCAAATTCATTAAAATTTTGTGTACCCGCTAATGTAACCATACCTGTATCATGTGGTCTAGGAGATAGTTCCGAAAAGTATACCCCTTCAGAAGTTAAAAAGAATTCTACTCCAAATAGACCAGCGCCTCCTAACGCCTCTGTTACTTTTCTAGCCATTTCTTGCGCTTCTAATAAATCTTTATCAGAAATTCGTGCAGGTTGCCAACTTTCCTGATAATCTCCTCGCTCTTGTCTATGGCCTATTGGAGCACAAAACAGCGTTGGTAACCCTTGGTTTTGAGTAACAGTTAATAAGGTTATCTCCGAATGAAAATCAATAAAGGCTTCTACAATTACCTCTACTAAATCTCCTCGAGATCCCCCTACTGCATACTGCCACGCTTTTTCTATATCCGCAGTAGATTTAATTGTAGATTGTCCTTTTCCCGATGAACTCATCAAGGGTTTTACGACACATGGAATACCTATTTCAGCTACAGCTTTTTCTAGCTCCTCTAAGGTAGTAGCATAGTTGTATGGAGCAGTACGGAGTCCTAATTCTTTTGCAGCCAAATCGCGAATAGCCTTTCTATTCATCGTGAAATTAGCAGCCTTTGCTGATGGGACAACTGTAATACCTTGTCGTTCATAGACGTAAAAGCGTTCGGTTCTTATGGCTTCAATTTCAGGAACAATAAAATCAGGTTGATGTTTTGCTATAACAGCATCCAAAGCGTCTCCGTCTAACATATTTATTACTTCAAAAGCATCTGCAACTTGCATGGCTGGTGCGTTAGCATAACTATCTACAGCAATTACAGTTTGTCCTATTCGTTGAGCAGCTATAACAAATTCTTTCCCTAGTTCACCTGAACCTAATAATACTATTTTCTTTTGCATGTTGTGTTGTTTTATAGTTTAAAATTGGTTTTTCTTACTTTTGAAGTAACTATTTTTACTCTTAAAAATATTACACTATAAATAGAGAATATTAAATTGAAAGCCAACTTTAGACCTAATTAGATATTTTTAATCATATAAAGAAATTCGATCAAATAAAAAAGCCCCAAGTTTCCTCAGGGCGTATTCTTATTAAGCTAATGCTTCTTTTATTCTCTTAATGGCTTCTTTTAATTGATCTTCACTTGTAGCATACGACAATCGAATACAACTTGGATTCCCAAAAGCATCTCCTGTTACTGTAGCCACATTAGCTTCCGCTAATAAGTACATTGCTAAATCATTCGCGTCTTTGATTAATTGCCCACGTAATGTTTTTCCAAAATAAGCCGACACATCAGGAAAGAAATAAAAAGCACCTTCTGGCATAGTTAATTTAAATCCAGGAATAGCTACTAATAAATCATAGACTAATTGTCTTCTGCTTTGAAAAGCATCTACCATATATTTGATGGCAGATGGACTGGCTTCTACGGCTGCTTTAGTTGCACGTTGAGCAATAGAACTAGCTGCACTTGTAACTTGTCCTTGCATTTTAGTACAAGCTTTAGCAATAAATTCAGGAGCTCCCATGTATCCAATACGCCATCCAGTCATAGCAAATGATTTGGCAACACCATTAACAGTGATCGTATTGTTCTCCATCCCTGGTAGAGAACCTATAGAACAGAATTTACCCGTATAATTGATATGTTCATAAATTTCATCAGAAACCACATAAATTTGAGGATGCTCTTTTAATACCTCAACCAAGCCTTCTAATTCCTGACGACTATAAACAGATCCAGAAGGATTACAAGGCGAGCTAAACCACATCATTTTTGTTTTTGGAGTAATGGCTGCTGCCAGTTGTTCAGGTGTTATTTTAAAATTCGTCTCAACGGAAGTTGGAACTTCCACCGGAACACCTCCCGAAAGCTTAACGATTTCATAGTAAGAAACCCAGTAAGGTGCAGGTAAAATCACCTCATCACCTTCATTTAACATGACTTGGGCAATGTTATACAATGATTGTTTGGCACCGGTTGAAACCACAATTTGATTTGGTTTGTACTCTAAACCGTTATCTCTTTTAAATTTAGCTGAAATAGCTTCTTTTAAATCAACGTAACCATCAACTGGTGGGTAAGCAGAGTAATTATCATCTATGGCTTGTTTTGCCGCAGTCTTAATAAAGTCAGGAGTATTAAAGTCCGGCTCACCTAAACTTAAACTAATAATGTCTTTCCCTTGTGCTTTTAATTCTCTAGCTAAAGCTGCCATGGCTAATGTTTGTGAAACAGCCAGGTTGTTAATTCTGTCAGATAAAACGTTGTTCATTGTTGTTTTTTTGGTAGGATTGTGTGTTGCTTTTATTTTATGCAATTTGCGGTTGTTTACCTAATTCTTTTAAGTGTTTAAAGTGTGAAGCAATTGCGGCACGAGTGGTCTTAAATTCATAATAAGGTAAATTGCATTCTTTTGCTGTTTGTTTTACAATTTCTCCAATTTTCCCGTAATGAATATGACTGATGTTTGGAAAAATGTGATGCTCAATTTGATGATTTAAACCTCCTGTATACCAATTTATTAACCAATTTTTTGGAGCAAAGTTTGCTGTTGTAAACAATTGATGTACAGCCCAAGTATTTTCCATCTCCCCATTTTCATTTGGTTCAGGATTAATTGTATCTTCTACTACATGAGCTAATTGGAAAACTACACTTAAAATTAAACCAGCTGTATAATGCATAACAAGGAATCCAAGTATCACTTTCCACCATGTTATCCCTAAGACAATCGGAATAACTATCCATATAGAAAAATACAACGCCTTAGTGATTGCTAATGTTGTCCATTGAAATGCTGGGCTTTTGAATTCACCGTATGATAATTTTCTTTTTAAATAGCGTTTCATTTGAAGGAAATCAGTAGTAATAGCCCAATTGAAAGTTAATAATCCGTATAGAAAAATGGAGTAATAATGTTGAAATTTATGATGCTTATACCATTTTGATGTTTTTGAAAAACGTAGTATTCTTCCTGCTTCTAAATCTTCATCATGACCTAAAATATTGGTATAAGTATGATGTAAGACATTGTGTTGCACTTGCCAATTATAAACATTCCCTGCTAAAATGTAAATACTACTTCCCATTATTTTATTTAACCAAGTCTTGTCCGAATAAGCGCCATGGTTACCATCATGCATTACGTTCATTCCAACACCTGCCATTCCAATACCAGTTACTAAATTCAATAATAGATAAACCCAAAATGGCATATCCATTGAAATTAAAAAAAAGTAAGGAGTTAAGAAAATGATAAACATGACAATTGTTTTTAGATGTAATTGCCAATTACCCGTTTTTTTTAAATTATTTTCTTTAAAATAGTCATTCACTCGCTTGTTTAATGTTCTGAAGAACTGCGTTTTATCTATTTTAGCAAAAATGGGTGCTTGAGTTGACATAGTATTCATTATTTAAGTTTTCAAATGTACTAATAAATATCTAAATTGAAAGGTGATAAATGTCATCTAATTAAAAAAGTGTACTTTTGTGCAAAAATTAACATTTTGGAACAAATACTGCATTATTTCCCAGACTTAACCCTACTTCAAAAAGAACAATTTGCACAATTGTATGCTTTATATTCAGATTGGAACAGTAAAATAAACGTGATTTCTCGAAAAGATATTGACGAACTTTACACCAGACATGTATTGCATTCTCTAGGAATTGCTAAAGTAATGGCTTTTAAACCAGGGGCTTCAGTTATAGATGTTGGAACAGGTGGTGGATTTCCAGGCATTCCTCTTGCTATTTTATTTCCCGAAACTAATTTTTATTTGATTGATGTGATTGCAAAAAAAATAAAAGTAGTTAATGAAATAGCGAAAGCATTGAACTTGAAAAATGTAAAAGCTGAACAAAAACGTGCTGAAAGCGTTGAAGAAGAATTTGATTTTATTGTGAGTCGTGCCGTTACTAATATGCCAGATTTTGTAAAATGGGTAAAAGACAAGACGAAAAAGGAATCGATACACGAATTTAAAAATGGAATTCTTTATTTAAAAGGTGGTGATCTTTCTGAGGAATTAGCGGTGTATCAAAATGTTCAACTTTTTGAACTATCAAACTTTTTTGAAGAAGATTTCTTTGAAACTAAAAAAGTAGTGTACTTACCTTTAAAATACAAATAATCTATAAATTTAAAACTACAATAT